>JAFZPF010000228.1 GCA_017550455.1 Prevotella sp.
AGGACGATGTCTTTATTCTTTAGGTTTTGCACCAAGGTGCTTCGTATCCTGTTTTTAATAGTGCTGATCTCTTTCAGTAAGATCTCATTGTCAACCTTCACTTCAACAGTGGGATAGTTAGTGATGGTTGGCAAAATGTTCCGCATGCGCGAGGAAAGGCCCGCCATCTTTTGAGGCATGCGGTTACACATGGCAGTCCACTGCATGATTAACTGTTCTTCGGTAAAGTCCTCTTGTTGTTTTACCTCAACATCCTCTTCTTGCTGGTATACCGGTTTCTCTTCCTGACGCATATTCTCAAACGTATGTCCGATGCTCTTCAGCTTCACACGATGTTGAGGCTTAGCGACGGCTGTTTCAGTAGAAGTGGTGGAAGATACGGTCTCTTCTGCAGTATCAGATACCTTCTCTGGCTGACCGTTATTTGTCGTATAACTGTCAGTGGCTGAAACCCTTTGTCCGGCAGCACCCTGAACAACCGCCTTATTCTGGACTTGGGCAATAAATTTCCGAAACAGGGATTTTAATCTTCTGGGGCGACGCCCCGCGCTGGCACTATCCTCTTCCTGCGTAATCTGTGCTATCTCGATGAGTGTCAGTTCTACCAGCAAACGTTTGTTACTACTCTGACGATAATTGATGTCACAGTCGTTCATCACCTTCAGTGCTTGATATAAGAACTTATTCGGGCATCGCTGTGCCTGTTCTTTATATCGCTCCCTCTGCTGCTGGCTAGTTTCTAACAATGGTAATGTCTGCGGGTCTTTCGCCATCATCACATTACGTACATGCTTTGCCAGTCCACTGATCAGATGACCACCGTCGAATCCTTTGGTTAAAATATCGTTAAGCAGCACCATTACCTCACTGACTTTATTCTGCAATGACAGGTCGATGATGTTGAAATAATTCTCACTGTCAAGAACATTCAAGTCCTCAATTACCTTCTTGTAGGTGATGTCCCCCAGACAGAAAGATACGGCCTGGTCAAAGATAGACAAGGCATCACGCATACCACCATCGGCTTTCTCTGCGATAATGTTCAGCGCTTCTTCCTCATAGGTAATATGTTCTTTCTCTGCTACCTCTTTCAAATGACTGATGATGTTGGGCACGGTCATTCGCTCGAAATCGTAAATCTGGCAACGGCTGATGATCGTTGGCAGGATCTTGTGCTTCTCGGTAGTGGCAAGTATGAAGATCACGTGTGCGGGCGGTTCCTCGAGGGTCTTGAGGAAAGCATTGAAGGCCTGCGTGGATAGCATGTGCACCTCATCGATGATAAATACCTTGTATTTACCAATCTGTGGCGGTATGCGTGTCTGCTCCATCAATGTCTTGATGTTCTCCACGGAGTTGTTACTGGCTGCGTCTAACTCGAAGATGTTGTACGACCGCTGCTCATTGAATGCCTGACAACTTTCACAGTTATTACAAGCCTCTCCATTGCTTGATGGATGCTCACAGTTGATGGCTTTGGCAAAGATACGTGCACAGGTGGTCTTACCAACTCCTCTTGGACCGCAGAACAGATAGGCATGTGCCAGTTTTCCGCTCTTGACAGCATTCTTCAGCGTGGTGGTCAGTGCTGTCTGTCCTACCACGGTATCGAAAGTCATCGGACGGTATTTCCGGGCTGATACGATATATTCCATAATAATGATGTTTTACAATAGATCTGTAATCGACAAAATATCTCTTAGTCCATTAAATCATCTGCAAAGATAGATAAAAAAAACGATAGTTGTAATAATCGACGTAAAATAAATGATTATTCTATTCGTTTACTCAGATTTTTTATCTATCTTTGCAAACGTATTTATATGAAGGTATAGATGAAGAAACTGAATATTATATGGACATTCCTGGGAAACAATAAGTACTGGATAGTAATTATTATCGGAGTACTTATTGTGGCGGTTTTGGATGAAAACAGTTTCTACCAGCGTGTTAAATACCAGATGCAGATACGTGATTTAAAGGCGCAGATAGTTGATTTCAAAGAACAGTATGAGCGTGATGAGGCTCAGTTGAAGGAACTCAAGCGTAATCCGAAGGCAATAACGAAGATTGCTCGTGAGCGGTATTTTATGAAAGCTGATGATGAGGATATCTTCGTGCTGAGTGAGGATATAGAATGACACGATAGAAGAGAATGAAAAAACTGACCCCTTTACAGCGGATGCTCCTTATGGCAGGGGCTTTTATGATGGTGGTGGGTGCTATTGCCTATATCGCCATTGACAGTGTTCACGTACCTTTTTCAATTATTTTCTTAATAGGTGCATGTCTTTATACAGCCATGCAGTGTCAGCAGTCTTATGAAGGTACCAACATCGTCATCCGGCGTTTATATCGGCAACTGATGATCAGTGATGTTCTCTTTATCCTCGCCGGTCTCCTTATGGTTGAAAACAGTTTTAATTTCCTGTTACCTACTTTCATAAAATATTTGCGACACGGACTGAATTCCTATCTCATGTTTATCGTGAATAAATGGATTCTTCTATTGCTGATTGGAGCCCTTCTTCAGATGTATTGTGTGATAAGAATATCCAATGAACTGGAAAAAGAGGCAAAAAAATTATAAAAGTTGGTAGAATTGTTTTAAATAGCATAAAAAATTTTCCATTCTTCAATAATACATTGTACATTTGCGATGGATTTCGTGTTTCGTTATCCCTTGCAGTAAATGTTTCGAACAAGTATGAAGAAATTATCATTTATATTCTTGGTGGCGCTATTGTTGACTTCCTGTATGAACAGTTATAATATACAGGGATCATCAAACGTCTCTATGCTCGACGGGCGTATGCTTTATCTGAAAGTATACAGCAATAACGACCTCAAGAATATCGACTCTTGTGATGTGGTTCACGGTCAGTTCCATTTCGCAGGTACTACAGACAGTGCTAAGTTGGCTACTCTTTTCATGGATGATGAGAGTCTGTTGCCCGTGATTATCGAGGGCGGAGATATCACCATCAAGATAGACAATACCCAGCAGAAAGTGTCTGGTACCCCGCTGAATGATAAACTGTCACAGTTCCTGGACGACTATAACAAGCTCACCAACCAGTATAATGAGTTGTCGCACAAACAGAGTCAGGCTATCATGAATGGAGAAGACGAGTACGAAACAAACAGTAAACTGATGCAGGAGGCTAATGAGATTGCTCAGGCAGAGGATAAGCTGGTGACCTCTTTTATCGTAGATAATTTCGATAATGTGTTAGGCCCCGGTGTCTTCTTTATCATGACTGCCAGTAACAGGTTCCCCGAACTTACTCCCTGGATCGAGGATATCATGAGCAAGGCCACACCGAAATTCAAGAATAATGCCTATGTGAAAGACTATTACGAGAAGGCCCGTCAGAATGAGGCTATACGTAATGGAACAGCAGAGCCATATCAGACACCGGCACCCACGACAACTCCGCTGCCGCAAGTGCCTACACCCAGACAGATGGCAGAGCCAGTAGACTCAATAAAACAATAAAAGGATTGAGAACATTCATTAATAATGCGACGATCGTCAACGAGAACAGGATATTCAAGGGATTCCTGTTGATCGAGAATGATCAGATAGTAGACATTCAGGAAAATAAGGAATACAGAGGCGACTACGATGAAGTTGTAGACGCCTCTGGTTGTTTTGTACTGCCGGGCGTCATCGATGACCATGTGCATTTCCGCGATCCCGGTCTTACCCATAAGGCAGATATCGAGAGTGAGAGTCGGGCAGCAGCCTTCGGAGGTGTCACCTCGTATCTCGATATGCCCAATACCATTCCGCAGACTACAACCCTCGAGGCTCTCGAAGAGAAGTACGCCAAAGCTGCAGGATGCAGTTCTGTCAACTATGGCTTTTTCTTTGGCGCTACCAATGATAATGCCCATCTGTTCCCGTTGTTAGATGTTCATCGGGTGCCGGGCATCAAACTGTTCATGGGAAGTAGCACGGGAAATATGTTGGTTGACCGTCAGGAAGCCCTCCGAAAGATATTCCGTGATGCGCCGCTGCCTGTGATGGTGCACTGTGAAGATACCGCGAGGATCAATGAGAATATGCGTTTGATGAAGGAACGTTATGGCGATGATCCTCCCGTATGGACACATCCGCTTATCCGTGATGAGGAAGCCTGTTACCATTCCACTGCACTTGCTGTGGAGTTGGCAAAAACATACCACACACGTTTGCATGTGGCCCACGTCTCAACAGCTAAGGAATTGTCATTGTTTGGTAACAGGGATCATATCACAGCAGAAATGGTGGTGGCTCATCTGCTGTTCTCATCCGATGATTATCAGTCGTTAGGCACACGTATCAAATGCAATCCTGCCGTAAAAAGTATTCATGACAGGGATGCACTGCGTAAGGCACTGACCGACGGAAGGATCACCACCATAGGAACGGATCATGCCCCTCATCTGTTGTCAGAGAAAGATGGTGGGGCCGCACGTGCTGTCTCAGGTATGCCGATGATACAATTCTCCCTCGTCAGTATGCTACAACTTGTCGATGAGGGAGTGATGTCGATGGAGCGTTTGGTACAACTGATGTGTCACCAGCCGGCGTCTCTTTTCGGGATTCATAAGCGTGGCTATCTGCGAAAAGGTTATAAAGCAGATATTGTCATTGTTGCTCCTCATCAGCCATGGACGGTGACTACTGATAACATACAGAGTAAATGCGGATGGAGCCCGTTGGAAGGGCATACCTTCCAATGGAAGGTGATGCACACTATCTGCAACGGTCACCACCTCTATCATCAGGGAATCTTTGATAATACCTGTCGTGGGGAGGCTTTGTCTTTCCGATAAATCACCATCATTATGATAGCAAGAATATTCTTTATCCTACTCCTACTCATCATTCTTCCCGATCTGTACGTCGATCTTCATTATCTGCGTAAGAAGAAAGGATATACTTTCTGGAAAAGAATCCTTTGGTGGGTGCCTGCTGTTATAATGGTGATATATACTTGTTATCTGGCAACTGTAAGGGATTTTGCGCCCGATCCGGTGGATTCCTTATTCCTCTATATTTTGTTGCTGGGATTACTTGTCTTTCCCAAGGTGCTCTTTGCATTGTTCTCTTTCACAGGGTGGCTGATTTGTCGCTTGAACAACTCGAAGAAGAACTGGGGAAATCTGATTGGTTTTCTGTTGGCTTTGTTCATTATTTTTGTCGTTGTTTACGGTTCTACCGTAGGACTCCGGAAACTGAGAATCTGTAACATCGACTATTACAGTGCTGATCTGCCGGCTTCTTTCGATGGTTATCGCATCGTGCATTTTTCAGATGCACATGTAGGTTCATTCAGTGGTCGGAATATCAAGGTGTTGGAAAGAATTACCGACAGCATCAATGCACAGCATGGTGATATGATTGTCTTTACCGGTGATTTGCAAAATATCCGAGCAACAGAATTGGATGAGGTACAGTCAATACTCAGTCGTCTTCAATGTAAGGATGGGGTTTACTCCGTGTTAGGCAATCATGATTATTCGATGTATATGCATCGTGACTCAGCCACGATGCGCATGAATGAAATCCTGTTGCAACGCAAAGAGCGTTCTATGGGGTGGCATCTGTTGATGAACGAGCACAGAACACTTTATCGTGGCAAAGAC
>JAFZPF010000229.1 GCA_017550455.1 Prevotella sp.
GTGGCAATGTCCACTCCTTTGTCGGCATCGTCTTCCTTGGAGATAAAGATCTGTCCTCCCAATGGTGGTTGGAAGGCAGACAGCGTGCGTAGGAGGGTGGATTTTCCTACACCGTTAGGACCAATCAGACAGGTGAGCACACCTGCCTCTATCTGAGCGTTGATATGTTCGGCAACAACCTTGTTGTTATCTTTCTGTCGGTAGCCGATGGTAAGATCTTGTAGTGTAATCATTTTACTAATGCACGTGCGTATTCGATGATAGTATCCCTGTTTCGGAGCAGATCGCTCTGTAATAGCGAAACCCGGTGGTCGGGTTGTATGCCATATTCGGTGCTCTTCTTGTCTCTGTCGTACATCGGACAGGCAGAGAAACGTACCAGCCAACCGTTGGGCAACTCACTGGAGAAAGGTAGTCCGGCACCACCACCTGTCTGGTCACCGATAATGGTAACCTTGGGACAGCATCTCATATATTTCACAAATTCATTGGCAGCACTGAATACTTGTCTGTTGGTCAACAGGAATACCGGTTTTTGCCAACGTATATTCTTCGAGGGTTTCAGAATCTGTTCCTCGTAATCGGAGAAATCATCATGTCCCTTTCCTTTCTTGTGTCTCATATACCCCACGAGCATCTCTTCATTGGTGAAGCGGGCCGCGAATTTCTCTGCATAGGTGAGGGTACCGCCACTGTTGTCACGGATGTCGATGATCAGGGCACGACAAGGGGCTAAATCCATCAGGATATCATCCAGGTTCCCATTGCCGATAGCACTCGTGAAACTGGCATAGCGGACATATCCGATATTGTCGTCGAGTGTCTTGTAACGTAGGCCGGAAGCTATCTTGTAATCGGTGCCAAGATAATGGGTAATCAGTGTGTCAGAGAAGTTGCTGGGGTAGTTCTCATGCCACGACCAGTTACGTGCGATATCGAAAGAGGTGTAGAGGTTGACATGTCCGTCTTTCAGCTCGCTGATCATATTAGCGAGAACTTCGAAGAGTTGACTTTGAGTCATTCCTGCATCTATCTGTCGCTGATATTTCTGGTGAACGGCATTCCAGTCAATCTGTTTATCGGAAAAGAAACAGTAGTGCTCATCCATGATTTTCCACAGCGCCTCGAAATTTCCCTGCGGGTTATCATCATATTCGTCCTCATCGATGCATGCCACGAAGAGGAACAGACAGCAGTACAGCAGTAAATATTTCCGGAGGAGAGAGGTAATCATAGTGCTTATCTGGTTAGAGGATGGATGATAAAGGTCCTGACGACACCGATGGTCAGTAGGTGGGAGTAAGTATGATATTTCAGGTTGTTGACCTTTGCCTGTTGGTAGTCGCCGAGATAACCTATCCGCAGAGAGACTTTCGACATGGGGATATCCAAAGCGAGCGAATGCCGCAGGCTGGGAGCGTTGAAAGGGGTGGTGAACACGACGTTATGATCGTAGTTGCCTTCTGAAAAGATCTCATAGTACGACTGTCCGTAGTTCGGACTGAACATTGCTCCTATCAGTGGTGCAGACAACTCATAGCATGCGGTGAACCATTTGTTGAAAAGCTTGAAGGTCCATTCACCGGTCACGGCGGGAGAGACGTTGAGGTATAGGCGTCCCTGGGCGGGATTGTTGGTGTTACTGTTATTATAGAGGAAACCGCCACCGATCTCTGCCAAGAAACCGGCTCTCAGTCGGACATTACCGTCATGCCTCAGGTCACGGTATCTCCCGTAATCGAAGATATACATTCCCATCTGTTCGCTGTTGTTCTCTGACCGTGGCTCCGCATAAGAGAAGATACCTTGGTGGATAAATACCTCCGACCATAACTCGTAGGGCTGTCGTGTGGTGTGGGAGATATAGCGTAACTGCATACCGTTGTATTTCTCTTGACTGAGGTAAGTGTCCAGAATGTTGGATGCGCCAAGGCCTATGGTCTGCACATTGGTGATTTCCCGGTCTTCTGTCTGTGGGAAGACATTCTGTGAGACAGCGACCAATAGGCTGATAAATAGAATTTTATATCTCATCATCAGGGAATAGACTTAATTGTGCAGCTGACTCTTCGTTCTTACGGTGACGACGTTTGTCTGCAGCATGTGGTTGTGGGGCTTGTGATTCTTCTGAAGAGGCTTGGCTTTCATCAGCTGGTTCTACAATAGGATTGATGACCAGCTCTACCGGTTCAGACTCCGGTTCTACGGGATTAATCACCAGCGTTACCGGTTCCGGTTCCAGCTTCTCAGCAGTTTCTTCTATCTTCTCAGAAGATAACTCCTCAGACTCTTCGGAATCCTCTTCTTCGAGTGGTTCTGAAGTATCTTGCTCCTGTGTCTCAGACTCTTGAGTCTCTTCCGTACTTTCTTCCTCGGTTTCCTCTGCGATATCATCTTCAGGAGCGTCTTCAGTCTCTTCTTTCGGCTCCGGCATACGGACAGGCTCCAGTTCCTTGACAGTGACCTGATCGGTTGTCCATAACCGTTTGCCGCGTGCCTTGAACGACTTCACGCCAATGAATGTTTCCGCATCCACTTCCATGGCATCACGGAATGACTCATCACCTGTAAAGGTTACCTTGATGAGAGGGTAGACGGTATCGGTAAGGAGAAGAAGTTGACTGTTGGCATTGCTACCCATGAGGTTCTGCTTCTTTTTGGTTGCATCGATCGGGAAGCGTTTCAGATAGGGCAGTCCTTTTTGCTCAGCATCAAAGAGAACGGCAGTCCACACCTTGTCGGAAGCATATTTCTCAATGCGCAGGATATTATCCTCATAGTGGTTGTTGATATCGATATTGGTAAGATAGAAATCACCATTGTCGAGGATCACGAGGATGTTATCATCATCGTTGAACTCTCCCAGATATCGCCCGTGATCATCATAGTTGAGGCGTTTGATATCCGGATCGAACCATACCTTTCTACCGCCGAGGGTACTATGCCCGTGACTCTTCAGGGAGATCCTATGAATATTACGGGTGCTCAGCCGCTTACCACGAATACCCCTTCCACGTATCTCTATTTCTGAGAAGTCCACATCCTCGAACAGTTTTTTCTTCTTGGGGTCAGGATCGTAGGTAACCTTGATGATTTCTGCTTCTCCGTTGGGGTTAGCGGTGAAATACATCACCTTTGAACCATCAGTGCCTTGTGTTAAGTCGTATATCTTATCTCGGGTGATACTCGTGACATTGAAACGCTTGATAAAGCATGGTCCTTTTTTCCCGTCACGATATACAACGTTATAGATTGTACGTGTGTCGTTTTTCTTGAAGACAGCGACATGGATGATATTTTTACCCACAAAGACTTTGTCGGCAACACGGATAATCTTGTATTTGCCATCACGGTAGAAGAGAATGATATCATCAATGTCGGAACAGTTGCAGACATACTCATCCTTTTTCATACCAGTACCGATAAATCCGTCCTGACGGTTGATGTACAATTTCTCATTGGCTTCCGCAACCTTACTGGCTTCGATGGTGTCGAAGTTACGGATCTCCGTGAGACGGGGATGTTCCGCTCCATATTTGTCTTTGAGGTATTGGAACCACTTAATGGTAACCTTTACCATATTTGAGAGCTGCTTGTCGATATCCTCCACCTCTTTCTTCAACTTAGCGATGAGCTCATCGGCCTTATCCTTGTTGAACTTCAGGATACGTTGCATCTTGATCTCCATCAGTCGGAGGATGTCGTCTTTGGTTACTTCGCGGATCATCTGTGGGTAATATGGCGTCAATCGCTCATCCACATATTCACAGGCGTCATCCATGGTGGCAGCATTCTCAAAGGGTCGTCCTTTATAGATACGCTCTTCAATGAAGATCTTTTCCAACGAACAGAAATGCAGTTGTTCTAGCAGCTCGTGCCTGCGGATCTCCAATTCTTTCCGTAACAATGCCATCGTTCGGTCCACACCATGTCTGAGGACATCATTGACCGTAAGGAATTTCGGCTTGTTATCTTCGATGACACAGCAGTTGGGAGAGATATTAATCTCACAGTCGGTGAATGCATACAAGGCATCGAGTGTCTTGTCTGATGATACACCGGGGGCGAGATGTATCTGTATCTCTACATTTGCCGATGTCAGGTCGGTGACGTTACGGGCCTTGATCTTACCTTTCTCAATGGCTTTTGTGATACTCTCAATGAGGGTGCTCACTGTCTTGGAGAAGGGCAGTTCACGGACTACGAGTGTCTTGTTGTCGAGCTTCTCTATCTTCGCACGTACTTTCAGCACACCACCGCGCTGTCCTTCGTTGTACTTACTGACATCGATAGATCCACCGGTGGGGAAGTCGGGATAAAGGGTGAATGGCTCCCCCTGCAGATAACTGACGGCCGCATCGCAGATCTCATTGAAGTTATGAGGAAGAATCTTGGACGACAGTCCTACTGCAATACCCTCTGCACCCTGAGCCAACAGCAGCGGATACTTTGAAGGCAGCGTGATCGGCTCTTTGTTCCTGCCGTCATAACTGAATTGCCATTCGGTAGTCTTTGGGTTAAAGACCACATCGAGGGCAAACTTACTCAGTCGTGCCTCAATATATCGAGGTGCTGCTGCACGGTCGCCGGTAAGGATATTTCCCCAGTTGCCCTGACAGTCGATAAGCAAATCCTTCTGTCCCATCTGTACCAGTGCATCACCGATGGATGCATCACCGTGAGGGTGGAACTGCATGGTATGTCCTACGATATTCGCCACTTTGTTATATCGTCCGTCGTCCATGCGTTTCATGGAGTGAAGGATACGTCGCTGTACCGGTTTCAGTCCGTCCTCGATATGAGGCACGGCACGTTCCAGGATTACGTAAGAGGCGTAATCCAGGAACCAATTCTGGTACATGCCACTGAGGTGGTGTACGGCTGCGGCATCAAAGCGGTTAACCGGTTTGTAGTCGGAATGGCCGTTTTCCGACGGCTCTTCATGAATAGGTAAATCTTTTATCTCGTCGTCCATAGTCGTGTATCTCGCATATCAATTATCTGTCGTCTTTGAAAAGACGACTGCAAATATAGCTATTTTCTTTGAAATATGCAAAATTAAAGATGTGGTTCGTGACACAATTATCTTACGGTAGGGTTAAACTCTTCCCGTCGATAAAGAGATTCTCATTGTCACCCTCTTTCATCTTCCATGCCACCTTACCTTCCGGAACTTCGAAAGACACGTTTTCCAGATAGACATTACGAGCCTGAGACACCTCGATATCACCATTGTCGGCAGAGAGTCTGCAATCCCGTAGCGTAAGCATGTTTATGTCGTTTAACAGCATCAGTCGCCTACTGTGTGACTGGATACGTTCGATGGTTACGTTACGGGCGGGTGATTCGGGAATACCGTTGACTTTCAGGAAGTAGGATGCATTCTCGATGATCAGGTCACGGATGACGATATTGCGGTATGCCGGTGTGAAAGGATCGAATGGCATGGGTACACGCGCTGACAATCCTCCCACATAGATAGCAGCCCCCAGCATATCGAAGCTGATGGCTTCTTTGGCAGCCTTAATCCTGTTACGTTCATAATAGAGATTCTCACCACCGCCTCCACGAGGGCGACGGGTCTTGAAACGAAGGCCTACTGACGTGCCTTGGAAAACATTGTCGTGTACGTAGATATCACGGATCATTCCTGCTGTCTCAGAACCACAGGTAACACCACCATGACCGATGGCAGTAAGGTTACGACGGATAATGAGATTCTCACAGGGACGGTTGACACGGAGTCCGTCAATGCCACGTCCTGCCTTGATGGTGATATTGTCATCACCGGTCTCTAAGAAATTATACTCTATGAGAACGTTACGGCTCGACTCTATATCCATGCCGTCACCCATCGGCAGGCCTACACTATGTACCTTGGTGCCTCGGATAATCACAGAATCACAATAGGTGGGTACGATATTCCAGAAGACACACTGTGTCAGGTCGACACCCTCGATAAGTACGTTTTGACAATTGACAGGTCCGATGAAGGTAGGGAGATAAACACTGCTGCTGTCTCTTCCATCATAGATTCGTTCTGTAGGTGGTAAATCGTAGTTGACATGGCTGTCGAAGGAACCATAGCCCGGGTTCTTGCGCCATAGTTCACAGTCGCGCCCCGGTCCAATCAGATGTCCGGTACCTGTTATGCCGATGTTCTGTTGACCGTTGGCGTAGATCATTGCTCCCATCGACATAGCCTCGATACCGGCACTGCGGGTGAAGACCACGGGGAGGTAGTCCTTGACATCTCCGCTGAAATAAACATTGGCCCCTTCATCAATATGCAGACAGACATTGGTTTTCAGTTCGATACGCCCGGTGTACCAGTTTCCTTTCGGGATAATCACAGTACCCCCGCCGTGTGCTGCAACGGCATCAATGGCAGCTTGGATCTGTTGGCGAACGAACTTCCCCTCTTTGGCTCCCATCTTTTTGATACTCATCTGGTAATCAGGGAAGACAGGGCGTTGCAGTTGTGGCATGTCGAAAGGTGCATGAATAGGTGCAATGGTATCTGGCATGGCAGCCGGTCCAACCTCTTCTGCCGTGGGGATGATAAGTTGTGCAGATGTAACGCTGCAGATGCATAGCATGACGGTGAGTAGCAATTCTCTCATTCTCATAATCAGTGATGTTATTATTGTATTATTGTCATGTAAAGATAAGAAGGATAACTCATCTTTCCATGTTCGTGGAGGTATTTAACTTTTCTTTAACATACATTTCTGTCGGATGTTATTTGTTGAATGTCTTAGTTTTTATAATTTTGCAGATAGATAATCCTATAAAACGATAAAATGAAACAGGTTAAGTATTGGATAAGTGTGGTTATCCTTATCCTGAGTGTTCATGGATGTACCACTCAGAGACATCTTAGTCAAGATAAGCGCCAGAGTGTCAGCCTGACAGAAGACAACAGTCAGTTTGTAACATTGACAGATGCCGTACCGGATGCGATTCTGGAGATAAGGTATTTCAGTACGTATAATTTCGTAGGAGCACGAGTAGATGGTTACGAGGAGCCTACGGCGCTGATTACCCGCCGGGCAGCAGAGTGTCTGCGTGCCGTCAGTGATGAGGTAAAAGCCATGGGCTACCGGTTGAAGATCTACGATGCCTACCGACCGCAGAAGGCTGTGGACCATTTCGTACGCTGGGCAGCAGACCTTCAGGCGACGGAGATGAAACCTTATTTCTATTCTGATCTTGATAAGAGTGTGCTTTTTGTACAAGGATATATTGCAGAGAAGAGCGGTCATACACGCGGCTCTACTGTCGATCTGACGCTTTTTGATATGACCACGGAGAAAGAAGTTGACATGGGAGGAACGTTTGATTGGTTCGGTCCTGAGAGCCATCCTGATTTCTGTGGCAATCCTGAAACAGGAGAATATACCGGTGATAATCATAAGAGTCCTGCCGGGCGTTCCATCACTGCCAAGCAATTCGCCAACCGCATGCTTCTTCGTGCTGTCATGCTTCGTCATGGTTTCAAACCGATTGATACGGAATGGTGGCATTTCACGCTGAAAGACGAACCGTTCCCCAATACTTTTTTTACATTCCCCGTCAGGCAGTTAAAGCACTGATTCTAAAAAAATAAATGATTTATTTGGGTATGCTCTCGGTTTTTGCTATCTTTGCAGGCAAATTATTGAGAACAAAGGCATTTATTTATATTAAGAATAGTTTGTCATGGCACAAGAAGATGTATTTAAAAAGATTGTTTCTCATTGCAAAGAGTATGGTTTTGTATTCCCCAGCAGTGAGATATACGATGGATTAGCTGCCGTTTATGATTACGGACAGAATGGTGTAGAACTGAAAAACAATATCAAACAATATTGGTGGAAGAGCATGGTGCTGCTCCATGATAATATCGTGGGTATCGACTCTGCCATCTTCATGCATCCTACGATCTGGAAGGCATCAGGACATGTGGATGCTTTCAATGATCCTCTGATAGACAACCGTGATTCGAAGAAACGTTATCGTGCGGATGTGCTCATCGAGGAGCAGATTGCCAAGTATGAAGATAAGATAGACAAAGAGATACAGAAGGCAAAGAAACGTTTCGGTGAGAAGTTTGATGAGGCTCAGTTCCGTACTACCAATGCACGTGTGCTGGAAAATCAACAGAAACGTGATGCACTGCACGAGCGCTATTCCGTGGCCATGAATGCCATGGATCTGGATGAGCTCAGACAGATCATCCTCGATGAGGAGATTGTATGTCCTATCAGTGGTACCCGTAACTGGACTGATGTACGTCAGTTTAACCTGATGTTCTCTACTGAGATGGGTGCTTCTGCTGACAACAGCATGAAGGTGTATCTCCGTCCGGAAACCGCTCAAGGTATCTTTGTGAACTACCTGAACGTGCAGAAGACCGGTCGTATGAAGATTCCTTTCGGTATTGCGCAGATCGGCAAGGCTTTCCGTAATGAGATCGTTGCCCGACAGTTTATTTTCCGTATGCGTGAGTTTGAGCAGATGGAGATGCAGTTCTTCGTGAAACCCGGAACAGAACTGGAGTGGTTCAACCAATGGAAACAGACCCGTATGGCATGGCACCAGGCATTGGGCTTCGGTGCAGAGAACTATCGTTTCCATGATCATGAGAAGCTGGCTCACTATGCGAATGCCGCTACTGATGTGGAGTTCCGTATGCCATTCGGTTTCAAGGAAGTGGAGGGTATCCACAGTCGTACCAATTTCGACTTGTCACAGCATCAGAAGTACAGCGGTAAGAAGATTGAGTATTTCGATCCGCAGACCAACGAGCGCTACACGCCGTATGTCATCGAGACATCTATCGGTGTGGACCGTATGTTCCTGTCTATCATGTGTCATGCCTATACGGAAGAACAGTTGGAAAATGGTGAGACACGTGTAGTACTGAAGCTCCCTGCAGCCTTAGCTCCTATCAAGTTGGCTGTGCTGCCATTGGTTAAGAAAGATGGTCTGCCCGAGAAAGCCCGTGAGATTATCGACAATCTGAAGTTCCACTTCAACTGTACTTATGATGAGAAAGACACTATCGGTAAGCGTTACCGTCGTCAGGATGCTATCGGTACACCATACTGCGTGACTGTTGACTACGATACACTTAATGACAACACTGTTACACTACGTAACCGTGATACCATGGAGCAGCAGCGTGTCAGCATCGATCAGTTGAACAGTATTATTGAGGACAAGGTAAGTATTGCCAGTTTGTTAAAGAAATTGCAATAATGAAGAAAGGACACTTTTTATTCCTGTCGGCTCTCATGCTACTGTCGGTTTTCTTCACATCATGTGGAGAGACGGAAGATGCTGCCGATGAGTTTGAAAACTGGAAGGAACGTAATGAGACCTATTTCAATAATCTCTTTAATAAGGCAAAGAATGGCAGTTCCGACATGAAGGTTTTCACCAGCTGGAGCCTTAACGAGGATGTGGCTGTTAATGCTGATGATCATATCGTTGTGCAGGTGTTGGAGAGAGGTACAGGCAGTGGCTGTCCGATGTACACCGATTCCGTTCAGGTGCATTACCGTGGGCGGTTGATGCCATCGAGCACATATGCTGACGGGTATGTCTTCGATCAGACTTATACAGGTACCTTTAACAAGGCCACACTGAAACCAGTGAGCAAAGCCGTTAGTGCTTTTGTCGACGGTCTTACCACGGCATTGATGAATATGCACATTGGTGATCATTGGCGTGTGTATATTCCCTATAATCTGGGTTATGGTACTTCAACATCAAGTAAGATTCCTGCATACAGTACTTTGATCTTTGATATCGCACTGGTTGCATATTATCGACCAGGAACCGTAATACCTGCATGGAAAGCCAAGAGTTCCAAGGGTGTTTGGGTGGACGAGTAAGATAACCGTTCTTTATAATTATCAATCGGGGTGTTTACACATCCCGATTTTTTATTACAATAAAGTAATACATTTCTGTTGATATATGTCTATTTATTTGGGACTTAATATTTTTTTTTATACCTTAGCGCTCGAATTATTAATGTAAACCAGTATGAAACATTACAATATCGTCATTGCTTTTCTACTGTTTTTCCTAGGCTTAGACGTATGTGCCCAGGATCAGAATCCTACATCGTCCAGAAAGAGAGTGGCTGTCGTCCTAAGTGGCGGTGGTGCCAAGGGTATGGCACACATAGGAGCGTTGAAGGTATTTGAAAAGGCCGGCATCCCGATAGACATCATCACCGGTACTTCGATGGGTAGTATTGTGGGCGGACTCTATGCTATAGGATATGATGCGGCAACGCTCGATTCCTTGGTCAGAAGTCAAAACTGGGCTTTCCTGTTGAGTGATATGAAAGACGAGAGCAAATTGAGTCTGGAGGACAGAAGGCGCGCAAATACCTATATCATCCAGAAAGAGTTCTCCGCTAATCCGAATGTCAGTGAGGCCGGTCTGATAACAGGCCGTAACCTGGCGGTGCTCTTTGATGAGCTGGTAGGTGAATATGGTGATTCCATCAATTTCTCTTCCTTGCCAATCCCTTATGCCTGTGTCGCCACGAATATCATTGACAATACAGAGTATATCTTCCATCGGGGAAGATTGGCACAGGCAATGCGTGCCTCCATGGCTATTCCAGGTGCTTTTTCTCCGGTAAAACTGTATGATAAGGTTTTGGTCGACGGCGGTTTGCGTAACAACTACCCTGTTGATGTGGCGCGTGAGATGGGAGCAGATATCGTTATCGGTGTGACACTGCAAGGAGACGGAAAGACCGCCGATGAACTGAAGACGACAGTGGACATCCTTTCGCAGTTAGTGGATGTAAACTGTAAGAATAAGTTTGAGGAGAATATCGCCAACAGTGACCTGCACATGCGCGTCAATACCAAGGGCTATTCAGCAGCCAGTTTTACGACATCTGCCATCGATACACTGATCCGTCGTGGTGAGGAAGAGGCAATGCGTCATTGGGATGAGTTGATGGCGCTGAAGAAGGAGATCGGCATTGACGACTCCTTTACTCCGAGAAAACAAATACCGCCAAGACCTGCACAAGAGAAGTATAAGACATACCAAGGAAGAAATCTCGTGGGAGGACTGGCTGTCCGCTTTGATACTGAGGAGCGTGTGGCCATGCAGGCGAATGTACAGGTGCCACTGAAGACGAAGATGCCAACGAATGTTGAGGCGACGCTGCGACTGGGCAAACGTATCATGGGACGTTTGGATCTTTCGCAGTTCATGGAAAATAAGATGGATGAGAACACGATTCCGATGTTCATGGGGAGATTGTCGTATATCTATCGGAGAAATGAACTGAATATCTATGACCATGGAAAGAAAAACCATAATGTCACATACGACCAACATACACTTGACTTGGAGTTGCTGAACTTCAATGTCCGGCATTTCAACGTGGAGTTTGGTGCTATCTATGACTATTATGATTTCCGTTCGATATTGGTGGCTTACAATGTAGATAATCCTGGAGAAGACCTGGAGGATACACATTTCTACAGATACTACGCCCGTGTGAACTACAACTCAGAGGATAAGTGGAATTTCCCGACACGTGGTGCAAGGTTTCAGGCACGTTATGCTTATTACTCGGATAACCTCAGTGAAATAAAGGGACATGCGGGTATGAGTGCTGTCAGTGCTATGTGGCGAATGTCATTCCTCTTAGGACATAAACTGACCATTCAACCTATGACCTATGGGCGTCTGCTCTTCGGTCCGCAACAACCTGTACCTTTGAGGAATATGATCGGTGGTGATTGGTTCGGTCATTATTCCTATCAGCAGATGCCCTTTGCGGGAGTAGGGTATATGGAGTTTACCAATTCGCACTTCATCGCCGCACAACTCCAGGCTCAGCAACAGTTGGGTAACAAACATTATATCTTGCTGAAGTTGGCGGCTGCACAGCATGCGGATAAGTTCAGTAAACTTCTGGACCAGAAAACAACCTTCGGTGTTCAGGGTGTCTATTGCTTTAACTCCCTTCTCGGACCTGTAGGAGCCGCACTGGGCTACAGTAACCTGACAAAGAGAGTAAACTTCTATGTAAACTTTGGTTATGAATTCTAAGCCACAGCGGTGACAATAAATAAGAAGGGTCAGCGATAAACGCTGATCCTTACTTTTCCCAATAATCCTGAGGGTGTCAGGTTGCTGTCTTCTGTTGCCAGGGGGTGTGTCTGACGGGTGAGATCCCCATTGCTCGCACCACTTGCCATCCCTACCAGACGGTTCCATAAATTATTGGCCACCTTTATCTCTAATCGGTTCTTTCCTTTCTTCAGATAAGACGTGATATCCAAAGACCATGGAGAGCACCATACAGTACCAGCATACTGTCCGTTGATGATCACTTCCGCAACAGAACCGATGGTATCGAAACTGATATGATAACGGTTTTTCTTATTGATACCATTTACCTTCAACGTGTTTGTGTATGATGCTGTCCCTGAGTAATAACGGATATTGGACTTACTGTTTTTCGACCAGTCCGACAGTGTCTTCATATGGATACGCGATGAAGGACCACCAGTTGTCGGGTCAAATGTCACTGTCCATGTTCCTTCAATGGTCTGTTCTTTTATCTTTTTATCGGTCCATAGCGGTGCTGTAGATGGGACATCACTGAAGATGATGAAGAATGACTGTCTGGGCAGCATACGGATATCCAGATTGTCGGGTAACTTATAACGCTCACCGGTCAGAGGATCCCATAGTTCTCCATTGCAATGGGGCGTGCGGAAACGGAAGACTCCCTGTATGATCCGGTCACTGTGATTGTCGAGGAAATAGATATCTTCGTTGTCAGTGCGCCGGTGGATATAGTAGAGAGGAGCATTATCGGGTACCTCTATATCAGGATGGATACCTGCTTTTTCCAAGGCGTCTTTCAGATGTTGGCCGCTATGTGGGTCCCAGATGGCAACACCAGCCTGGCGAAAAGCCTCTACCTGACGCTGTGCCTCAGGTGTCAGCGTCTCATCGGGAGGTAATAATAGCATTTGATAACGGATACCCTCGGGTAAGACAATCTGTCCTTGTTCGACTCTCATACGGTGTAACAGCACATCCGTGGTGAAAGCATCATAATCATATCCTGTCGGAATGGACGGCAGGAGATGTCCTAAGATCCTTTTGGGTACATCATTGCCGAGATACAGACAGAGATCATTGACGGGTTTTCCCTGTCGTAACATCCATGATGTGCGTGCCTGATAGTCCCAGAATGAACGGCTCATGGGCCATAACGTATTCAGACGGTTGAGAACATATTGTCGTCCATTAGCCGTGTTAAGCATCCTACCGCTCGGATCATCCTGGTAGGCAGAAGCACAAACGACAAACTCATTAATACCGAAACAGTAAGCATAATCTGCCAATGACTTGATGTCTGCAAGTGTATGCCTGTAAGTAACGTCAGTAAAAGCTTCACCAGATGCGATAGCCTTGCCGTAAACATGTGCAGCACTCGAACAGTCTTTGATGTCATAGTTTCCTTCTGTCTGATAACCCCAGAACTCTCCTTGCGGCTTGTCAACCCATTTCTTTACTTCTATGTTGTCTCCTGCCATACAGAGGGCACCACCAACAGCCTGGGCTGTGAGTGTCAGTTTCTCCTCATGACACAACTGGGCTATCTCTCCGTAATAATTGACCGTGATGAGATCGCTGATTGTCCTTCGTAGATCATAGAAGAACTGAGTGGCTTTGTCCGTAAGAAGACCACAAGCCATCGTGGGAAGGAACGGCTTCATGGCATATCCTCTCCGGACATAGAATTGGTGTGGCATATCGTGTGTCCAGTTCTGAGGACCGGCTTCATGACTATCCATGCAGATGCCTTCGATGGAAGCACCATGTGCACGGATACTGTCGATGACTGGTTTGGTATATGACTGCCAATGCAGCCGTGCACCATCCTTACTCAGTTTGTCACATTCCAGTCCAAGTGCTTCCGCACGTCCATGCTTGGTATGACCGCCGGTAGAGACTGCAACAATACGCATGATCAGCCATTTTCCTGCCGGTGCTCCTATCCAGTTGAGGGTTCCGTCAGCACTCATCTTCTCCGTGATATCGACGAAATGGCGGGTTGACATCATCTCCGACAGAGCATAATGCGGCGTAGCATCATCGGTGATGTATTCGGAGATCAGACTGGCTTTCTCCTCCCATCTGTCAACACAGGCACGGGCCGAGACGACAACCTCAGAGAGCTTGACCGGTTCTTTTACCGTTATGCGGAAATAACGGGCCGTGGTAGTGGGGAATGCCACAGTCTGTTGCTTTACACCACCAAGGTTCTGATATCTGGGGTGAAGGTTACACACTTGCTTATAGTGTATGCCGTCGTCGGATGCCTCGAGGACAGCAATGTCTGGCAGCTCCTTGAATCCGCAGCCATAGAAACGGGTAGGGTCGGGTTGTGCCAGAGGACGATGGGTAGGAGGTACCTGCATGGATGAGGTGCGTGCCTTCCCTTGTGCTGTTGCCGTATAAGTAATGCTCCGCGCAGTAAAAGGATGATGGAAATCGAAGATCAAGGCAGAGTCATCCTGTCCACTGACCGTGGCTCCTGAAAGACGTGAGTCACCCAGGAGCGACTCTTGATAGGGTATGGCAAACACCGCCACATCCTCATGCCAGTTGCCATGGCAGTAGGGTAGTGGCAGTTTCGCCTGTATACCTTGTCTGGGACCCGGTGAAGAGGCGATTATATCAGTCATCGTCAGCCGTTGCATGCTATGGTCGGGTGTAATCCATTTACCTCCGGCAACATACCCGTTGCCGACATTCGCTTCAAAACTCAGTCCTAACCGTTTTGCCTCTTGAGCAGCAAAGATAAGGTGATCCCACCATGCAGCGGAGAAGACCTTATCGGCACCTTCACCTTTACCATGTACCTGATCATAATAGACCACACCGCCGATACCCTGTCGCTTGAATGCTTCCAGATCAGCTGTGATACCTTCGTGGGAAGTCTTTGTCTCACCGAAGAACCACCATAGTTTTGTCCGTGCGTAATCCGGAGGTGATTGGAACCAGATATGGAGTCTCTTTAAAGCATCCTCTTTCTGAGTGGAAAAACTGTAGGGTAGGATGCTGGTTAGCAGAATGAGGGTGAGGAGTATTTTTTTCATTACAGGTAATACTTTTATTGTAATGGTGTTATGGCTTGGAAGAGATAGTTTCTATTTTTTTATGGTAAAATCAAAGCATAAGCCTCCGTTCTTTCCATTGTTGGCACTGATCTGTCCTCCATGCAAAAGTACAGCATTCTTTACGATGGATAGCCCCAGTCCGGTACCGCCCATCTCTCGGCTGCGCCCCTTGTCCACCCGGTAGAAACGTTCAAAGATACGTGGAAGATGCTCCGAGGGAACGCCGGCTCCGTTGTCTGTGAAAGTAAAATGCCATTTTTCTGACTGTTGTTCTGCCGAAATATCAATAGTAGTGCCAGTGCCGGCATAGTTGATCGCGTTATCCATCAGGTTACGGAAGATGCTGTACAACAACTGCCAGTTGCCATAGACACATATATTTTGCGGCAGGTTATTATGACAGGTCATCTGCTTGGTAGCTAAGATATTCTCCGATTCAAAGATAATATCGGCAACCAATACCGATATGTCAACATTCTCTCTCTGCAACACGTGAGAAGCATAGTCCATCTTATTAAGCGTGGAGATGTCTTGCAACAGGGAAGAAAGCCGGCGAGCCTGAGCGTTGGTTCGTATGATAAACTGATGTTTCGTCTGCTCAGAGATGTCAGGACTGTCGAGGATGGTGTCGGTATATCCGAGGATGCTGGCTACCGGTGTCTTCAACTCGTGGGCGATGTTCTGCGTCAGTTCGCGCCGCATCATATCCTGCTTCTCTTTCTGATCCCTGCTGATACGCTCATCCATACGACGGGCATAACCATACAACAGCCATCCTAACCCAATCATGACGATGATGGAGAAAATCAGCAGATGCCAGTCGTTTGGTTCATTGAGCGGCATCTTGTTCTTTCGGTCAATGTCATCGAAGAGGATGAATGTGACAACGTATGTGATGAATATCAACATCACACTGATCCACATCTTACGACCTTCCGTATTTCGTTTCATGTCACTAACAATACGTTAAACTCTTTGTTTACAGGGAGGGTAGGATAGGGGTTATTCAAAACAATAGCCAAATCCCTGACGGGCGATGATACACGAAGCAAATCGTCCCAGTTTCTTTCGCATGCGTGCCATGTTCACATCTACAGTACGGTCGGTGACAATGACATCCTGAGGCCATACCTTCTCTAACAGTTGCTGACGCGAGAAAACCTGTCCGGCATTACTGACCAGCATAGATAACAGGCCAAACTCCGTCCTTGTCAGTGACACATCTTCACCGTCTATCGTTACCGATTTCTGTTTCAGATTGATCGTCAGTCCTTTATAAGATATACACTCGGCATCGTCCGTTTGTTTTGTTGAGACTCTGTGAAGCACAGCCTTTACCCTGGCGATTACCTCACGTATGGAGAATGGCTTTGTGACATAATCATCAGCACCGAGATTAAATCCCGTGAGGGTATCTTCCTCCGTATCCTTGGCGGTCAGGAAGATAATGGGGATATTAGAGGTGCGCTTATCTGCCTTGATCAGTTTTGCCATCTCGAACCCTGAGATATCCGGTAACATCACATCAAGCAACAGAAGATCGTATTGTGTAAGGTCTTTCTTCATGGCTTCACTAGTGGAATAGGCCGTATCGGTCTCATAGCCTGCTGTGGTCAGGTTAAACTGAAGAATCTCACACAAATCACGTTCGTCATCAACGACTAATATTTTCTTTTTATCCATATTGCAAAGATACGAATTATCAGGTAATCAGACAAATTTATCGCCCTTTTTCAGAAATATTATCTTCGTTATGGGACTCTGCGCAGACCTATCCTTAGCCTTGTAGGGGCAGACTTCATGTCTGCCCGTTTATCAGGTAGGGATAAATCCTACCCTACTCACAAACTATTAACTCGTCAACTTGTCAACTCGTTCACTCGTTAACTATATCAAAAAATCCGTGCGACCCATATTGTGAGCCACACGGATTGATCTTCAAACAATCTATTAACTAAACCCTTTTATTTGATTTGGCTGACTGTCACATCACTGACAGAGATAGATCCGCCATAGTTGTTGATGCTCCAGCAGTTTTTCTGAATACCATAGATACGGTTGGTGTAGCAGACATTATCATTGATATACATGACCATCACCGAGTTGTCGGTGTAGATATCAATATGATAGGTATTGTCTGATGGACGCTCAAACCAATAACCGTCGATACCGTCGATGAATCCTTTACCTTGAGGACCCTCCTGCTCGAAGTTCACCTTACGATGGTTCTCATCCTCCGGATTAACCACTACGGTGTAGTACTTCTCAGCGTCAGATCCACGAACGAATGAGATACCGAACTTATCCCAGTTGTTGGAAGTTTTGACAGTCATGGAGATATGGTTGTGCACACCCAGTCGATTGAACAGTGCATAGGCGTCGTTTCCTGACAGGACACCGTTAGAATAGCCATTACTCTGCATAACCGTTACAGTCTGACTCTTATTATATTTAGCTGCCATGGCAGGCACCTCACCTAAGGTCAGCGTACCGTTGTCGTGCTGGATGATCTTGTGACATACCAGCGCACCAGACCAGTTTGGCTCATTACCGTCACCACCACCGACATTGACATTCATCTCATCGATATTACCGCCTGAGCGGAAGGGGCACCAACCCCAGATATAACGGTCTGTACCATTGGAGGCCGTCTTTCCTGCATAGAAAGCACGACTGTCAAGGACACCCTCATGGCCATCCTGCGGCCAGGCAGGACTGCCGCCCAAACAAGCTTTCAGTCCTTCGTAGCTCGTGGCCATCATGTATTTCACCTTACGGCTCCACGACGTACGTACTGACTCACTATAAACCAGATACCAGTAATTGCCCATCTTGAAGATGTCGGGGCATTCCAACATACGGTCCCAGATCATAGGGAAACGGCCGGCGTGCTGCCAGGTCTTCATATCAGAAGAGGTAAACTCAGCATATACAGGATCTCCACCGTATGACGGCTTGGTAGCGATAACCATGTGATAAAGGCCATCCTCTGCCACAAATACCTGTGGGTCACGGAAGTCAACACTGGAATAGCCGAAGTCCGGTCCATTGAGCTGCCACAGATCATCCTTCGTCCAAGTCTTGAAGTCAGGAGAAGTGGCGCGCATCACAGCCTCAGTGTATTTGCAACGAGGATTATGTCCTGTGTAATAAATATAGTAGAGACCGTCTTTCTCATTGTAATAGCAGCAACCTGTACCTAAAGCGGCATCCTGCTGATAATCATTCGTTCCTACAGGCAGGATTTCCCCCAGCGACTCGTAGTTACAACCGTCTGAAGTCTGGACAGCCCAGATGGGGTGATAACGGAAAGCCTGATTGTTGGTGTACTCCTGGAGGTAGAGCACCCGGAAAGCACCAGCCTTCTGATCATAGAATGGCATGGGGTCGCCTACTCGTCCGATAGCAGGTTTATAATAAGTAGAGAATCCTGCCTCGTCAGTAGGTATGAAACGCTCGGTAGTGCCGCCCCAATCCTTGTCAGGATCGCCTACGATGTCATCATCAGAGCATGCCGTTGTTATGGTCGTGCAGAAGAGTGCGCAAACCATCACATACATATATTTTTTCATAATAGCCATATTGATATTCATATTTTATTAACGATATAACTGTTACCTTATTCGCCACCCAGGTAATGGAAGGCATTAAGCATGATACCACCCATGTTATCGTGGTAGTTTGAAGAGTATGATGTGGGTGAATTCCAGTCGAAGAGACCAGAGCCGAAGCAGATGATACCACCCTTACCATATTGACCGTTATAAGCCTTCAGCTCCCATGAAGAGACACTGTTGTCGCCGCCGAGCGCACGACCACCGGTCTTTGCTTCAAAGGCATCCTTACCACCTTCGTAGGTACCCCAGAAACCATATTGTGACGTGGTGTTACAGATGGTATAGCCTTTGTCGAGTGTATAGACAGCATTCTCAGGAGCACCCGGATAAGTCTTCAGTCCTTTCCATAATGGGTGAGCAGGATCGTATGCGAAGAAGTGCCATGGATCATCGCCCATGAGGTCGGAGCCTTCGCCGCCACCGCCACCCCATACATTGTTGGGATAAGCATCCTCAGGCATAGCACCCAAAGCGATAGCATAGTTGACTGCTGAACGACCTAATACGAACGCACCACCTTGCTGCCAGAACTCTCTCATGCGTGGCAGTGCAGCCATAGCACCGGCCTCAGCATCAGCAAATCCGTTGTAAGTACCGTAAGAAGGACAATGACGATGGAAGAAGATCAGACGACAACGCTCAAGTGAGATATTGCCACTGGCCACATCGCTCCATGAAGCATAGGCAGCACCGGAGATATTACCGGTAAGCCACTTGGCTGCAGCCTTCTCCTCATCGTTCAGCATCTCTACATTCTCTGCCTCACCAACGAAGAGTGCAACAGGGTTCTCAATCTTCGTAACATATACCGTATAAGTGTTGGTGGCTGTGTTGTCGGTCAGGGTAAGCAGGAAAGGCTCAGTGAAGTTTCCTTTCGTACCACTGGCAGGACTGCAGACAGCATCCTCGCTACACTCTACCTCGAAAGTGGCGTTAGCCAGATCAATGCCACTGTTAGCCATAACCGATACCGTTACCGTTTTTTCCTCTTGGTTGATAGCACCTTTGACACCCTCTAAGAGGAAGAGTGACAGGATAGCCTCATCATTACGGACAGACACCTGATAGTCCATCACCAAATCACCATTGGTAATATGCAAGGTCTTGTCAGCATCCAGATTGATATGGTTGCCCACTTTAATATTAGTAGTAGCACCTTCAGACACCTTCAATCCTGTTACCTGCATATCGCTCTTCCTGTCAAAGTTAACAGGAACCTTTACTTTCACCAGTCGTTTCTCGGTATTGATGGTAGCTACGTATTCATTATTGAGCACGAACTCCTCTACCAGACAGGCACCACTGACATCAATGCTACCCGTATTGTCATCATTGCAGGCAGTAAGACCCACGCAAGCAGCGCAGCACAGAAGACCTGCATAGAATATATTCTTTATCTTGGTAATCATAATTCTTATTATTAACTATTCATTCATCACTTACTTACCAGTTACCGCAGTTCTGCTGATAATGACCGTTGGAAGCAGCCACTTGCTCGTAGGGTATAGGCACATACTCGTTCTTATTGGCTGTGAACGAAGAACCACTGAGGAAGTTCATCGTACGGCTCTCGTCAGTGTAATATTTGTTGATGACAGTAGCGGCATCACCCCAGCGTACAAGGTCGAAGAAACGCTCAGACTCCATAGCCAGTTCCAGACGACGTTCCATCTTAACGATCTTGAGTGTCTCCTCCTTAGAGTAAGAACCGTTGTACTTACCGACAGCATAGCGTACTCCATATTTATTAGGATAGCCTGCTACGATACTGTTGGTCATCATACCGGCAGCACGGGTGCGCACCTGATTAACCAAGGCGATAGCCTCACTGCTATGTCCGAGTTGAGCCTGTGCCTCAGCACGCATCAGAAGAACATCTGCATAACGGAACACGATACGGTTCATGGAAGAAGCCCACTGGTTGTCACAGTCGAAAAGATAGGTGTTCGTAAGGGCGGGATCAACGTTCTGCTTCAGAGATACGAAGTAACCATAAGTACCACCACCGCGGCTCCAGGTATTTGTCTCAGCCATCATATAGTCGGTATTGAACATATAAGGAGTACCGGGCACACCTACAGTCACGAAGAGTCTCGGATCAACAGTCTGGTTAGAGCCTACCGTATAGTCAACAGATGCGAAGGTGTCGAGCAGTGGCAGTCCATCGGCATTGGTGCGATAGGCATTCACAAGATTATGTGACGGCTTGTAGAAGTCGTTTCCTGAGTCGTGCACCTTAGGAATACAAGGTACGATCAGACGATTAGAGAAGTTGAGGTTACCATAGACAGTACCGTCGTTCTTTGAATACTGGATAGCCCAAAGACTCTCCTTACCGTTTTCATACTGCTCTTCCGGACGGAAGTTGTTATGCAGGTCGCTCTCCAGTCCGTAGCCGGCAGAGGTATAGATAGACAGTGTGGTATAGTCAAGCACCTTCTGGAGATCAGCCTCATTGATACTTGTCACCTGGTTGCTGTTGGCGTCATCCTGACGATATGCCTTATAGAGATAAACCTTTGCGAGGAAGGCAGCGCAGGCAGCTTTTGTGGGACGACCTTTGTCAGCCTGGGTAGCAGGAAGGACGGCATATGCTTCCTCCAGATCATTGATAATCTGCTGCCAACCCTCATCATTGGTATATTCTGTGTTAGAGAGATTATTATAATCCTCTTCCTCCATGTTGGGCTTGTTCACAAAAGGAATCTTCTTGAAGAGGCGCTTCAGCTGGAAATGTCCATAAGCGCGAAGGAATTTCATTTCTGCCGTACGCTGCTGAATGATAGCATTCTCTTGATCAGCTGACTGGAGGACATCCAATGACAGTGATACACGTGACAGATAGTTATACATCCTTGTCCAGATAGATGAGAAAGGCCAGTCGGTAGTCTGTACACCGACACCCATCTCGAGTCGATGGAATGGTTCTCCGTCAGAGAAGTCGGAACCGCCTACATAAGCATCGTCTGAACGGGTATCATAGTTCCAGAGTGAGAACGATGCGTTCATATCCTCGATAGACAGAAGACCGGCATAGGCAGAGATAAGGAGATTGTCAATATATTTAGGATCCTTCACCTCGTCTTGGGTCAGTGTGGCCTGCGGCACCTGCTCATCGAGGAAGTCGCTGCAGGACGTGAAGCCACAGATTACGCTGATTGCGCAGATGATAGATAATATCTTGGTATTCATATTGATGTCGTATTTAGAATGAAACATTTAAGCCGAAAGTCACATTAAGAGGAATAGGATAGTTGAATCCCGGGTTTTCTGGATCTGCACCAGAGAACTTGCTGCTCTTGATAGTCACCAGGTTCTGGGCTGAGAGATAGAGACGGATACGATCGATCTTCAACTTGTCTGTGAAGCTCTTTGGCACATTGTAACCCAGCTGTATAGTACGCAGCTTGATATATGAGCCGTTTTCAATATAATAGGATGATACACGACCCTCATTGTTGGTATCTGAAGATGTAAGTGCAGGAATATTACTATCCATATTCAGTGGGCTCCATGCATCGAGGGCACGCACACCCTTGTTCAGGTAAGGAACATTGATATTAGAGTTTGCCCAGAAGTCAGTCTGTGACTTATAACCACGGCAATCTACATCCACACCTTGTACACCCTGCCAGAACATGGTGAAATCCCAATCCTTATACTGCAGATACACATTAAGACCCCATGTGAAATCGGGTGTCGGATCATAGATCCATGTCTGGTCGGCTTCGGTGATACGACCGTCATGGTTCAGGTCCATATAACGGATACGACCCAGTCCGGCGCCTTCCTGTATTGCATGGTTGTCGATCTCCTCCTGACTCTTGAAGATACCGTCAGCCACATAACCTACCTGTGAACCCATAGCATGACCTACGACACTCTCAACGCCATTACCTCCGAAGGTACCCTTAGCGGCAACGGTCTCCGGCAGTTTGGTAATCTCATTGGTATAGCTGCTGATATTTCCGTTGATATCCCAGGAGAAACCTGACTCCAGCTTATGACGATAACCTACGCTGAGCTCCCATCCTACATTCTTCATCTCACCGGCATTGATCCACTTGGAAGCACCTTCTCCCATGGCTGCGATACCATCCATAGGCAGAAGAATATCACTTGTCAACTTGTGGAACCAGTCGAGACTACCATATACCTCATTGCGGAGCATGGCGAAGTCGATACCGATATTATGCTGTGTCGTTGTCTCCCACTTGATATCATCATTACCACGCTGAGAACGAACATAGCCGTTTGCCAACGCATAACCGCCATTAGAACCGCTGATATCATAAGAAGAACCTGCCTGACCACTGCCCCACAGACCGGTAGAGACAACCGACTGATAGAGGGTATAACGTGCGGTATTAGAGATTTCCTGGTTACCTGTCTGTCCCCAGGAATAGCGTAACTTCATATCATCGAGCCAACCACTGGTTGATTGCATGAACTTCTCTTGTGAGATACGCCAACCTGCAGACACTGAAGGGAAAGTACCGTACTGATTGTTAGAACCGAAACGGCTTGAACCGTCGCGACGTACTGTAAGACTGGCCATATACCTGTCAGCATAAGTGTAGTTCACCTTACCGAAGTAAGATACCAGAGAGAATCCGTCACCGGAACCTTCTGCCAACTGACGGCCAGAACCTGCTGACGGCCACATATAGTCGGTGTTGAGGATAGCCAACTCGTAACGCTTGGCACTGTTCCACTTATAGTCCTGACGGTTGATCTCGACACCTAACATGGCATCACCACGGTGATTACCTTTTTCAAAATTATAAGTAGCAATGGCATTCCACATCCAGCGCATCCAGTGCTCCTGCTTGCTTTCTACGGCAGAATCGGTACGTTTCATCTTTCCATTGGCAATAGGATAGGTGAAGAAACGCTGCTCCTTCTGGGAATAGTCCATACCTAAGGTGGTACGTATCATGAAGTTCTTAAACGGAGTGATGCTGAGATGAACATCTCCGAAGGAACGCCACATGGTGTATTCATTATCCTTGGTGTTATACAGCAAACTCAGCGGATTCTCACGCTCAGAGTATGCACCGAGAGCCTGGGCGAACTCGCCATTCTCTGCATAGATAGGGAAGTTGGGGTTAAACTCCAATGCATTCTCCAGGATACCACCGGGTGCATCCACACCCTTCGTGCGGTTCAACGTGAAGTTCTCACCGATGGTCACCATACCGTCGAACAACTTATAGTCACTGTTGGCACGACCGGAGAGACGGTTGAACTGACTTTCCTTGATAGTACCGAGGTTGTTGTAGTAACCGATAGAGAAGAATGAACTACCCTTCTCTGAGCCGTTGCTGACAGAGACATTGTACTGCTGTACGACACCTATACGGGTAATCTCATTAAACCAGTCGGTATCTCCAGCACGTACAGAGGCGTTCTCATCCAGGAACATATTCATGGTCATACCGTTAAGGATAGGATTGCCGGCACGGTCATAGCTCCAATCGAAGTTGTAGCCAAGGGTATTGTTGTTCGGGTTGATACCATCGTTGACAGATGCCTGCCAGTAGGCGCGTCCCCATTCGCTGGCATTCATCGTCTCAATCTTATTGGTATAGAGTGAAGCAGCCACGCTGGCATCGAAGTTCACCTTTACCACACCGTCCTTTCCCTTCTTTGTAGTGATGATAATCACACCGTTGGCAGCACGGCTACCATAGATACTGGCTGAGGCCGCATCCTTCAGGACTTGGATTGACTCGATGTCATTACCGTTTAGTTCATGCATACCAGCCTTGGTAGGCACACCGTCGATAATATAAAGCGGGTCGTTGTCGTTCAGGGTACCGATACCACGGATACGTACAGTGGCTGCACCTGAGGGATTACCATCTGCCTGAATGTTCATACCTGGTACACGTCCTTGCAGAGCCTTCATCGGGTTGTTCTCATTCTGTTTTGCCAACTCATTGACACTGACTACTGACACCGCACCTGTCAAGTCGGCTTTACGCTGGGTGGTATAACCGGTAACAACCACTTCCTCCAATGCCATCGCATCGTCTTGCATCGTTATTACCATACCATCTTGGGCAACCACCTCCTGTGTCAGGAAGCCGATGTAAGAGACAACCAAAGTCTTGCCTGCCTCCACCTTCAATTTAAAGTTTCCATCGAAATCAGTCACAGTACCGTTCGATGTTCCCTTTTCCATTACCGTAGCACCGATCACGGTCTCACCGGTCGGATCAAGCACGGTACCGCTAATCTCCGATTGCGCGTACATTATTGTACCCACCAAAAGGAGTCCGAAACTGAGTAACACTCTTTTTAGTTGTTCCATTGTTGTTTTTTAAAAGGGTTTATAAACACATAATTTTAAATTCTGCTGTAAAATTACACCCCTTTATATACATTATTGTTTCAAAAAACGTTCATTGGCTGTTAAATATGTTTCATGTAACATTTCATGGGCAGAAAGTGCTTGGTGTTTATCAAAAGATATGGATAGAGTGACAATGTTTCACTCTGTTCTCAGTTCAGTAGGATACTTTCCGAACTGTTTTTTAAAACAATTGGAAAAATAACTTGGGGTATGAAAACCTACCTCGTAAGCTATTTCATTGATGCTTTTCGTAGTCGTATTTAAGAGCGTATAGCCACGCTGCAGCCGCATCTCCCTCAGTAGTTCCACGGGAGAGATACCTGTCAATGCTTTCACCTTTCTATATAACTGTACGCGACTCATGCCAAGTTCATTTCCCAGGTCATCCATTTTCAGATCGGGATTCGACATATTCTTCTGGAATGCTTCCTTCAGCGTGTCGGCAAAGAGCTTGTCTTGTGTGCTCAGCTGAGGCTGTGCCTCTTCCTGTTTACCGTCAGCCAGATGATGTAACTGCTGGCGGTTCTTCAAAAGATTATAGATCCTCGCTGTGAGCAGATCGGCATTAAAGGGTTTCGTAAGGTATGCATCGGCACCCCGTTCATAACCTTCCATCTGCTGGGCATCCCCACTACGGGCTGTAAGGAGGATGACAGGGATGTGTGAGGTGATGGCATCTTCTTTGATCTTCTGGCAGAACTGCAGACCGTCCATGACGGGCATCATCACATCACTGATGATGATATCCGGCACACACTCTCTGGCCAGTTTTAGTCCGCCTTGTCCATCAGCAGCATCAATCACATAGAACTTATCAGCGAGTATCGTCCGCAGGTATCGGCGCATATCCTCATTGTCATCGACGATCAGTACGGACGACAGCTCGTTGGTGTCTTCTTGTTTAAAGAGTGCCAGCCGGTTTTCCTGCAAGGCCTCTGTATAGTCAGCCTGTGCCAATGCGGAGTGGGCAGTGTTATCATCCACCAACGGTTGTGTCATACCCATCTTGAAGTTCAATACATCGGAGATAATGGTCTCCAGTTGTGCCACATTCCTGCTGATGATCTCCATCAGTTCTTGCTGGTCGGGCTTCAATGCATATTTCTCCTGGAATTGTTTTACCGGTCCGGCTACTAATGTCAGTGGTGTCCGTAGTTGGTGTCTGGCATTGGTATAGAAGGCGGTCTGTTCTTTGTTGATGGACTGTATCTGTCTGTTGATCCTGCGCATCTGTCGTACCGCACGCCAAGTGAGGAACAGGGCTAAGATAAGAAGGAGGATCGCACATACCGTCGCGATAATCACTTTTTGTTGGTTGTTGTAAAGCCCGAAGTAGTCTTCAAGTTTGTCTTCAATGGTTATCAGGTCACGGTTCTGTGACATCATCTCGTTGCTGGTGGCGTTGATGATTTCTACGTTCTCGGGCGTCACCAACATTCCTTTCAGGGCATTATCCCGTTGATAGGATTTCCCCGTTAAGATATCCAAGGCCAGACGAACGATCTGTTCCCCATGTGTGGGATAGACATAGGTTCCTATCTGATGTCCTAAACGGGTATATTCCAAACCCTCATTGGGCATACCGTCGATACCAAGGATCTTAATCTTATCCTTCATGTTTTTCTCCACGAGTGCCTTA
>JAFZPF010000230.1 GCA_017550455.1 Prevotella sp.
CGAATATCAACAGTTCATTGGCCAGGTGAAGGTGCTCGACATCCGTCTCAGCAAGGAAGGCATCAATAAGATAGACTCCAATTACACATTATTGGAGGAAAGCGACGTCCGTCCCCGTATTATCAAACGTGATCCCTTTGCCCATAAAGGCAAAATGGGAAACGCCCTGATCATTGCAGGCAGCTATGGGATGGGAGGTGCTGCCGTACTAGCCACAAAGGCCTGTCTGCGGGTAGGTGTAGGCAAGGTTACTGCCCATACGCCCAAGCGTAACAACATTATCATGCAGGTTAGCGTACCAGAAGCAATCATACAGTTCGACCGTGAAGAGACAACTTTCTCTGAAGCCGTCGATACTGAAGACTTCAACGCTGTCGGTATCGGTCCTGGACTCGGCACGAGTGAGCAAACTGCCATTGCCATCATCGCCCAAATGCGCAGGACCCAGTGTCCGCTAGTGGCTGATGCGGACGCCATCAATATCCTATCTAATCATCGTGCCTGGTTACAACAGCTGCCTAAGGGGATTATCATGACTCCTCATCCCAAAGAATTCGACCGACTGGAAGGTAACAGTACCGACAGTTATGAACGTCTGATGAAAGCGCGCGACTTAGCTCAACGGCTGCAGGCATATATCCTGCTCAAGGGGCATCACACTTCACTCTGTCTGCCTGACGGGCATATCGTATTCAACACAACGGGCAATGCCGGAATGGCAACTGCTGGCAGTGGTGACGTACTGACTGGTATCATCACGGGGCTGCTGGCCAGGGGCTATAAACAGGAGGATGCATGTATTGTAGGTATGTATCTTCATGGTCTGGCAGGTGATTTCGCTGCCAAAGATCTTGGTGAGGAGAGCGTTATCGCCAGTGATCTTATACAGTATCTGCCCTACGCTTTTAAACGACTAAACGAATAACACATGATAACAAAGAAGCTATCAATGAAGGTATGGAGGAGAATCGTCTGCGTTTTGCCGCTTTACCTCTTTTCCTTATTACCCTTAGCAGCCCAGACTTCCAGTACATTCTATCAGCCCGGTGTAACCACCGAAGGAGCAGTCTATTTCTTACCTATGACTTCGATCAAGGTAACCATACAAATAGAAAAGACCACCTACACGCCAGGGGATTTCTGCAAATATGCCGACCGTTATCTGCGCATCAAGGATATATCCCCCAACCCATCAACCAGTTACCGGATAACGACCATACGTCAGGAGCCGATAGCTGTGGCAGATACTACTAAACGGTATGCCGTAAAGTTCGATGCGAAGACTGCTGCGACTAATGTCAGTCTTTCTGACGAAGGGATCCTGTTGGCCATCAATGCAGACCCCCGGGCACAGAAAGTATCGCCCCAGTTTGTGGCCGCCCCACGTGCCACAAGCATTAACCCCCGACAGTTTATGAGTGAGGAGATCCTTGCTGCAGGCAGTACAGCCAAGATGGCAGAGCTTACCGCACAGGATATCTATGAGATACGCGAGAGTCGAAACCTGCTCGTTCGCGGACAAGCCGACAATATGCCTAAAGATGGAGAACAGCTGCGTCTAATGCTCAACCAGCTTGATCTACAGGATCGTACGCTCACAAGTCTCTTTGTGGGTACTACAGTCAAGGACACCACCGAACACACCCTGATGATCACTCCCGTCAAGCCTGTCATCCAGCATATTCTCTTCCGTTTTTCCCAAAAACTAGGACTTGTGGATCAAGATAACCTCGCAGGCGTACCTTATTATATTAATATAGAAAACCTGATGACGGTTCCTGAACCGGAGCCTGTCGATCCCAAGAAGAAAAACAAACAAATAGCAGGTATCTATGTCAACATCCCAGGCAAGTTGCGCTCCACCATTTCCGATGCGAATCAGACTCTTCTCACCACTGAGATGCCTGCAGGACAGTTTGGTAACGTAGAACTGCTGAGCGGTGCTCTTTTCAACAAGCGCTACACCACCCATCTCTGGCTTAACCCAATTTCGGGGGCTGTTGAAAAGTTGGAAGCAGAACAACCACAATAGAAAACAAAGAAGAGTGCCTTACAATTGAGACGCTCTTCTTTTTACTCTATCGGATAACCACCTTCCGGTTACCATTTATATAAACACCTTTCTTCGTAGGCGTCGTAATACGCCGACCATTCAGATCATACCACCGGTCTTCGTCAAGCTGTTCACTATAAACCTGTCTTATAGCACTAGACGCTTTTCCCTTATAGGACACAGAGTAGACTCTCACGTTGATGGCAGATTTCTTTCCTCTGGTAGAGCCGCCAACGACATCAGTTCCACCATTATATACATATACGTAGGTCTGATGATCCTGCTCGTATGGAATGCTGTAATCCCCACGTTCAGTTTGGTAAATTGACACGGGTTCATCATTTCCAACCTGAACCATCAGGTGGTAGCCGTTAGCTTCCTGAGAGTTTACTATGATTTCGCCTGTTCCTGCAGCCACGAGGAACGTCAGTCCGGTAAACCTTTCTGTAAATTCTGGTAATCCTGGCTCTATGCCATCAGCCAGTATACCATCAACAACAGAAGGAGCTGTGACTGTATTAATCACAATGCTATGCCCTTCGGTATCATAGCCGTCGCCCTCGGGTGAACTGGTATTCTTCAGTGTGAAGAAGATGTCATTAACAACATGACCCGTCAGATCAACCTCACTGCCATCAGGATTCACAAAGAATTCCTCATCCATCGTATAGTCCTTCTCCTCCTCAATGGGATCGAGCAACGAGACCTTTAGGTCATAATAGGAACTGACATAATGATAATTGTGAGTAGCGGTATAGACAGCCTTTATCTTTGTCGTTCCAACTCCCAACAGTTTCACCTCACCTGTATTGGCATCTACAGTTGCCACAGTCTCGTTTGTTGAAGAATATACAAGCTCAAGATCTTTTGGATTCGTTGTGACCTTGGGTGGAACAAACTCCTCACCGATCTTCGCGGTCACCGACATCTTAGAGAACACTACCGTCGGTTGAAACTTATTGATAGTCAGTGTATAACTAATGGTCTTAGCAGTATAAGTATCATTTCCCGCAAAAGCTGCAGAGATAATGGTTTCACCTGCACCAACAATCGTAACCACACCCGAGGCATTGACCGTAGCCACCTCTTCTTTGCTGCTGCTCCAGGTGAGGGGCAACTGATGAGGATTACTCAATGCCGGAGAAGTCACTGCAGCATCACCATACGTGGCGGTAGCTGTCTCAGAGGCGAAACTAAGTCCCGAACTCACCGCATCAGCCTTCGCCACCGTGAGCGTATAGCTGTCGCTGGCAGTATTGTAGTTATTATTGCCTGCAAACGTGGCCGTAATAGTTGTAGAGCCATCTGCAACAAGCGTCACCGCACCTGTGGAGGCGTCGACGGTAGCCACAGAAGTTGCAGACGAAGAATAGGTAAGCGTCAAGCCTGCCGGAGTGGTTGTAACCGTCGGGGCTGTAAAGTTCTCGCCCAACTTGGCATCAGCTGTCTTCGAGGAGAAAGTCACCGTAGCATCTGTCTTTGAAATGGAGAAGGCCTTTGTGTTATCTGCAGGTAACTTGTAGTTTTTGTTGCTCAGGGCAGAAGCCGTTGCGGTATAATTACCAACATTGGTCTGAGCACCCTCAACAGTAACGTCACAGATGTCAGAGCCAACCAGTCCTGTGGCTGTCGCCTTAGGCGCATGGGCACTTCCATCATAAGTAAAGGTGGTCTCCTCCCAAGTAAGTCCGACTTCTTTCTGTGTCACCGTCAGCGTATAAGAGGTGGATCCCGGCTTCGTATCAGCATCACCAGCAAACGAAGCAGATATAACTGTTGAGCCTACGCCAACAATCTTTTTTACTTGACCAGAAGCGTCAACGGTAGCCACATCCTCTTTGGACGAGGAATAGGTGATATTTGCCCCTGCCAACTTTCCCATACTCAGAGTAGGTGCATTCACCGTTGCATCACCATAGGTTGCCTCAGCAGTCGCCCCAGAGAAGCCAAAGCCCAAATCCTTCACATCATTACGATCATCGTTATATGTCAAAGTATAAGAAGCTGAGGCGGGCTCATAAATACCATTACCAGCAAAAGAAGCTGTGATTGTCGTTGAACCAGGAGCTACAGGTTTGATAGAGCCTTTGTCATCTACCGTTGCAACGTCTGTGTTAGATGAACTATAGACAATGCTTGACAATTGGTTGGGATTGTAAAGATCAGGATAGGTACCATTTCTAGCACTCCAATTCATCGTCCACTCGGTAACCTCTACCATATTAGCCTGAATAGTAGGATCTGCAAACTTCAATACAGGAAAAATGACATTGTTCTGTGCTATAATACCTAATGGCATCAACAACAATGCCAATGACATCAGACATCGGATAAAAAAAGGTTGATTAATCAGTTTTCTCATTTCCCAGTCGGTTCTGGTTTTCTCTTATATTATAACTTATCAAACTTCTTCAACAGATCATTCAGACGCTCCACGCTGTCAGGATCCTTGTCGTTCTGGGCAATCAGTTCCAAATGATGACGTATATCGGCCATCTTATCGAATAGCAACAGGGCTTGTTCATAGCCTTTACCGATATTCTCGAAGTTCTTGGAAAGAGAGTTATAGTCCTCCAGCAAACGCTGCAATTCATCAACACGACGCTGATAGTCACTGAGCAACTGCTGTCCATCCTCTGACTGCTGCTTGGCTGCCTTCATCTGGAAGAACAGAGCCACAGCAAGCGCCACTACCAAAATAATCAGAATAATATCAAGTATTGTCATAATCATCAATCTTTTTTCTGTTCAACGGTCATAAACTGTGTAAAGCCTGTCATCTTCAGAACCTTGTAGATCTCAGGGCTGACATTCGTCATCTTAAACTTTCCACGCAATTGCATCACTGTACGCATCGTCTTCTGAATCACACGCAGACCAGAACTTGCCATATAAGTAAGTTCGGAGCAGTCCATTTCCAGATCCACGCCACCATCCCTGAGGGCGGGCTGAATGTCTTGTTCAAACTGGTTTGCATTCGCCGTATCGATACGACTTCCTGTCTTGATGATGGTCTTACCACCTTCCTTTAAAATCTCTGTCATAATTGTTACGTTTATTGTTAATGATCA
>JAFZPF010000030.1 GCA_017550455.1 Prevotella sp.
CGGTAACCGCCTTGCGGTTATTATGTCATCAGCTAATATGATTACCTATAGTAATCTATTATCAGGATATATCGAAATGAAATGGTAAGGACTTACTTTCATGTATGTCCATTACCTTCGGGGACAGAGTTTCAGTTGGAAGGGTGACATCGGAAGAGCATTCCTACCGTAGGCATTCGCCTTGACGGGGTTGTTTTTCCAGGCATAACGCACGGCCACAGGATGATTGACGGGGGAATGGATAATGATCCTGTTTCCTCGTGATTCTGCCTCGGCATTCATAAAACGACCGTCTTCAGCTGCCACCTCAAAGGTTTGGAGTGATCCATCAGAACGTAATGGTTGGTCAAGCGTTAGCACAATCTTATCACCATCCGTCTCTGAGGCAATCACCTCCGGCGACAACTGTAGTTTTTTGTCCCACAGTAACTTCTCAAAACCCTTGGCAATCCGCTGTGCCACCTCCCTCTTGAGCAAGGGATGGATATCCACTTCCTCTCCCAGATCGATTGTTACAGCCAATGCTGTATGAGGAATCTGTCGGGCAGCAAGACGTTGTGCCTCACGGACTTGCGACCACCCACTGTCCTGCGGTTGGTCGGTGGGAGCCATGAAGTTCGCCAGTTGAACGATCACGAAAGGTAACGACGCATCTTTCCACAACTGTCGCCAGCCATTAACCAGTTCTCCTAACATCTGTCTGTAAAGGTCACCCTCATTGGTGTTCGACTCGCCCTGATACCAGGTGACTCCTGCCAAGGAATAGGGTGCCAACGGATAAAGCATGGCATTATAGAGCACTGATGGCAGATTATTGGGTGTGACATCTATCTGCGGACAGTTGAACATCCGCGCGCCCTCATGAACATGCCATTGCGGAGAGAGAGGTATCTCATAACCATCCTCAAAAATAAGCTTATAAGGTTTATCTTTTATAAAATGAGGATTTCCACCCTTCGTGATAAAACGAACGGTAAGGGCATTAGCTCCCTCTTTGAGCACTCCTGCAGGAATGGTATAGCGACGCGGCGGATATTGATAATAGGTACGTCCCACCTCCTGACCGTTCACAAAAGTATAATCGGCATCGAATAAGGTTCCTACCAGCAGACGGGCAGGCTTACCGGCATGAGCAGCATCCACCATGAGTTGTTGCCTTGCCCAGAATGAACCTACATACTGATGTTCGCCAGTAATATTGTCATATTGATTCTTTACCATCCACTGAGAGTCATCATAGTTTTGACGAGCATATCCCTCCTTTAATCCCGGATCTAACTGGTTCATGATATGATTCCAACGGTCGTTCGTCTGTTGGTTGGCTTTGAGCATGCCGGCCATCATCTCATCATCCTGAAAGAACTGTAAACGGTGATATGCCTGAGGATGACGCTGGGAAAGAGTGTCCGCATCAAGCCATGCCTGAATGGGTGATCCTCCAACACTGTTGACAATCACTCCCTGCGGGATACCGTTTTTCTCGTACATCTCCCGTCCAAGGAAATAACCCACGGCAGAGAAATTCCACGCATTCTCCTTATTTAAGGTACGCCATTTCGTCGACTTCACATCTTTCTTCGGTCCATGTGTGTCTGTATCTGTCTGCACACGGAACAGACGGATCTTATCATTGGCATAGGTATCGATCTCCTGAGGATACTGTGGATAGACACGCTCTATCGTAACATCGATATTCGACTGTCCCGAGCAGAGCCAAACATCACCGATGAGCACATCATTGATCGTGATGTCGTTCACCTGCAAGGTATAAGGGCCGCCGTGTTTCTGTTTGGGCAGGTCCACACGCCAGCGACCCTCCGCATCGGCAATGGTCACATAGTCTTTCTTCTTAAACGACACACAGACACGCTCACCTGGTTCGGCAAATCCCCAAACGGGAATCGCCTTGTCACGCTGAAGTACCATGCCCGACTGGAAAAGTTGCGGTAGGGATACCTTCGCCTCAGCTGTCAATACGAACAGGCATATCCACAAGAATATCGATAATCGTTTCATTTCATGAAATCTTAATGTTGGAAAGTTTTGAAATACTCAATGCAAACACGCTGCCACTCACGGGCATCTTGTTGTTGGAAGAGCAACAAATCATTCACCTCCTGCCACCGTTGTGGATCAATACACGGTCTTACCCCTTCCCAGATACGGAGGAAGTCATTCGTTTCTTCCACACCATGCTGATAATGACACTGTATTTCCTCCCATAATGTACGACCGCTCTTCATCCGGTAGTCCCATGGTACATGGTGGAACCAAAGAAGATACATTTCCGGACATGTCGCTATGTTATTATATAAGGTATGGTAAGGTTCGCGATACTGCGCCGTGGCATTCGTCCCGGAACTGCTGCGGTTGAATCCCACTCCTATGGAGTCTGCTTTATGATAATAGACGGGGCACCACTCTATGGGATACTCTGCCTTGAAACCATCCGGCTCCGGTCCCATATGATGGTCGAACTTAAAGATATGATGCAGTCCGAGTGGCATCATATAGTCCACACATGCTTCCCGCGAACGGAGCATCATATCCAACAGCCTTCCTTTCTCCTGAGTCCATTGCTGTTGGTTTGAAACCGATGCATCGAACGTCTGAGAGAGCCATTCCCACGCGATCTGTTCTGACGACAGGGTAGGATCCCATGCTAACCGGCCAAAGGCATACCAGTTAGCCTGTGAGAAATGATGACCACACCAGTTGGTATCATCACCGATATTGGCAACACCCGCTATACCCACCAATCGAGAAGGGTTAACGAACCCGAAGAACTCTCTCCACATCGGAGCGAGATATACTAGATGCTTAGATTGTCCGAGGTACTCCTGTGTGATTTGCAGTTCTGCCATCTGTGGTGTTTTATGCATCTGATCGAAGATCGGTGCATAGGGCTCACGCGGTTGGAAGTCGAGCGGACCGTTTTTCGACTGTAAGATGACATTGGGAAGGAAAGCCCCGTCTAATTCCGCAAACTCACTCACAGCCTGTTTTACGCGATCCTCTCCCTTATGCTTCGCTCCATAGACAAAAGAGCGCCACATCACGATACCCTGATGGGGAGCCAGCGCCTCTGCCAACATATTAGCTCCCTCGGCATGTGACCGTCCATAGTCGAACGGGCCGGGCTGTCCCTCTGAATTCGCCTTGACGAGAAAGCCACCGAAGTCGGGAACAAGCTGATAAACCTCCTTCGTCTTCTCCTTCCACCAGTTTCTTACCTTTTCATCCAAGGGATCAGCTGTTTTCAACTTACCCAAAGCCATCGGTGAAGCGAAATTGACGGAGAGATATACACGGATCCCCCACGGTCGCATAATATCGGCTATCTCCTTGACCTTCTGCAGATAAGTTCTGGAGAGCATTTTGGGTGAAGCATTCACATTATTGAGCACCACCCCGTTGATACCTATAGCGGCATTGGCCATGGCATAGTATTCCAAACGGCGAGGATCAAAAGTAAGATCGTCGTTCCAGAAGATACTCTCTCCAGCATAGCCCCTTTCTATCGACCCGTCGAGATTATCCCAATGATTGAGGATACGGTACTTGAAGAAAGGAGCCTGATAACCTGTCTCACCGCGTAACAAAGCAAAGGCTCCGTAGAGCAAACCATGTTCCGTACCTGCTGAAACGGTTGTGCTTTCCTCAGAGATTGTGATACGGAAACCTTCTTGATCCTTCTGTTGTGGATCTAGAAGAAGAGTTACCTTACTACCTGAGTAATATTGGCGTAACACCTGCGCTGCCTTACCTTCCACCCCACTGACCAATGCTTTGTTCATAGGAGCGTAGCGTAACCAAAGTCTGCTGCCATCCTCAGCATGGGCAGTTGTATGGACAACCAGCAGAAGGAATGGCAGCAACTTATTAATGATGAGAGAGAGAGGTCTTACCATGAGTATTATTCGTTGATAACGGGTCGTATCGTTCCGTCCTCGTTATAGAAAAGACGTTGAACCTTCAGTGACCGTAACCATGTGATATCATTGGAAGGCACACAATCATGATAGAACAGATACCACTGTCCACGGTATTCCACGATACTGTGATGGGTGGTCCACCCTACAACAGGCTCGAGGATCACACCTTGATAAACGAATGGTCCATAGGGCGAATCACCGATGGCATAACACAGATAATGACTGTCGCCGGTAGAATAACTGAAATAATATTTCCCTTGATACTTATGCATCCATGAAGCCTCAAAGAAACGGTGAGGATCACCTGCCTTCAGAGGTTCTCCATCTTTATCGAGGATGACTACAGGTCGTGAAGCCTCAGCGAACTGCAAAACATCATCACTCATGCGGGCCACCCTACTGGACAGCGCCGGTGCCTCCGGACGGATAAAGAGCTCCGTCTTCTTATCAGAGGCCGTTCTTAAGGTAGGGTCACCCTCTTTGCCTAAAGGCAGTTGTGCCGGTATCCACCACTGCAGTTGTCCGCCCCAAAGACCACCGAAATAGCAATATATCTCCCCATCATCATCCTTGAACACACAAGGGTCTATGGAGAAAGAGCCACGAATAGGGTTAGGCTGTGGGACGAAAGGTCCTTCCGGTTGTTCTGCAACCGCCACACCGAGACGGAACACGCCATTATAATCCTTGGCAGAGAAGATGAGGAAATACTTACCGTCTTTCTCCACGACATCATTGTCCCACATCTGTTGCGCTGCCCATGGAACCTGCTCAACGTCGAGGATTACCCCATGATCCGTAGCAGCATCCTGCTCCACATCACCGAACGACAGTACATGATAGTCGCGCATCTGGAAATGACCACCGTCATCGTCGAAACTCTCACCACTGTCACGGTCGTGTGAGGGATAGATATACAATCGGTCGTTAAATACATTGGCAGCGGGATCTGCCATATAATCCTGTGGAAATAAATATCTTGCTTTCATGATTAAGTTATTTCTTATTATATAAATTGATAATCTCCTGAACAATAGGCTTGGGCTGATACTGCCGGTCGAAGAGCAACGGAAAGTTCGTGCGTCCTTTTATCGGCCACCCGTTCAGCCAAGAGTTATGATCGGCGATACCCCAAAGGTTGATACGTGAGATCTGGTCACGGTGCTTATAATAAATCTTGAAGAATTCCAGGTAACGCTTTTCTATCTCCTTAGCCTTTTCCTTAGGCAACCCGTTGGCATACGGATTCAGCATCTGCTGATATTCAAAGTTTTGACTGATGTCCGCACCACCGAACTGTTGCGGGTTTGGCAACACATTAAGATCCAGCTCTGTCATCATCACCTTTACACCGAGGGCGGCAAACGCATCCATACTCTTCTCATATTCCGTAAGGTCGGGGTAATCCATGCCGTTATGACTCTGCATACCTACGGCATCAATGCGTAAGCCTTTTTCCTTCAACTGTCTGACTATCCGACAGATCGTTTCCCGTTTGCCGGGTTTCGCCGTTGAGTAGTCGTTGTAATAGAGTTCTGCATCAGGGTCTGCCTCATGAGCGGCACGGAAGGCAATCTCAATGAATTCTTCGCCCAGGATCTTATAGAGGGGTGACTGACGGAAAGAGCCATCATCCTCCACCGCCTCATTGACCACATCCCATCCGTAAACCCTGCCTTTATAACGTCCTACCACCGTGGAGATATGATTTTTGATACGACGCGCCAGTGTCTCACGATCCACCAGCCTACCATAACTGTCGGTGAACATCCATTCGGGTGCTTGTGAATGCCACACCAGACAATGACCGTTGACCTTCAGGTTGTTCCTCTGACAATAATCAACAAACTTATCCGCAGTCCGGAAATCAAAGATTCCCTCTGCCGGTTGTAACACCTCCGCCTTCATACAGTTCTCCGCCACAGCACAGTTGAAATGTTTCTGTAAGACCGCTGTTGCCAAAGGATCCTGATCATCCGACTGCCATTGGTTGATAGCTGCGCCTATCAGACAATACTTTCCCATGGCATCCTTCAGGCCCTGTGCTGACACAGAGAAGGCAACAGATGACATGACAAAGCATATCAGTATCGTCTTGATTGTCTTCATTGATTTCTCTGTTCTATTTCTTTGTTAATCTGATCCACCAGTTCATCACTCAGCTGATACTTGGAGATGATGAACATCGCCAACAAGAGTAATAATGCAGGAATGATACAGACGAGCCAACGGATACCCTCCTGGGCCATAGGTGTCTGCAACTCCAGATCGTTCATAAAATAAGCACCTGCGGCATTGCCCACCGACATCATGGCAAAAGCCGTGATGAAGAAGAGTGCTATTATACGCAACGGACCGTTATGCAAGAACTCCGTCCACAGGTCACTGACCTTCACATTCTTTGTCTCCTTCTCATCCATCACCACACGCTCCTTCGTCTGTGAGAAACAGAATATGAGCAGTGCCAGTCCCACCAATGCAAAGATAAGCATGGTCAGGAACCACGCGTTAGCATCTTTAGGTAAGGTCTGTGCCTCTTCTGCAGCCTTGTAATGTGTCCATGCCAGCACCCAACCCGGGATGACACCTCCCAACGCCATACCGGCCTTGAAGAAGATACCTGTCAACGCATTCACAATACCTGAGATACGGCGTCCGGTTTTCCATTCTCCGTAAGAGATCACCTCAGGGATTAACGCCCACATATATCCCGTTGCCACGATAACACCTGTCGACTTGATAAACTGGGCGATATATACCAGTGTGATATGCTCCTTCACCGTTCCCATCTTACTGATGATATACAACAATAACATACCCACGATAGCTACTGTCAGGAAGATGTAAAACATATTCTTCTTGCCCACCTTACGTTTGATGGCAGGAACCATCGGCATGAAAATGAACGAAGGCAGGGAGCCCAAACCCATGAACAAAGCCATCTCAAGAGGTAGGTCCTTACCGGCAAGGGTTGCTACCAGCAGGGGAACACCTGCTGATACACACAATCCACCGACATTAGCCATGAACATGCGGGTGGAGGTAAGAATCGTTATCTCGTTGGTGTCTCGGGTGAGTGATGAGTTCAACGCTCCATACGGCACATTAATCAGGGTGTAGAGCATCGACATGCCCACATAGGTGATATAGGCATAGACCAATGAGGGAGCGAAACCGTTCCAGAAACAGAGAATAGCAAGGATAGTCAGGGGAATACCGCCAGTGATAAGGTAAGAACGGTATTTTCCCAATTTAGGATTATGTTTGTCAACAAACGTACCTACTAAGGGATCCCATAACACGTCCACCAGCCTAACCAAGAGAAACATCGTACCTGCCAGTCCTGCCGACTTTGCCACATCTCCACCGAGCACATAGACATCGGTGTAGAAGAATAGCAGATACATACAGATAGTCTGATAAATCAGGTTCTGTGCCAGGTCACCTGCGCCAAAGCCGATACGCTGAAGCCAAGACAGCTTGTAGAATCCTTTCTGTTCAAATGATTGTGTCATCTTTAAACTCAATTTATATAGGTTAGATATTATTTATTGTTTTCCGTGAAGGATACTTAAAATGTTAGTTTATAAATAGAGGATTTCAAATAATAAATACTAAACAAAAACTACTGATATGGCAAAGTTAGCTAAATAAACGAATAAATGCAACATGTGATAAAAGAATGAAACAATTATAAATGCAATTGAAACAAATAACAAACTACTATCCTGGGAAATTGAAAGAAAAAGCTCTTTTCTTTTGCATTTTACTCACTTAATCACATCTCCGGCTTCGCCGAAAATACTCACGTTCGGCATAAAAAATAAATGAATTTATTTTGTTCTGCCCTCACTTAATCACATCTCTGGCTTCGCCGAAAATACTCACGTTCGGCATAAAAAATAAATGAATTTATTTTGTTCTGCCCTCACTTAATCGTATCTCTGGCTTCGCCGAAAATACTCACGTTCGGCATAAAAAATAAATGAATTTATTTTGTTCTGCCCTCACTTAATCGTATCTTTGCACAACAAACAAATATTACTGACAATGATCAAGAAAAGTATTCTCATGACGGTTCTCTGTCTCATGATAACCGTAAAGGCAAGTCCACAGGCACTGTTTCAACATCCCTGGCAAGGAAAGCGCGTAGCCTATCTGGGTGATTCCATCACCGATCCCCGCAACAAGGGAGCCCAGAAAAAATACTGGTCGTGGCTGCAAGACTGGTTGCAGATCACTCCTTATGTCTATGGGGTGAGCGGCAGACAGTGGAATGACATTCCCCGTCAGGCAAACCTATTGAAGGAAGAACATGGAAAGGATTTCGATGCCATACTGATCTTCGTGGGCACGAACGACTATAACTCCGGAGTACCCATCGGAGAATGGTGGGATGAACATGAAGCAACCGTGGAATATGGTCATGGAGGAAAACCCAAACAGATGGTTTCGCGCCGGCAGCGGATACCTGCGAAGACAAACGAAACCTATCGCGGACGCATCAATATCGCACTCGACTCCCTGAAACGGATGTTCCCCGATAAACAGATCGTACTGCTTACACCGATCCACCGAAGTGATTTCCATGCCAACGAAAACAATTGGCAGTGCGATGAATCGTACACCAACCGTTGCGGGGTGTATCTGGATGAATATATTAAGGTAATCAAAGAGGCTGGAGATATCTGGGCAGTGCCCGTCATTAACTGGAGCGCCTCATGCGGTCTTTTCCCACTCATCAGTGAGCATGGCCGTTATTTCCATGATGTTCAGACAGATTTGCTGCATCCAAACGACTTAGGACAACAGCGTATGGCACGCACCCTGATGTATCAGTTGCTTACCCTACCCTGCGTGTTTTAGTACCTCTCTCATTCCTTTTCATTATAGAGCTTAGACTAATTGATACACGATTAGTGCACTTTTAATACCTAATAGTCGACTAATTGTGTATCGATTAGTCGGCTTTTATCTATTAATAGTGTTGGACTTTAGTATCTCTTTCCTAACCTTTACTCATCAAAAAACATCCGAAAGGTCATTAAGTCACTGAGAGAAAACACATTTTCACCAATACAAAATAATTCTAATACTAAACAATAGATTACAACGACAAACAACCAACAATCATCTCTATCCTTTGATTTGTTATGCTTTAAGGTATAGAAATCAAACAATTACGTTAATATTGTTTAAATAATACACATATATTTCAAGTATCTTTCGTTTTATTTTGTTTTAGTTGAGATATTTTTCTATTTTTGCAAAATAAATCGAAAGTATATATTATTATTGTTAATTATTTTGACGGATTTATCTACATAACTAATATTAACCATAAAAATTTAAAGAATGAAGTACAAAAAAGGAATGATTTATTAATGTAATATTGAATAACTCTAACCTGATCATTGATAGTTTTTTATTACAGATAATTTTTTACAAAGATAAGTTTAATTTTAAATTAATGTTTATGAAGCAAACCTTGAAAAGAACAGCATTTGTTCTGACATTCTCTGCAACATGTCTCCTGCCTATGGCCGTGCATGCTGCGGGAGAAATGAGTGAGCCGGTTCAGTCGGTTCAGCAAACTCGTGCGATCAAAGGTCATGTCGTAGATGAGAATGGTGAGCCGATGATTGGCGTTACTGTTTACGCAGGAACAAGCAATAATGCAGGAACCATCACCGACATTGACGGCAACTTCACCATCGCCGTTGGTTCAGGATCACAGTTGCGATTCTCTTATGCTGGTTACAAGACCCTTACCGCACAGGCAAAAGACGGTGGTACCTATCAGATGGAGCCCGACGTACAGGGTCTTGATGATGTGGTGGTCATCGGTTTCGGTGCCGTGAAGAAACGCGACCTTACCGGATCAGTAGCTTCGGTAAAGTCCGACGCTATCCTCCAGACACCTACCTCTGATGTGGCAACCGCTATCCAGGGTCGTATCACCGGTCTTGATGTGAACGGATCACAACTGCGTATCCGTGGTAACCGTTCTATCAACGGTAGCAACGAACCGCTCGTGATCATCGACGGTGTGCAGGGCGGATCGCTGAGTGACTTGAATCCCGATGACATTGAGAGCATCGACGTGCTGAAGGATGCTTCCTCAACAGCTATCTACGGTTCTCAGGGAGCTAACGGTGTTATCATCATCACTACGAAGAAGGCAGAAGCCGGCCGATTCCTCGTATCTTATAACGGTTTTGTAACAGGAGCTGCCCGCAGGGAGCATCCCGACTACCGTTCTCATGAGAACTACTACGAGACCCGCAGGATAGCCGCACAGAATGCCGGTAACTGGGCAAGTGCCAGTGATGACCTGGTACTCTTCGGTAATCCAGAGACCCTGGCAGCCTACCGTGCCGGTGTCTGGACCGACTATGAGGATCTCCTTCAGAAGGATATCACGTGGAGTAACAACCACAGTATCACCCTCTCCGGTGGTAACGACAAGACGACCGCCCGCTTCAGCATCGGTTATGCTAATATCGGCAGTCGCTGGAAGGAGAGTGGCGGAACCGACCGTTATACCCTCCGTGCCAATATTGACCATAATATCCGTAAGTGGATCAGCGGTGGCGTGAGATTCCAGCTTACTCATAACCGTACGGAGCGCTCACCCTATGAGGATGCACCGACATCCGGCATCCAGCTGGGATCACCCTACGGTTACTATGACGCCACATCAGGCAACTACCTGATCGGTACAGAACTCGTGGAGCGTCCTCTCGACAATTCCGGTTATGTGAACCCACTGTTGAACACACAGGGTGACTACCGCTATGCCAGTCAGACGACAGGTACCAACGTGGTAGCCAACGGTTATCTGGATATCCATCCTATCGACGGACTCTCTTTCCGTTCACAGGTGAATGCTTCTATCAGCAACTCCACCAGCGGAAGTTATACCGACGCTTATTCCGCATCACAGATAAATAGTGGCACAACACCTATCTCTTCTGCCAGCCTTTCCAAGCCGTCAGGACTCTACTTGGAGTGGAACAATATCCTTACCTATACCTTCAAGATGCTGCCTGAGGATCATCACCTCACACTGACAGCCCTTACCTCATGGGGCAAGGATACCAGCGATGAGCTGACCGCCACCTCACAGGGACAGACGCTTGCCAGCAACCTGTGGTGGAACCTGGCCAGCAATGACGGTGCGGCAGGACACATGACACACAGCAGCAAGTATGTGCAGTCACAGTTCTTCTCTTATGCAGGACGTATCAGTTACGACTATAAAGGGCGTTACCTCTTTACGGCATCCGTACGTCGTGACGGTGCTTCACGTCTGGCAGAGGGACACAAATGGGCAACCTTCCCGTCAGCAGCCTTGGCATGGCGTGTCTCCGATGAGGCTTTCATGCAGCCGACCAAGTCTTGGCTCGACGACCTCAAGTTGCGCGCTACCTACGGTGTGACCGGTAACTCCGGTATTCCTCCATACGGAACTATCTCCGGTGTGACTTTCAAAAATACCGCACTCGGTTTCCAGGATGCTGGCGTCAGCCACTATGAGCTGGGTGTTGATGACATCATCGGTAACCTGGAAACGAAGTGGGAGAAGTCAACGACCATCGACTTCGGTTTCGATGCTGTTCTGCTGAACAACCGTATCGCCGTGACCTTCGACTGGTATAACACCAAGACCACCGACCTGATCCTGGCACGTACACTGCCGACCTCAAGCGGTAACGATGGTAAATTCAAGACCTATACCAACATCGGTTCTACCCGTAACAGGGGATGGGAGTTGTCTATCAATAGCCGTAACATCCAGAAGAAAGACTTCCAGTGGAACAGTACGCTGACACTCTCTGCCAACCATGAGGAGATCCTCGAGCTCACCGGTGGTGAGACATTTATTCAGGTGGGTAGCAAACCGGAGGAAGGACTGATGGTGGGTTATCCTATCAAGTCTTTCCGTGCCTTCGAGTATCTTGGAATCTGGAAGACTTCTGAGGCTACCGAGGCTGCACAGATGTTTACCGATGCCAACAAGACGATACCTTTCAAGCCGGGTGACATCAAGGTACGTGATATCAGCGGACCGGACGGAGTGCCCGACGGATGGATCGACCAGAGTACCGACTATACCTTCTTGGGTAGTACCTCTCCTAAGTGGTTTGCCGGTTTCAACAACGACTTCCGTTATAAGAACTTCGATTTGAACGTCTATCTCTATGCCCGTTGGGGACATTGGGATGAGAACCCCTTGGCAGGCTACAGCCCAACCACCGGTGGTGGTTATGTCACCTATGACTACTGGGTACCCGGAACCAATGAGGGTGGATCCTTCCCTGCATTGATGCAGAACTTCAACTTCTATGACTATAAGGGTTATACCGCATATTGGTATTGTGACCACTCTTTCATCAAGTTGAAGAGAATTGCTTTAGGTTATTCGTTGCCCAAACCGGTCATCAAGACTTTGGGTATTGAGAAACTACGTGTATATGCTGCTGTGAACAACCCGTTCTATGTAGTGAAGGAGAAGTGGATGGAGCACTTCGATCCAGAGAGCCAGCAGCGCAGCTTTACAATAGGTCTGAATGTTAACTTCTAAGAAATTGAAAATTGAAGATTATGAAAAAGATCAATAAATATTTCATCGGTGGCCTGTTGTTTGTTGCCACTGCCATGAGTCTCACTTCCTGCGACCTCGATGAGTATAATCCTTCTTCGGAGGGTGCGGATGCCGTCTTTGCCACCCAGCAGGGTATAGAGGGACTTGTCAACCAGATGTATTACAACTTCCGTTGGAAATACTACGGACGTGAGGATCCCGTCCTCTATATGGAAGGCGCTGGTGACCTTTTCCAGAATGCTCCTGAGAAAGATACCTACGGTATGCAGCTGACCCGCTTTGTCGATTTGCAGGGTGACCGCTCACAGGTGGGTGGTGCCTGGAACCGCGTCTATGATAATGTGAACCTGGCAAACACTGTATTGGATTATCTGCCAACGACAAAGAATCTGACAGATGCCCAGCGTGACGACTATGAGGGTGAGGCTCGTTTTACCCGTGCTTACGCTTACTGGTGGCTGGTAGAGTGGTTCGGAGATATCGAGATGCGTACGAAGGGTACCGGTATACCTAACTTTGTTGCTTACCGTACTGACCGTAAGGTGATCTATGACGAGGTGATCCTTCCGGATGCGGAGGCTGCTACCAAACTGCTTCCCATCAAACCTTTGAATGATCAGGTGGGACGTGCCACCCGCAAGGCTGCCTATGGTATCTTGGCACGTACCTATCTGGCACGCGCACAGTATGAGACTGACGGCAGTGCTGAGCAGAAAGCATTCTATCAGAAAGCATACGAGGCTGCCAAATATGTGATGGATCATAAGAGCGAGTTAGGTATCGCTACTTATGCCACCTATGATGAGATCTGGCAGGCTAAGAACAACAAGAGTAATACAGAGTACATGTGGGTGGTGACACACTCTTCTAACTCTACGCTGAACCCCCAGAAGAATAACCCCAACCGTCTGCACATGTACTGGTCACCCCGTCTGCTTAATATGGCTGGCTTGACAAATAATGCAAGCAAACCTTTAGCATGGCAGAACCCGCGTGAGAGTATCCTGATGTGTCCGAGCTATTATCTGCTGAACCTCTATAAGGACTGGGATATCCGTTATGACGTGCTCTTCCAGGAGGAATTCGTAGAGAGTAACACCTCTTACACCTGGGCTAAGGATATGGCCGACCTTTATACAAAACAGGCTGCAGACAATGCTGCTCAGGCGGCTGAAGCTGATGCCATCTCCGCTGAGTTGGTAGGCAAGACGGTGAAGGAAGGTGACCCCGTGCTGCGTTTCACTCGTCAGCGGGTAAGCTTCGAGGAGAAGATGGCGGCTGCTAAGAAGGGTATCGCTATCGTAGATTTCGACGATATCTTTACTCCTGAGAATATCGACGGACAGACCGTTTACCGCTATCGTAAACTCGCTGAGTCTTCACAGAACATTTACCGTTCTTATCCGAAGTTCAACAAGTATCGTATCTGGGACGGTCTTGGGACAAATACCAAATTGTTGCCCGATCCGACATCACAGGCTGGCTTTGCTGATGTTCCTGTGATGCGCTATGCAGAGATGCCGTTGATCGCCGCCGAGTGTCAGATCGGTTTGGGTAACGCCAGTGAGGCTGCCAGCATCATCAACCGTGAGATCCGTACCGCCCGTGTGGTGAAGCCTGGTCACAATCTGAGTGAGGCACAGGTAAGTGCCAGCGACATGACCATCGAGTGGATCCTCGAGGAGCGTGCCCGTGAGCTCTGTGGTGAGTGGCTGCGTTGGTTCGACCTGAAACGTACCAAGACTTTGGTATCTTACAAGCGTATTCATAATCCTGCAACCAACGGTGACAACCCTGTATCAGCGACTAACTATCTGTGGCCTATCCCCACATCATTCCTCGACAAGCTCGAGAATGCGGAAGAGTTTGGTCAGAACCCAGGTTACAACCCCTACGTACGTGCCAACTAAATCACAGAATAATCAACGAACACTTTATAAAACACTCCGGCTCTCAGTCGGAGTGTTTTTTTAGGTATTGCCAAATAAATTGCATTTGCATCCCTATGATATGAAAAAGTGCGTTAATTCTCCATAATCATTTTCTTTTTTCAACATAATATACTATCTTTGTAAAATATTTACAATTTGTTTTGTAGCTTCACATTATTTCGTTATCTTTGCCGTTATCAAAGCTATTAAAACAATCATCTATGATACGAAAAATCTTATCTGTTGCTTTTCTGATGCTGTGCTTTTGCGTGATCCCGACAAAAGCCATCGACATGTCTGCCTATAACATTATATGGAATAGTCAGAGTGAGAACTCCAAAGGTAGTATGCCTCTTGGCGGTGGTGATGTGGGCTGTAATGTGTGGGTGGAAGGCGGCGACCTGCTGATGTATCTCAGTAAGAGCGGCACCTTCGATGAGAATAATTCGATGCTCAAACTCGGTCGTGTGCGCATCCATTTCGATGGAAAACCTTTCGACACGAAGTTTCAACAGACGTTGAGCCTCAACGATGGAAGTATCTATATCGAGGGTAATGACTTGAAAGTACACCTTTGGGTGGAGGTGTTCCGCCCGGTGGTTCACATAGAAACCAGCAGTGTGAAAGGCTATCAGGCTACCGTATCGTTTGAGTCATGGCGTACCGACGACCGCTCACTCACCACGAAGGAGCGTCATCAGTGTTTCGGCTATAGCAATACGACACCCGATAAGATTCCCGTCTTTACACGTCCGGACACCTTCGAACCCGGAAATGCTTCGTTTATCTGGTATCATGCCAACAGAGATGATGAGCTGATCACTGAGCGCGAAGCTATCCATCAGCATTTAGGACCCGTTCTCGACCAACTATGGGACCCAATCAAAGGACTGGTCTTCGGAGGAAAGATCCTTTTGGGTAATATGAAATATACGGGAACGAAAGACGGTTCGTATGCTTTTACCGACTGCCGTTCATGGAACTACAAAACCAAGAAAAAACTCAAGACACAGGATATAGCGATTATCTTAGGCACCGTAAAGGATGGAAATGCAGAGAGCCTGAAGACGTTCTTCTCTGGCATAGAGCGCGAGACAACCTCTCTTACACAACGCTGGAAGAAGAACTGTGACTGGTGGCAACAGTTCTGGGATCGCAGTTATATCCTCATCGACACCGACCGACCGGGTACTGAGGGATGGACCATCGGCAGAAACTATAATCTCTTCCGTTATCAACTGGCATGTAATGCCTACGGAGAGTGGCCGACAAAGTTCAACGGTAGCCTGTTTACCTACGACCCCGGCTATTTCAAACCTAATTATAAAGACTGCAGTCCTGACTTCCGAATGTGGGGAGGCGGCAGCTTTACTGCTCAGAACCAGCGACTGGTCTACTGGCCCATGATCAAAGCCGGTGACTTCGACATGATGATATCACAGTTTGATTTCTATCGTCTCGCTCTTGGGAATGCAGAACTGCGTACCCGTGTGTACTGGGGACATGAAGGTGCATCGTTTACCGAACAGTTGAATAACAACGGACTGCCGGCAGGACATACCTATCAACGTCTGTGGGGAGAGACATCCCTGCCCATCCAGCCACGTAGTATCGAAGCCAGTACCCGTAAACTCATCAACCAGAAAGGTGATACTGTGACAGTGGTTGACTTTGGATGGATCACCAACCAATGGGTGGGCGACCACTATGACGGAGAGTTGGAGTTCTCGAAGATGATGCTCGACTATTATGAATATGGTGGCGGTGATATCCAGGCATATCTGCCTTTCATCGACAGTAGTATCCGTTTCCATGATAAGCATTTCCAATACTGGTCGATGCGACTCAACGGCACACCCTTCGATGAAAATGGAAAACTGATCCTCTATCCCGGTTCTTGTCTGGAAACATATAAATATACGGTAAACGCCGTGAATACCGTGGCGGCCATGCAAAGTGTGCTGGAGCAGTTGATAAGACTTAACTTAGGAACGAAAGAACAACAAACGTATTGGAAAGAAGTGCTGAAGACTATCCCAGGGATCAATTACAGAGAGAAGAGCGGCCATCAGACCATCTCTCCGGCAAAGTCCTGGGTGGGCGGTGCTATCAACAATGAGATACCGCAGTTGTATCCTGTCTTCCCCTACCGACTGTTCGGAGTCGGACGACCACAGTTGGAATTAGCCCGCAACACCTTCCGCTATGGTGCTGACAAACAGTCACAGCATGCTTCACCCACCACCACATGGCATCCGGATGCTGTCTATACGGCCGACTTAGGAATGACGGAAGAAGCAGAGAAATATGTGAAGATGAAACTGTGTAACTCCAATACCACACGCTTCCCTACCTTCTGGGGAACAGGTGACTGGGGTCCCGATCACAACTGGGGTGGTGTAGGAAACATCGCTTTGCAGGAGATGTTGATGCAGGACGTTGACAACACGCTCTATCTCTTCCCGGCATGGCCCAAACACTGGAATGTGAAATTTAAGTTACATGCTCCCAACAAAACCATCGTTACCGCAGAATGGAAAGATGGCAAGGTGCTCCGACAGGAGGTATCACCGAAGGGACCATGGACGACAACCATCTCTATACATTGATGCGAAAGACGCTCGTTTCACTTCTTGTTCTGATGATCAGCCTGTCGGCACAGGCACAGCATTTCGTGCTCGACTTTGATCATCAGAACCAAGGGTGGACGGTATCTACGGGTAGTGCGACTGTCGTTGAAGACGGCTATCAAGGAAAAGCCCTTCAACTGAATCCTCACTCCATGGTGACCATCCGCATGAACCCGCAGGCACAGTCCACCTACAGACTGACTGCTTACCTGAAGACGGCAGCAGGCGATACGCATGTTACCTTGCAGGGCACCGAACTGTATGGCCATGAGTTCAGCCTCTCTTCTGCTCTTGCCGCATGGACAAAGGTGGAACAGGTGTTCAGTACCGATGCCGGACAAAGGAAAGGTGGTCGTTTGGAAGTGGTCTTCAACGGTTCTTCGAAAGCATGGATCGATGAGATAAAGGTAGAACGCATCGGTGATTATGTGGCACCGATTTATAAAGGGTTCCCACCACTAAAGAAACGGGAGGTGGTAACCGACTTCGGTGTTCCTATGCAGCCGGATGAGAAAATACAATGGTTATGCGATGCCAAACTCGGACTGTTCATCCATTGGGGACTCTATGCGGGTCCTGCACAAGGGGAGTGGTATCAGCAAAACAAAGGAATCCTGCCTGAAGAGTATCGTAAGTTGGCATACCCAGCGTCGGGAGACGAATATTTCGATGCGAAAGACTTCGATGCTCGTAAGTGGACGGCCTTAGCCAAGAAGATGGGGGCACGCTATGTTACCCTCACCACGATGCATCACGATGGATATGCCCTCTTTGAGAGTCATTACATGAATGCTTTCACCAGTAAGCAGACACACAACCGCGATTTCGTGCGTGAGTTTGTGGATGCCTGTCATAAAGACAGCCTGCGTATCGGCTTTTACAAGACACTCATCAACTGGCGGTATCCCGGATATTACGATGTGACAGGCACAAACTGTAAAAAGAATTCCTTCGGTTACACCACGGCGGCATGGCATCAAGAGAACGCCCGTCAGATGAAAGAGGAACTCTATTGTCAGACGAAAGAACTGCTCACCAATTATGGTAAGATCGATCTGCTCTTCTGGGATGGAGGATGGATTGCACAGACACCCTCCGACCGTGAGGGAGCACGTGTGTGGGAGTCGTATCAGTATCTCACTCCCGATAATCCTTGGCCGGTCAATCCCCTCTTTCAGATGAAAGATACAGAGAGTGGAAAACCTCTGGGACTCATCGGTATGTGTCGCCAACTGCAACCCGATATGCTGATCAATGCTCGGAGCGGCTGGATCGGTGACTATACCAATGATGAGGGAGCACACGACACAAAGGGAGAGATTCGTTCAGGACTCGTAGAGAAATGTATGGCTATCGGTCCGTATTGGGGATTCTCCCATGAAGATGAGCATCCCGAAAGCGTGCTCAGCGTAAAACGGATCAAACGGATCTTTGCCGACTGCCTGATACGTAATATGGTTCTTCAGATCAATGTGGGCCCTGACCGTCATGGAAATGTTCCCAAAATCATGGAAGAGCGCCTGACACAGTTTGGTGAGTGGGTAAAAAAGAATCAGGAAGCGATCTATGCAACGAAAGGAGGACCGTGGCAACCCAAAGAAGATCAGTACGGTTTCTGTTACAAGGATGATATCATCTATGTGTATCTGCTCGATGGGTTTAAAGGTAAATCCCTTACCCTTCCTCCCACAGACAAAGGTTATCAGATAGTCAAAGCCTATCTGGTTGATCAGAAAGAAGAGGTACGCGTGTCTCAGAAAGGGCAGCGTATCACCCTTCACCAGCTACATCCTACAGGAGACATTCAGATCATCGCCCTGAAGATGAATAAAACCATCCGACAATAAACATACTGCCCAAATCTCCAAAAAAACGTAAAAACATACTGTTTTTGTAAACCTTTTTCCCTTTAATCCGTCTTACATTATAGTCATGATGCAAATAATGTAACCTAAATAATATTTTTTATGAAGAAATTCTTTACGTTAGCTATTTTAGCTACATTCTTCCTGCAAGGAGACTTGCACGCAACAACGTTTCAATCAACAGTAAAGAACAAATCATCAGTTTACCAAGAGCCGCAAAGACCGCAACGCCGTCAGCGTATGCCCGGTATGCCCGGCGACTCTTCTCAGGTAAGAAGAGGTGGTATGCAGATGGGTGGTATGCAGGGAAACATGCCCGGAGCCCCCAAACCCAATGACTATGCAGCTCTTTTAAAGAAAGGTGGTTCTTACGAAAAGGGTGTGTTCAACGTTCGTCACATCGAGAAGAAATGGTACTTTGAGATCTCCGACGATATGCTCGATCGTATGTTCCTTGCTGTCAGCCGTTATGTTTCCGTACCACAGAACTTCGACAAATTCCCCGGTGAGGAAATCTCTGACAACGCTATTTACTTCGAGAAGTATGATGACAAGACCTTGTTCCTGCGTGCCTACACCAAGAGTAAGGTAGCCGCTGAAGGGGATGATATCGCTACGGTATTAGACCGTTCTACCAACAACCCCATTATCGCCAAGTTCGATGTCATCGGTAAAGACTCCGTCACAGGAGCACGTCTCATCGATGTGACCAACCTCTTCATGCAGGATAACATGGTATGCGGACTGAGAGGTGTACAGGGTGTCGGCGGACTACAGCCTGACCGTACCTTTATCGATACCATCAAGACCTTCCCCATCAACATCGAGGTAAGCACGCTGAGAACCTACACAGAAGGTGCCA
>JAFZPF010000231.1 GCA_017550455.1 Prevotella sp.
CGTTTCAGTGGACGGAACCGCGCAGACCAGTCAGGTTTCAAAGAACGATTTTGAGGATCCCGTGGATTACACGGTCAGCAACAGTAACAAGACGCAGAATATCCGTTATACCATTAATGTGGTGGAACTGAAATCGAAGGGGTGGACTGAGGTAGCTACTTTGGATGCAGCAGCACTGTCAGGCGTTGAAGGATTTACGGGTGTCTATGCGGGTGCTGTTTTAGTTGTTAATCCCAAAGACAATGTACCTTACGTGGCATACGGAGCCCGTGGCGTAGATAACAAAATGAGTGTTGCCAAGTTTGAGGATGGTGCGTGGAAGCAGGTAGGATCGCCCCTTTTCTCCCCGATTGTCAATGGTTCATATTTTGATTTAGATATCGCCAACGATGGTACGCCTTACGTGGCTTTTGGAGATAAGGATGCCGCATCGACTAAAGAGGATGGAAAGAAAGATACTGATTATTCCCTTTCTGTTATGAAGTTCGATGGCAACGCCTGGAACAATGTGGGGGATCAGGGGTTTTTCAAGTCACAAGCCACATATGTAGGTTTGGCTGCTGTAGAGAGCGGACTGGCTGCCTGTATGATTAACAATCATTCCACTAACATTGGCAAAAACCATTTAGGCGTTGCAACCTGGGATAACACCGCATGGACAATTGGGGAATCTTCTCTTTTACCTTCCGGACAAGGCATATATAGAGCAAAAATAGGCGATAACGGAAAGATAGCCACCTTAATTACCTTAAACCGCGGTAAGGTTAATGATGTCAATTACGGTCATAACATCTTTAAGTATGAGAATGGCAGTTGGGAATCGCTGTTGACGAACTACCTTGAGTCTGGTGCCACACAGACAAGTATTGCCGTTGGCTGTATCGGCACCAAGGTTGCCCAAGACGGCACCATCTATGCGTGGACGGGTGACAATGCATCTGGAACATATCAGGTTCGCCTGAAGAAATATATTATTGACACAAAAGAATGGGAGGTCATAGGAGGTAACACATTACCACTTGGTATTGAAGGTGACTTTGACAGCCATACTACAGTGGATGTAGCTATTACTCCTGATGGCATACCATTCGTGGCCTATAATAACTATAAAGACCAGCAGAAACTCTATGTAATGAATCTGGATCTGAATACCATGCAGTGGACAACTCCACAACAACTCGCTGATAATGCTGATGATATCAACATCGATTTTGCTGCTGACGGCACAGGATATATTTCTTATACCAGTAAAGACGGCAAGATTCATCTCTTTAAGTATGATTATGTCACATCTGGTATCAAGACCGTTGTGAACAATGCTGTTGCCGGAGAAACCTATTACAATCTCTCTGGTGTACGCGTAGCCGCACCTGTCAAGGGTGTATATATCAAGCGTACTGTTGACAGCAACGGAAAAGTTTCTACACAGAAGATTCTGAAGAAATAAGTTCTGTTAACCCACATAGTCTTCAGCGCGTGTCTTGTTCGCATGGCATCGTTGAAGACTATGTTGTTTTGAATAAAGCTCTGAGGATAAAAATGGGGGTGTTGCGCTTTAAGTGGAAAATGGAAAATGTTGCGATAGCGGGAGATGCAGGTATAAAATGAGGTGACTGAGCATGGCGCCGAAGGCGGTGCGAGGACTGTTTGAGCGTAGCGTAATAAAAATAAGCCGACCCTTTGATGGGTCGAGTTTACCTTAGTGAAAGAGCGACGAGAAGGAGCGGTTACATCCCCTCCCAAGAATGGGAGGGGCGTGGGGAGGGATGAGTCCCCTCCTTAGGCAAGGAGGGGTTGGGGAGGTTGTGAAAAACTCTCTGCCGAAACAGAGAGAAGAACATAACGTCGGGGTGGTTGTGAAAAAGCTCTCTGGCGTTACAGAGAGAAGTAAAGATAACAAAAAGAATATTAATTATTATCATGGGACTAAGAACAATAGGAATAGCGGTTATGCTGTGGATGACAATGACTTTGTCAGCCCAGCCCCTACCCTACGATCCACAACTCCGGAAGGGAACCTTGCCCAATGGCCTTACCTACTATATCTATCCCAACCAGAATCCGAAGGGAGAGGCTGTTTACCGACTGTTCGTGAAATCAGGATCGGTACAGGAACGTGATGACCAACAGGGATTGGCTCACTTCCTGGAACATCTGGCTTTCAACGGTACCCGTCATTTTCCGGGCGACGGCATCGTCAAGTTCTTAGAGTCTCGCGGTGCGAAATTCGGTAAGGATCTGAACGCCCACACCTCTTTCACCGAGACAGTCTATAAACTCCAGTTGCCATGCGGTGATTCCCTGCTGGTGGATTCCACCATGACCATCCTTGCCGATTGGGCAGACGGCATGCTGATAGAACCCGAGGAAGTGGAGAAAGAACGTGGTGTTATTCTCTCGGAATGGTTGTCACGCGGTGGTACGAAGACCAGCAACAGCATGAAACTGGTCATGGAACTGCTTAATGACTCACGTTATGCACACCGTATCACCATCGGCGATACCGCCATCATCCGCCATGCCTCCCCCCAGACGATCCGCGACTATTACGAATACTGGTATCACCCTACATTGATGGCCGTGGCTGTCGTAGGAGATATCGATGTGGATCATATTGAAAAACTCATTCACAAGAAGTTCTCTCACTTAAACGCTCCGAAAAAAGGACCCCAACAGAAGACATGGACGATTCCTGAATATCAGGAAGAGAAGGTCATCATCTCTACAGAGAAAGGCGTGACAAAAACGGAATTGGACATGCTGATGCTACTGCCACAGCCACCAGCCGTGAAGACAGCCAATGACTATCGTCAATACCTCGTGCGTAGTCTGATCAACCGACTTTTCAAACAACGATTCAATGCACTCTCTTTCGAAAATCCTGCATACAATACAGCTTCTGTGCAGTATTCACGATTCTTAGCCACGACAGGAGCCACCGATGCCTCTGTAGAGTTGCAGGAAGGAAAGATCCGGGAGGGTATCACAGACTTTATCCGTCACCAACAACAGATTTATCGCTATGGTTTCACAAAAGCAGAGATTGCCCGGGTTAAGAAATCCATGTTGTCAGCTATGCGCAACAGCGTAAAGGCGAAGCAAAACCGTACTTCCGTCGGTTTGATGGATGAGCTGTATGCTGACTATTATGAAGGCAACCGACTCATCTCCCGTGAAGAGGAACTGCACTTGATGGAGTATTACCTGCCACAGGTAGACTCTGTCGGATTGGTACATCAGATACAACAGATTTTTGAGTCACGACCCATGCATCATCTGCTGAGAGGTGGTGAGGAAGTGAATCAGGAAATCTCGGTAAGCCAACTACAAACGCTGATTAACGATGTCCGTAAACAGCCTGTCTCGCGCTATTATAAAAATGTGAATATTCCCGATGAGTTGTGCTCCCTACCCTATGCTGAACATATCGTCAGTGAGAAAAGCATCCCAGAGATTGATGCCGTTGACATCAAACTTGACAATGGTGCGAGGGTAATCTTCCGCCGTCAGGAGAATGAGCAAGGGCGCATCGTACTTTCCGGTTTCCGGAAAGGTGGCCAGTACGGTGTTGACAGTCTGCGCTATTATACCTCACTGGTAGGTCCCAGTGTTATCTCCTTGTCAGGCGCCGGTGACTATAACCGTGATGAACTGAATTATTACCTGACAGGAAATACAGCCTCCGTACGTATGCTGGTGGACAAGCTTCGTACTGGAGTGGCAGCCTCCGCCCGTATGCAGGATGTGGAAACGATGTTCCAACTGCTATGGCTCAGATGGACACAGCCACGGATCGACACTGCTGTCTGCCGGTTGACCATCGAGAAACTCGTGGAAAGCTACCAACAGAAGAAGGAAACAACGAGTGAACGTTTCAGTCGTCGCTTAGGCTGGCTCATGACCGGACGTAACTACACCAATGAAGTACTTACTGATACACTGGTGCTTAACAGGGTGAATCCCGATGATATGTTACCGCTTCATGACCGGTTCTTCGGCAATGCTGCAGGATATACCTTTATTATTATCAGTGATTGTAACCTGGATGATATCCGTCCACTCATCAGTACATATCTGGGAGGGTTGCCTAACGGTCAGGCTGATACCACGTGGGTTGTCGGCACACGACAGATACCGCAGCAGCCCAAGGAATTCATCTGCCATGAGGCTCAAGATCAGAAAGCCAATGTCATGCTCGTTTATCAGCAAGACCGATCAGAGAAAGATGTCAACTTATTGGAAATCAGGGCAGAAATGCTGAAAGCCGTGCTCCGTTCTGCCTTGCTTAAACGACTTCGTGAGGAGATGGGAAAGGTATATAGCGTCAGTGTCTCCTCTGCCTCCAGTCCATATCCCTCCTTCCTCTCACGGACAAGTATATCCTTTGTCTGTCAACCATCTGATGTAGATACGCTCATCGCTGCTGTACACACTGAATTGCAACGGCTCTATACACAACCGGAACAATTCGCTGACTATCTGGAAGATGTGAAGAAAAACCTGATTAAGGAGAACGCCTTGCAGAAACAGAAATCCAGTTATTGGACAACCTGGATTCGTAATGCTGTCTATCATAACAGGGAAGACTGGTCGTTCATCAATCATTACGACGAAAGAGTCAATGCACAAACCATCCAAGATATCGCCCGTTTTGCACAATGGGCTATCTCCGA
>JAFZPF010000232.1 GCA_017550455.1 Prevotella sp.
ATAGTAATAGGCGGTGGGGAGCAGGTGCTTGTCACCCCTGCTTTCGTAATACTTCACGATGGGGAGGATGGAGTCGGCAACGGGCTGCAGCTGGTCTGCCTTGTCAGTTGCCTTGACGGTGAGCAGTCGGTGATACATCCGAACGGCCTTTCGCTCACGCTCCATCTGTGGGCGCAGCTGTCGCAGCAACGCTACGGCACTGTCGGGGTTCACCTCCGTAAGACTGTCGGCAGATAGCAACTGCTGCGGATAGTGATGGTCGCCACATGAGAATATCATGCAGAGAATAAAAAGGAAACAGATAGGTATCAGTCTTTTCCTTATGTTATTATGTTGTGTTACCGTCATAGAAAACAGTTGGTGCATTCTGGAAGGTTACTCCAACACGACGTTCTCTACCTCTACCTTTTCATGGAGGAAGAGCTGTGCGGAATCCTTAAAGCGCTCGGGATTCTCTGTGGTGAGATAGTGACACTGCCCCGTCTTGGTGCAGTGCTCGTCGATGTCTGTGTGTCTTTGCAGGTAAGTCTTCAAGCTGTTGGCCACATATTCCCCTTGGGGTATCACCTTGACACCGCGGGGAATATATTTCAGGATATTATTTAGTAACAGGGGATAATGCGTGCATCCCAAAATGATCGTATCAATCTCCGGATCTTTCAGCATCATCTGATTGATACGCTTCTGAACAAAGTAATCGGCTCCAGGACTGTCGGTCTCGTTAGCCTCCACAATGGCAGCCCACAGCGGACAGGCAACACCCGTAACCTGAATATCCGGGAAGAGCTTGTTGATCTCTAAGTCGTAACTGCGACTCAATATGGTTCCCTCAGTAGCAAGGATACCCACATGCCGCGATTCCGTCAGATCACCGATACACTCAGCCGTCGGACGGATGATGCCCAGCACACGGCGGGTAGGATCGGTCTGCGGCAGGTCGATCTGCTGGATACTTCTCAGGGCTTTGGCCGAGGCGGTGTTACAGGCTAAGATAACCAAACGGCAACCCCTACTGAACAGATACAGTACGGCTTGCCGCGTAAATTTATATACTACGTCGAATGAACGGGGACCATAAGGGGCACGGGCATTATCACCAAGATACAAGTAATCATACTGTGGTAATAACTGCCGCATCTGATGCAGGATGGTCAATCCGCCATATCCTGAATCAAAGATGCCTATCGGACCACATTCATTGTGCATTCAGCGCATCTTTTACAATCAGGGTGATATCCTCACCCATCGCCTTGTCGATATACAGACAGGCATTATTGTCGGTATTGAGAATAAAGGCATAACCACGCTCAGCACCGATCTTCTGCATGACAGCAGCCACCTTGTCTTTCAAGGGGAGGTAAGCATCGCGCTTGGCAGCCTCCAACAGGCGGGCAGCCTCCTTACGGAAAGCCACGTTCTTCTCCATGAGCTCCTGCAGTTCTACCTGCCGTTTCTGGCGGATGGCGGGCGCAAACTCATTGATGCCCTCCAGGAACTGCTCGTACTTACGGTTGAACTCACGCTCGGCCCGCTTCGTCTCTGTGCCATACTGTGACTCCAGCAGACTCATGCGGTTCTGCACGGTGGCGTATTCGGGCAGCGCCTTCATCGCCTCATCATAGCTGCAATAACCGAACTTGATCTGGGCGTTAGCCATGACAGGTAATAAAGTGAAAAGTAAAAAAGGTAATATCCACTTCACTCCATTACCGGAAATGTATTGTCTTGATATCTTCATCGTCATTCGTTTTTACCGTTACACTTTATTACCTGCTCACATTTATTTAATCTTCTGGATCTCTGCCTTCACATCAGCGGTCACATCCTTGCTCAGGGTCTGGCTGATGTAAGGAATACCCATGCTGGCATCCATGATATAGACATAACCACCATTCTTACCCACGTTCTGGATAGCGGTAGTGATCTTGTTCATGATCGGAGCTATCTTCTCCTGCTGCATCTTACCGAGCTGGTTCTGATAATCCTGTGATGTCTGCTGGATCTTCATGTACATCTGCTGAAGACTTGCCTCTGTCTCCTGCTGCTTGGTAGCGTTCATCGTACTCTTGGTCTTGTCGTACTCCTCGCTCTTACGCTGCAGCTCATCCTGCATAGCTTTGAGATCGTTCTCATATTCTTTTCCCTGAGCCTCGAGATCACCACGAGCCTTGATAAACTCTGGCATTGCCTGCATGATTGCCTGTGCATCAACATGTCCGAATTTCTGTGCGAAGGTGGCCATAGGAGCCATCAACATCAGCACCATAATAATTTTCTTCATCTTCTATTCTTTTATTAAGTTATTATTCTAAAATGATACCCATATACAAAACGGGTACAAAGGTAATATATTTAATTGGAATATCCTAATTTGGAAAGCACTTCATTACTGATATCAATCTTGGGAGAACCAAAGATAATGCCGGTGTCGGAAGCACGGTCGAGCACCAAGCTATAGCCACGAAGGTCGGAGATCTCCTTCACCGCATTGTATATCTCCTCCTGAATAGGCGTCATCAAAGCCTCACGTTTCTTAAAGAGCTCACCCTCCGGACCGAAGTATTTCTTCTTCAGTTCGCTGGCTTCCTTCTCCTTGTTCATGATAGCCTCCTGCTTTGCTTTCTTCTGTTCCTGTGACAGGAAAACCACCTCATTCTGATAGTTCTTATAGAGCGTCTGAGCCTCTGCACTGATAGCCTCCACCTCAGCCTGCCATTTCTTCGACGACTGGTTAAGCTGTTCGTTGGCTCTCTCATAAGCCGGTATATTCTTCAGGATATAATCCATATCTATCAATGCGAACTTCTGTGCATTTGCCGTCATCGCAGCTACTGCGAGCAGGCATACTGTTATTATCTTCTTCATATGCAGTCTATTTAAACAACTGTTTGACGTTATAAAAACATTTAGGTTTATTCTGTCAATAATTTTACGGTCATGATGCATTAGAACTCCTGACCGAGGATGAAGTGGAACTGGCTGCCACCCTTGCTGCCGAATACCTTATCAAAACCGTAGGCCCAGTCGATACCCATCAGTCCGACCATCGGCAGGAAGATACGTACACCCACACCGGCAGAACGTTTCATGTCGAATGGGTTGAAGTCCTTCGTGTCATTCCAGGCATTACCGGCCTCAGCGAAGGTCAGTCCGTAGATGGTGGTATTACCCAACAGGAACGGATAGCGTAGCTCAAGGGTGAAACGGTCGTAAGCATAACCATCCTGATAATACGGTGTCAACGAACCGTTGTCATAACCACGCAGGGCGATCGTCTCGGTGGCATAACCGGTGGAATACCCGCTCATACCGTCACCACCCATATAGTAAGTCTCGAACGGTGACTTCTTGTGTTTATTGTAAGAGCCTAAGATACCAAACTCCACGCGGGTCATCAGCACGAAACACTTCTGTCCGCTGGTAAGGGCGGTATAGGTCTTACTTCTGAACTTCCACTTGTGATATTCTATCCAGCGATACTTCTCCTGTTGCTGCTCCGTATAGTTGGCTGCCGCTGAGTTGGTAGCGAGATTAGCATAGTCTTTTCCATCCCATGCCGACCATGGCGGGGTAAGGCTGACGGATGCCATGAACTCAGAACCGCGGCGCGGGAACAACTGGTTGTCGGTAGAGATACGCGACAAGGTCAGTCCGATATTCAGGTTATTACAGTTACCGTTGGATACGAGGAAGTACCTCCAGTTCTTCAACATATAACGGGTATAAGCCAACTCTGCACTGAGTGTGAAGTAGTCATCCGGCCAGCGCAGACGCTTACCCCAGCCGATGCTGGCGCCTAACAGTTCGACGTACTTGTCAGGATCGTAATAACTCTCGTAGTTGTTGTAATAGTTGCCGTAGTAACTGCCATAGCCATACATATAATTATAGTAGTTATTATAGTATGCGTTGTTATAGTAGTTGCTGGACACGTCGGTCTGCTTGGAGAAATAAGCACCTACCGTGAACTGTATCGGTCGTTTGCCACCGAACCAGTTGGTACTGTAGCTGGCGTTATACGACTGATAGTATCTACCGTTGGTCTGTGCACCGATAGAGAGCACCTCACCGTCACCGATAGGCATGATACCACGATGCTCCTTGTTCTTGTTGAAGAGGTTGGCCATGGAGAAGTTGTTCAGCTTCAGTCCCACGCGCATGATGACACCCGTCTGTCCCCATCCCAAGGAGAACTCCACCTGGTCGTTGCTCTTCTGCACCAAGTCCCAATTGATATCCACTGTACCGTCTTCATAGTTCGGCTTCACATCAGGATTCACCTGCTCAGGATCGAAGTGACCCATGGAAGCCAACTCACGGGCGGAACGCTGCAAGGCATCTTTCGAGAAGAGATCACCCGGCTTGGTACGCAACTCTCGACGTACGACATTCTCATACAGACGGTCGTTACCATTGATACGCACCCTGCTGATATGTGCCTGAGGACCTTCCTGGATACGCATCTCCAGGTCGATGGAGTCGCCAACGATATTCACCTCAGTAGGTTGAAGGTTATAGAACAGATAACCGTTGTTCCAGTAAAGGTTACCCACGGCATCCTCATCTTCGGAAAGACGCTTTCCCATCAGCTTCTGGTTGTACACATCACCGTGCTTCATACCCAGGACCGCACTCAGCTGGTCGGTGTTATAGATGGTGTTGCCCACCCACTTGATGTCACGGATGTAGTATTTCTGTCCTTCATCCACCTTCACATATACGTTGACATGCTTGTCGTCGAAGTTCCATACACTATCCTCCAGGATGGTAGCATCACGATAACCATGCTCATTGTATTTCTCGATCAGTTTCTTCTTATCCTCTGTCCAACGCTCAGGCGTGAATTTCTTGGATTTCAGGAAGTTGGAGAACTTCCCTGCCTCATGGATCTTTGAGAAAGCACCTTTGGTGAACAGACTACCTTTGATCTTCTTATCCGACAGTTTCTCATTGCCTTCCAGGTAGATCTGATGCACACGCATCTTCTCTTTCTTATCCACCTCCACATCCAGGATCACATAACCCTTCTGTGACACATCATCACGCTGGTTGATGGTGATCTCAGCATTCTTGAAACCCTTATCATCAAAGTATCGCTTAGCCAGGATCTTCGCACGGTCGAGACTGTTAGGGGTGAGTTGTCCGCCCTTCAGCAATCCCAGTTTGTTCTCCATATCCTCACGCTCACTTTTCTTCAATCCGATATAGTTGATGTTGGAGACACGTGGACGCATCGTCAGATGAATATGCAGATATACATAGTCACCGACCAGTGAGTCAGCGACGATAGACACTTCCGAGAACAGTCCGTTACGCCAATAACGCTTTACGGCATCCGTGATAGCGCTTCCCGGCAACTCCACCTCCTGACCGGGAGTGAGCCCGGAGATACCTGCCAAGGCATAGTCTTCGTAACCCTCTACACCAGAGACGGCAATGCCGGCAATCTTACATACGCGGGGGGATCCTGCGTATGTAATGTCGGGATTGATGATTTTCTCCTGTGCATATACCCCTGTGGACAGGAATAGTATGATGTAAAATAAAAGATTTCTAAACAACTTATTCATCTATATCTTGTATTTCTACGTTCAAGTTAAACATTTTCATTCTCTACCTGCTCCTCTGTCTTTCCGAAGCGACGCTGTCTGGACTGATAACTGATAATAGCCTCATGCAAAGCCTTCTCGTCGAAGTCGGGCCAATAGGTATCACAGAAATACAACTCCGAGTAGGCTATCTGCCACAACAGATAATTGGAGATGCGCAGCTCGCCACCCGTACGTATCAGCAGATCGGGATCCGGCATGAAGTTGGTGGTCAGATGACTGTTGACAAACTCCTCCGTGATCTCTTCCGGACGGATGGCTGTGGTCTCTGCCTCATGAAGGATATCTTTCACGGCCTGTGTGATCTCCCAACGGCTGGAATAGCTCAGGGCCACCACCAGTGTCATCGTGTCGTTATTCTTCGTACGATCGATGGTCTGCTGCAGTTTCTCACGCACATCAGCCGGCAGACGCTGCATGTCACCGATCACACGAAGGCCTACATTATGCTTCATGAAGATCTCATCCTCCAGGGAGGTGAGCACCAAACCCATCAGTGCGGACACCTCATCCTCCGGACGGTTCCAGTTTTCTGTGGAAAAGGTGTACAGGGTGAGATACCTAACTCCTAAACGGACACACTCTGCCGTAATACGACGTACTGTCTCGACACCGGCCTTATGACCCGCATTGCGAACCAGGCCACGTGCCATCGCCCAACGGCCGTTACCATCCATGATAATGGCGATATGGGCAGGAATCCGTTTCTTATCTATCATATCAGTCATCTCTGTCTTTATTACAGGTCTTACACTTCGGCAGAAAACTGTACGTCAGACTAACCTGCAGAGCAGAATAGCCATCGGTATTCTTAAACAGTCCGCTGCTCTTTATACCATAAGGGTCGGCAACGCCGTCCAACTGGTCACTCCAGGTGAAATGCATCGCCCACTCCACGCCGAGGTTCAACCTCGTGGCAATCTTGAATTTCACGCCCGCTCCAAGGGGGAAGTTTCCCGTAAACTTACTGCCGTCGGCAGTGTCGGCATAGGTAGCTCCCAATCCGAGGAAGATAAACGGTGTGATACGTCTGGCACCACGGTAATCATGTCCTGTACCATAGGGCCAGAAGTTATACTCATAGCGCAGTCCGAGGTCAGCCACCTTATTACTGAAGGATACCATCTCCTGGGCTCCCGGATAATTCGTCTCCACATCTTTAGGGTCACCGCTCAGGGTCCCGTAAGAGAGGTTGGCGGCAACATCCATATATGGATTGATTACCCTGCGCAGCACCACCGTGGCCATCGGCTGGAGGTTCTTGCCCAGACTGCCGTTGAAATCTCCTTTATATGATAATGCACCGACACCCGCACCGATCTCCATCTTATACTCATCATCCCATTGGGCATACCCGCTGAGAACCGTGAGCAGGAACAGTAGTGCAAGCGACAGTCTTTTCATACGCTTTTCTTTTACTCTGTGAAGGTTTTCTGCACTTCAGCCCATCCGTATTTATTCATTCGTCCGCGCCATACCTGTCCGCTATTGCCACAAACGATCCACAGATAGTTGTTCTCATCCGCAAATGCCGCAAATGAGGTTTTGCTGCTCGTCAAGCCTTCCGGCAGCGGGAAGTAATCAGACTTCTTCCAGTTGATACCACCGTCATGACTGACATATAATTGCTTGAAACCCTTTTCTGTACAGGCCCCGATACCATCACCGCCGAGTGCTATGAGCACATCGACATAGGAGAAGACGGTAAGATTGGACAGACGAGGCAGACGGTTGCTTTTCTCATCGTTCAGATTGTAATAACTCCAGGAGTGGGCAGCAGCACCGGAAGCATACTCCTCAACCTTTCCCCACAGCTCTGCATATGCATCGGCAGGATAGGTATTCACATCGCGACTGCCTACCAAGACGAGATAATCTGTCTTCTCATTGGTCTTGGAGGCGACACAGGTATAGTTCACATCCTGTGACGGCAACAACAACTGGTCGTCATCCAGTGTCTCTGCCTTCCAGGTAGCACCCTCGTCATCGGAAGAAACCAACTTCCCGTCATTGTCTATCGCATAGAGGGCAACCGTGCTGGCGGCCACCAACTGACGCATATCGATCTCTCGCAGCTGTGTCCATTGACTGCCATCGGTGGAGGAGAGCAACCTGTTTCCATCCTTCATATACAGGACACCGTTCTTCCTGACCACATTCTTGTAAGCTTCGGCAGAGAAGGTCTGGGATAATCTTGTCCAGGTATTACCATCCGACTGTGCCGTGCTGTATAGTACGGTGTTGTCACCGTTGTTACCGAACAGCAACAGACGGCCACCGGCACTCATTCCTCTCATGGCCTGCAAAGAAGCGATCTCTGTCTGGTTGCTCATGGCTTTCCAATTGAACGAGTCGGCCTCTTCCTGATGCACATTCACACGGATGGTGTACTCACGGCGTACCTTTCCACTGTTGGAATAGACATATACTGTACGTGGTGAGGTGAAATCCAGAGAGTCACTACTGTTATAATACGTGAGAGAGTCGCTGGTCATACTCTTCACCACCACTCTTCCGCTGTTCTTACTGCTTATCGTGCAGATCACATGTGCCGCATCAGTACCGTAAGGCAGTGAGTCGGGATTATAGATCTCACGGGTCGTCTGATCAATATAAAACTTATAACTGCTGCCCGTAACGGATACTTTATAGATACTGTCGGTTTTTGACTTTGACAGTGTATGCAAATATCTGTTCAGCGTTCCTAAGGAGAACGCTGTTATAGCGGTATCGTCTTCATACTCTACTTCTTCGTCATTCGACTCCAGGCAGGAGCATAATGACAGGATAAAGAGAGCTGTTAAAGGTAAAAGAAACCTCTTCATTCTTTTCATTTTTACATTTTAGGTTGCAAATTTAATGAGAATTCCTCAAATAGAACTGATTTTAAATGCTTTATTATCTAAAATATTAATTAATTGAGCATTTTTTAAGTTTTATTTTATTAAAAAGTGAAGAGTGAAGAGTGAAGAATTTGCATCGACGATAATCATTATTGTTGGTTTATAAACAAAAAAAGAGAACGATATGAATCACTCACTTCGTCCTCCTGAAAACAATTATCGGATGTCAGTATTAACCAATGCAACAATACAGAGTATTGTGAAAATAAATGTCAAGACCAGCATCACGATTGTTTCAAAATCTAATAACATAATCTTTACCTTAAATCTATCAAACTACTAACCTATGAAAACTTAAAATGGAAGCATTCTCACGAATGCAATGCAAAGATAATAACAATTGTGTACCTGCACAAGTGTTTTTATAAAAAAAATCACGAATAAGCCCGTTATTTGATATAAATCAAAAGACCCGCCATGACGGCAGGCCTTTTGTAAATTTAATTATCAAATCGTTTAAGAGGGGTTCGAGCAGCGATTTTTATCAAAATCCCGAAGTCTCGTAAACCCTTAACTCTAAACCATCACAGCTTCGGTCCGGCAGCAACCAGTGCCTTGCCAGCCTCGTTACCTTCGTATTTCTTGAAGTTCTTGATGAAACGGGATGCAAGATCCTTTGCCTTCTCTTCCCATACGCCATCATTCTCGTATGTATCACGAGGATCAAGGATACGACGGTCTACACCCTCCAGCACAACAGGTACCTCGAAGTTGAAGTAAGGCAGATGCTTGGTCTCAACATTGTTGATAGCGCCATTCAGGATAGCGTCGATGATACCACGGGTATCCTTGATAGAGATACGCTTGCCTGTGCCGTTCCAACCGGTGTTCACCAGATAAGCCTTGGCGCCGCTCTTTTCCATCTTTCTCACCAGTTCCTCAGCATACTTTGTAGGGTGCAGCTCCAGGAATGCCTGTCCGAAGCAAGCAGAGAAGGTAGGAGTAGGCTCTGTGATACCACGCTCTGTACCAGCCAACTTAGCCGTGAAGCCAGAGAGGAAGTAATACTTCGTCTGCTCAGGAGTAAGGATAGATACCGGAGGAAGCACACCGAAGGCATCGGCAGACAGGAAGATAACATTCTCTGCATCAGGACCTGCGCTCTTACCATGAATAGGTTTCACGATCTTCTCGATGTGGTCGATAGGATAGCTTACGCGGGTGTTCTCGGTCACGCTCTTATCTGAGAAGTCGATCTTACCATTCTCGTCAACGGTAACATTCTCCAACAAAGCATCACGCTTGATGGCGTTATAGATATCCGGCTCACTCTCTTTGTCCAGGTTGATCACCTTTGCATAGCAGCCACCTTCGAAGTTGAACACACCTTCATCATCCCATCCATGCTCGTCGTCACCGATCAGCAGACGCTTCGGGTCGGTTGACAGCGTGGTCTTGCCTGTTCCGGAAAGACCGAAGAAGATTGCAGTGTTCTCACCCTTCATATCGGTATTGGCAGAACAGTGCATAGCAGCGATACCCTGCAGTGGCAGGTAATAGTTCATCATAGAGAACATACCCTTCTTCATCTCACCGCCATACCATGTGTTGATGATACACTGCTCACGAGAGGTGGTGTTGAAGGCCACACATGTCTCACTGCGCAGACCGAGTTCCTGATAATTCTCTACCTTAGCCTTGGAAGCATTGAAGATAACAAAGTTAGGCTCGAAGGTTTCCAGTTCTTCCTCTGTAGGCTGGATGAACATATTCTTGATGAAATGAGCCTGCCATGCTACCTCCATGATAAAACGTACGCGCAGACGGGTAGCCTCATTGGCACCACAATAAGCATCCATCACATAAAGATCCTTGTTGCAGAGTTCTTTAACAGCTATCTCCTTGACTTTTGCCCATACCTCTTCGGTCATCGGGTGATTGTCATTAGGATACTCCTCTGAGGTCCACCATACTTTGTCTTTGCTCTGCTCGTCTAATACGATATACTTGTCTTTAGGAGAACGACCGGTAAAGATACCTGTCATCACGTTCACAGCACCTAATTCTGTATCTACACCTTTGTCAAAACCGGTAAGGCCGGCTTTTGTCTCTTCCTCATACAGATATTCATATGAAGGATTGTGAGCGATCACTGTCGAACCAGTGATACCATACTGTGTCAAATCTAACTTTGCCATAACTAATATTTATTTTTTAAATAATTAATCCTATCTATATCTTTTTACCTTTATCAGGACCTCTCCTGATTTTCCGATGGCAAAGATACACAAAAAAGACTTACACACAAAAAGTTAGGTGTGCAAAAAAAGCTATTTTATAATATTTTTATAATAAAAGGAGTCGTTTCCCCACACTCTTTTATACTTTTGCGAATCCGACTTTACAAAAGATGCTGTCTTAGTTGGTCAGTGATCTCAACCAGGATAATTCATAGGGGAGGACAGAAAAACGGCCCTTTTCTATCTCAGAAAGAAAAAAAATACTATCTTTGCAACAAAATAACAGCTTATGAAAATCATTAATCTCAGTGAACAGAACAGTATTCTGAATCAGTATCTGGCAGAGATCCGCGACCAGGAATATCAGTTGAACCGTATGGTGTTCCGTAATAATATCCAGCGCATCGGTGAGTATATGGCGATGGAGATGAGTAAAACCTTCACATACACAGCCAGAGAGGTGATATCACCTTTAGGAACTGCCGTTGTGAATATGCCGCAAGATAAGCTTGTCGTGGCTACGATCTTACGTGCAGGACTTCCCTTCCATCAGGGATTCCTCAATATCTTTGATCATGCGGAGAACGCTTTTGTATCAGCATATCGTGTCTATACCAACCGCGAGCATACCGAGGTGGGTATCCACACGCAGTATATGGCATCGCCGAGCATCGAGGGAAAGACCCTGATTATCACCGACCCGATGTTAGCGACGGGAGGTTCGATGGCTGCTGGTTATGAGGCATTACTGAAAAACGGTAAGCCCAAAGCCATCCATATCGCCAGTGTCATCGCCACACCGGAAGGTATCGACGTAGTGAAGAAAGCTATACCGGAAGAGAATGCTACCTTATGGGTGGCTGTCATCGACCCGGGCATGAACGTTAATAAATATATCGTTCCCGGCTTCGGTGACTGCGGTGATCTCTGCTATGGGGAAAAGTTGTGAAGAGTGAAGAGTTGCCCCCTCTCCCAACCTTTCCCCCTAGGCAGGGGGCGAGGTGTCCGATTCGTCACGGATCGTTTACTTAATAAATGTTGCAATAGCGGGAGAGGCAGGTAACAGATACAGGGACTGAGTACGATGCCGAAGGCAGTGCGAGGACTGTCTGAGCGAAGTGAGTTCCGCAGCACAGTACGAAGAGCTGTAATCTGTTCTGACTCGAAGCGTGCAACGAGCTCTCTCTTGCTTACTTCTCTCTGGCGGGGCAGAGAGAAGTAAATAGAATCTATATTAACAATAAAAGGCTGGCGTTTGCCAGCCTTTTATATGTTACTTCACTTCCCAGATATCATTTGTTTCGAGAAGTTCTGTGAAGTTGTGGTATTTCTTCATGCCCTTCACCTCTTCTATCTGATCGGCAACAGCCTGCTCATAGGTAGGAGCCTCCACATCACGGATAACACCCAAGGCGATGGGGAAACCATCATTGTTACCCATCAACGCTAACTTCAACTGCAGGGTGTTGTCTTCGCAGTGAGCATCGTGAACGAGGATATCATCTTCCGTGATACCATTCTCACCGATCTTCACGATCTTCAGACCGAAACCTTCCTGCATCAGACCGAATTCTCTGTTCGGACCGAAGATCAGCGGTTTGCCATGCTCTACATAGATAGCATTCTCCTTACGTCCGTCAGGCTTATAGACTGCATCATGACAGTGATCATTGAAGATCACACAGTTCTGCAGGATCTCACAGACAGAAGTACCCTGATGGGCAACAGCTGCTTTCATCACCTCAGAGATACCCTTAGCATCGGTAGCCACGGCACGTCCGAAGAAATGGCCACGTGCACCGAAACACAACTCTGCCGGACGGAAAGGATCCTCCACCGTTCCGTAAGGACTTGACTTCGACACGAATCCACGGGGGGATGTCGGACTGTACTGTCCCTTTGTCAGACCGTAGATACGGTTGTTCAGCAGGATCATGTTGAGGTTGATGTTACGACGGTTTGCATGAATGAAATGGTTACCACCGATAGCCAGACCATCACCGTCACCGGATACTTGGAAGATCGTAAGATTAGGATTAGCCACCTTCGCACCGGTAGCAATAGCTGCTGCACGACCGTGGATGGTATTCATGCCGTATGTTGCCATATAGTGTGGCAGACGACTGGAGCAGCCAATACCTGAGATGACTGCGATATCTTTTGGTGCTATGCCGATCTCTGCCAACGCCTTATGAAACGCTGCCAAGAAAAAGTGGTCACCGCAACCCGGACACCAACGTGGTTGTCCTTTTTTATAATCATTTGCTGTGTAACTCATAACTTTACTTCTTTAAAATGTCCTCAAAAGCGTTGACTAACTCTTCTACCACGAATGGCTGACCCTTCACCTGGTTGAACTGCTCAGGTACGAAGTTGTCCACCTTCATACGCAGATAAGCAGCAAGCTGACCCATGTTCTGTTCAGCGACAACCACCTTCTTATATCTCTTCATCACCTCTGCGGTGTTCTTTGGCAGTGGGTTGAGATACTTGAAGTGAGCCTGAGCCACCTTGTAACCCTTCGCACGGAGTTCATCCATGGCAGTACGCAGATGACCATAAGTAGAACCGAAACCTACTACCAGCAGGTCGGCATCGTCAACATCGCCTTCCACCTCAAGATCAGGCACCTCGATGTTGGCAATCTTCTGAGCACGCAAGCGTGTCATCAAATCATGATTCTCAGGATCGGTAGAGATAGCACCGGTCACGGAGTCTTTCTCCAATCCGCCGAGGATATGCTCGAAGCCCTCACGTCCGGGAACAGCCCAGTAACGGGTACCGTTCTCTGCACGCATATAAGGAGCCCACTTTCCTCTCAGTTCTTCCGGGACATACGGAGGATTGATAGCATCCAACTTATTGATATCAGGCAGACGGAAAGCACCTGAGCCGTTAGCAATATAAGCATCGGTCAGCAACACCACAGGAGTCATATGCTCCAAAGCAATCTTACATGCCTGATAAGCAGCATCGAAACAGTCGGTAGGACTGGTAGCAGCCAATACCGGCATTGGGCTCTCACCGTTACGGCCGAAGAGCACCTGCAGCAGGTCTGTCTGTTCACTCTTCGTAGGAAGACCGGTAGCAGGACCACCACGCTGTACATCAAGAACCACCAACGGCAACTCCATGATAACGCCGAGGTTCATCACCTCACTCTTCAGACAGACACCAGGACCGGAAGTACTGGTAACACCTAAGGCACCTGCAAAAGCAGCACCGAGGGCACTACAACCACCAGAGATCTCATCCTCACACTGTACGGTGATCACGCCTAAAGACTTATGCTTTGAGAGTTCGTGCAGCACGTCGGTAGCGGGAGTGATAGGATAAGAACCGAGATACAGTTTCAATCCTGCCTTCTCAGCAGCAGCAATAAGACCGTAAGCAGTAGCCTTATTACCTGTAATATCCATATATCGTCCGGGCACCTTCTCTTTCGACTCTATGCGATATACATTGATGGCTGAGGAGTGGGTGTTATGACCGTAGTCATATCCTGCCTGCACCACCTTGATATTATTCTCGGCAATAGCCGGTTTCTTTGCGAACTTCTCACGAAGGAAGTTTGCTACGAGGTTGATGTCACGGTCGAACAACCAACATACCAATCCGACAGCGAACATGTTACGGCACTTCAGGATCGACTTGTTGTCCATACCTGTGTCTGCCAGACAGTCTTTGACCATCTGTGTGAGCGGGCACTGGATCACACGGTCGGGATCGATACCCATCTCGCCTAAATAATCGTCTGTCTTGAATGCTGCCTTCTTCAAATCATTCGGTCCAAATGAGTCTGTGTCAATAATGATAGTTGCCTGAGGCTTGGCATACCTGTACTGAGTCTTCAGTGCAGCCGCGTTCATCGCTACCAATACATCACACAAATCACCCGGGGTATACACCTTACCGGCACCAATGTGTACCTGGAAACCGGAAACACCCGTCAGCGAGCCTTGCGGGGCGCGGATGTCAGCGGGGTAATCGGGGAATGTAGAGATGCTGTTACCTACAGTTGCAGATACAGTAGAGAAAATGTTTCCAGCCAACTGCATACCGTCGCCGGAATCACCGGAAAAGCGGACAACGACCTGGTCCAACTCTTTTACTTCCAATTTTTCTGCCATAAGTTAGGGGTCTTAAATTGATTATTAATCGCTAAAGCATAATATAATGAATAATTGGGTGCAAAGGTGGCAATTATTATCCAAACCGCAAAATGTTTTTGTTTAAATCTTCATAAAAGGGAAAAAGAAAGCGGGCATTTTCTCGATACTTCCAAATGAACGGTGTGTTATTTCCTTCCGAAGTCGGCAGGTATCTCGCCCCACTAGTTCGTAATCAGTAATATTGTATTTTAATGAAAGCCATTGCCGTCCATCATGAAGAATGACACCGAAGAATGGTTTCTTACCGTATTTGTTAATTTTATATTCTATTAGTTTCATAGTTTCTTAAAAAAATATTATTATTTATATCTTTTTCTTCTTTTGTCTCCTTTTTCTCCACCATTCTTATCCGTTCCGGCGGATATGTCATCCGCCGAAGATGAATATCAGGATATATTATCCGCAAAAAAAACTTTATCGTAACCGTTTGCAGCTCTATGCTTATTGCTTTTATTATGCATCTTAGCTATTTCTGTAGTTTATATTAGGTGCGGATAGAATATCCGCCATTACTGACATCGGGATAACATATCCCGATGAACGGGTAATAAGGATAATATAATCTTTCAACCGCTCATGATAACATATCCCGATGAACGGGCATATCATTTCAGCTCACACTTTGATCCACTAACTCTTGAATCTTTCCTAGAGTTGGATAATTGTATAAGCCATTCCATTCATATATTATGATACCTTTTCTGTCTATCAGGAAGAATTGTGGTAATGACCTTATAGGATACATGTCTGAGACTGGTGTGACTTCGCGCATGGTTTTCCTATTTATCTGATCATCATCGATGATTATCCAATTGATTTTTTCTTTCCTTAATTCTTTATCTGAGCTTAGCGAGTATCGATTAATGGATATGATTTCTAAATCTAAACTGTTTTTTTTCATATTGATATTTCTTAATTCTGAAATAATGGAATTTGAAAAGTTATTAAGTATATCATCAAGACCAATATGTAATAGGACATATTGACCATGAAAATCATGTAGAGAGACCTTTCTTCTATCATGGGTTGTTCCTTTAAAATCTGGAGCAATGGCACCAATGGGTGATTCCTTGCATTTGTAAATAATTGCAGACTGCTTAATCTTACTTTTAAGAATCCTCATCATATTATCATTATTCACCTGATTTGATATGTAAAAGAGCATGGAATCAACTTTTTCATACATTGAGGGAACATAATCCAGATACTCATATAGTAATCCTGCTGTAATCTTAAATGACTCATGAGTCTTGCAAAAATCCAGCAAATGACCAGTCTTAGAATTTAGTAACCTTTCACAATCTTCTAATATGGTATTTCGTTTCACATCCCACTCGATTTTGTCGATATGCATTTTATTGTATTTGTTGTTCAATGATGATAATGAAGAGTTGTATCTCTCTAAAATATCAATGTTCAAACTATCATCGGCTTGCATGTATTCTCTGAATACGGCTATCTCTTCATCAAAAGACAGACCTGACTGGGTATAACGATAGGGATAGCGAAGATCTATTTCAACACTGGTTTCTCCCTTCCCCAGAAAGAGGATGATAGGGTATTGTTTATCATCATACCACAGGTTGGCTAGGGTTAATCCGTTTATTACTGTGGTATAAACAAAGCGACCTTCAACGACCCCAACCGTGTCTTCATGAACCGCATATTTCCCATCATCACCAATGAATGGAAAAGAGATGCGCACGGTGTTACAAACTCCTCCAATTATCGTACCTTTCAAAGATACATTATCTGCGTACGAAAAGGACTTCATACTTATAATAAAAATTGTCAGTAATATTCTATACATAATTTATCTAATAGATTCCAACGTATTGTTTATGTGCATTCCCTAATCTCTTAGGAAATTGTCTGTTATAAACCACATCTATATGACCGATGTTCGGGTTTGTATATCCACCCTTTTGGAAAAAGAATCCTGTATTTAGATTATTTCTTAAATCTATCACATTGTTATAATTCATTGTATGAGCTTCTGGTATTCCAGAAAGATATTCCTGCATTATTTCAGCTGAAACAAAATATGCATTACCATGTTTATCTGTCAAGGATCCCTTCGTTCCTTTTTCAATATAATAACCTACTCTTCGCAAAGCTTTACTTAATTTTAATGCACATGCATTTCCAGTTAGTTCATAATATTTATCATAAACCTCTGATTTAATAGAACCTCCCATACTACGATATAAAGATGAATTCTCTTCTGCACTGCCATACTTTTCATAAAGTTTATCTAATTCGTCTTTAACGGCCTTGAAATCAATGTTTTTGAATTTAATACTATGCATAAAATCATTGAACATTATGGAAAATGCTCCTGTTACCGCTCCATTTGCAAATTTTCCTCCACCTATTTCTGAAACCGTGCCACAGGTAACGGCATTTGCAACTATACAGCCAACACGTCCTATCTGACCTTTGTATTTGTTAATGGTAGCCGCACCAATGCCAGATACAAGCCCCATCATAAATCCATGTAACATATTTCCACCTTTTAGCGTTTCTTGAGCACTTTCAGTAAATGCATGTTTAAATAAGGATGCAAATAGGTTATCATCGTAAGATGCAAAATTAGCGGCTCCACCTACAGCTCCCCAGAAGGCACCCGTAAAGGTGGCCTTGGCTACCTGTCCGAGGTTCGCCCCGTTGAGCAAGGCTCCTGTCATTGCACCAGCAGCTCCGCCTGCGGCACCTGCAATTACAGAAATTGTAAAACCTGTTGCACCTCCAGCTACTAAAACATTTACAGCAATACCTACTGCCGCTGCCGTGAGCGACTTCCAGTTCTTGCTGAACCAGCTGTATCCCGAGGGGTCCACCAGTGAGAGCGGGTTGTTCAGACAGTAGGCGTAGCGATTGAGGCTCTGCGAGAAGTCGGGCGACTGTATGATAGGATCGGGCGAGAGGAAACG
>JAFZPF010000233.1 GCA_017550455.1 Prevotella sp.
GGTTCGTCACGAACAGGCTGCAGCCCATGCTGCAGAAGGGTTTGCTCGGGTGAGTGGCAAGGTAGGCGTCGCTTTAGTTACCAGTGGTCCCGGAGCCACCAACACACTGTCAGGTGTTGCTGATGCGATGATGGACTCTACACCGATCGTGGTGATTGCCGGTCAGGTACCGATTTCCATGTTGGGAACAGATGCTTTCCAGGAAGTTGATCTCGTGGGTGTCTCACAACCCATCAGTAAGTGGAGTTATCAGATTCGTCGTGCAGAAGATATCGCATGGGCGGTAAGCCGTGCTTTTTTCATTGCCAGAAGCGGTCGCCCTGGCCCTGTCGTTCTCGACTTTGCCAAGAATGCGCAGATGGAGAAAGTAGTGTACAAGCCAACAACGGTGAACTTCGTCCGTTCGTATGTTCCTTTCCCGACATTAAACCAAAATGCTGTCAGGCAGGCTGCGGCATTGATTAATCATGCAGAACGTCCTTTGGCATTGGTAGGACAGGGTGTAGAACTGGGTGATGCCCATGAGGAACTGAAGGCCTTCTTGGAGAAAGCTGATATACCGGCGGGACGTACGATGATGGGATTGAGTGCTTTGCCTGATGACCATCCATTGAATATCGGTATGCTGGGTATGCACGGCAACTATGCTCCTAATAAAAAAGAACAAGAGTGTGATGTGCTCATTGCTATCGGTATGCGTTTCTCTGACCGTGTTACCGGCAATGTCAAGGCTTTCGCTAGACAGGCAAAGGTTATACATCTGGATATCGATAAGAGTGAGATAGACAAAAATGTCAAGACGGATGTTGCTGTGGTGGCTGACTGTAAGGTGTCACTCCCCGCTATTACGGCATTGTTGGAGGAGAAACACCATGATGCGTGGAAAGCTTCTTTCCTTCCACTTTACGAAGAAGAAAAAGTGAAAGTGATAGAACCGGCTATACATCCCACCAAGGGACCGCTGCGCATGGGTGAAGTGGTTCATCAGTTTGCTGAGGCTACCAAGGGTGAGGCTATCATTGTCACCGACGTGGGACAGAATCAACTCTTCACCATTCGTTACTCCAAGTTCAAACACAGACGTAGTCTGTGTACAAGCGGTGGCTTGGGCACCATGGGTTATGGTATGCCCGCAGCTATCGGTGCTACCTACGGTAATCCTGACCGTATGGTGTTGTGCTTCATGGGGGATGGTGGTTTCCAGATGTGTATGGAGGAGTTGGGTACTATCATGGAACATGCTCGTCCTATAAAGATGATCATGCTGAATAATCACTATCTCGGTAATGTCCGACAGTGGCAGGATATGTTCTATGAACGAAGAAAATCATTTACCAAGATGAAGAACCCTGCCTATGAACTGATAGCACAGGCTTATAAGATCCCATACGAGCTGGTGTATGAGCGTGAAAAACTGCCTGAAGCTATCGATAAGATGTTAAAAACAGAAGGCCCTTATATCATGGAGTGCATCATTATGGAAGACGATGATATTCTGCCGATGACACCTCCCGGCAGTAATGTTGACGAAATGGTGCTGGAAATATATATATAGAAGAGCGTGATGGAAGAAAAGACATTATATACATTGTTGGTGTATTCAGAGAATATTGCCGGTATTCTGAATCAGATAACGGCGGTGTTCACTCGCAGACAAGTGAATATCGAGAGTCTCAATGTGTCGGCTTCAAGCATCCCCGGTGTACACAAATACACGATAACGGCATGGAGCAATGAAGATCAGATCATTAAGATTACCAAACAGATAGAGAAGAAGATCGACGTGATAAAAGCCAGTTACTATACCGACGAACAACTCTTTATCCGAGAGGTCGGTCTCTATAAACTGTCAACACCTGAGGTGTTGGAAAATCCTGAGATCTCAAGACTGATCCGGAAAGCCGATGCACATATCATGGAGGTTAACCCCACGTTCTGTTCGGTGATGCTCTCAGGCATGACCGAGGATATCACGGCCTTGTATTTCGCCTTGAACAGTTTTAATTGTGTATTGCAATATACTCGCTCCGGACGTATTGCCGTCACACGGAGCACAGTGGAACAGGTATCCGACTTCCTCGAAGATCAGGAGCGCCGCCGCCGTTTGATGAGTGAGTGAAGAGTTTAGGGCATAGAGTTTAGGGGTAAACGCCCCTATCTGTTAATAACATCCGGAGATAAAACGAACACTTGATATTTTAACCAAAAGTATTATATATATGAAGATGAATAAAGTTGGACGGTATCTGGAGATGGCTTCTCCGTTCCATTGTGATTTCAGCCATGAGCTGTTCATGGGCCATCTAGGTAACCACATGCTGAATGCGGCGGATTTCCATAGCCGTGACAGAGGCTTCGGCATGAATTATCTGAACACTGTAAATAAGACATGGGTATTGTCCCGGCTTGCCATAGAGATGGATGAGATGCCCCGTGAGTACGATCGTTTCTATGTAGAGACTTGGGTGGAGAGTGCGATGCGCTTTTTCACGAACCGTAATTTTCGTGTTGTCAGCGAGGATGATCAGAAGGTGTACGGTTATGGAAGAAGTATTTGGGCGATGATCGATACTGAGACACGCCAACCGTGTAACCTCTTGGATATCAATGATGGTGCACTAACGGAGTGGGTTGAGACCGATAAACAGAATCCCATGGAGAAACTCTCTCGAGTGAAGATGGGTGATCAGGCACAACGGGTACGTTCTTTGGAGACGGGTTACAGCGATGTGGATATTAACGGACATATCAACTCTGTGAAGTATATCGAGCATGTCCTTGACTTGTGGGATTTGGGATGGTACAAACAATACCGTATCAAACGGTTTGATGTGGCTTACGTGGCGGAAGCTCATCAGGGAGATATCCTGTCGTTTTATATGGAGCCGGCAGAAGAGAGCAGCTTCTGTGTCCGTATCTGCAAGGACGAAACGACAGAGGTGTTAAGGAGCAAAGTGGTATTTGTAAAACGATAATTATCACCCTCTAGTCATTCTCTCGTGTAGGGAAGGAAGAATCTAAGCTGTTGTCCTCGGGTTAGGACTGAGAAGGTTCAGGAGGTATGTTAAACTTTAAATAAATAATATGGCAGAAATGAATTTCGGTGGCATCATGGAAACAGTAGTCACCAGTAAAGAGTTCTCATTAGAGAAAGCACACGAAGTGCTGAAAGATGAGGTAATCGCAGTGATCGGCTATGGTATTCAAGGTCCTGGACAGGCTTGTAACCTTCGCGACAATGGTTTTAACGTGATAGTTGGACAGCGTCCGGGTAAAACCTTCGACAAGGCTGTTGCTGATGGATGGGTTCCCGGAAAAACCCTTTTCTCAATCGAAGAGGCAGCAGAGAAAGGTACCATCCTGTGTATGTTGCTGTCCGATGCCGGACAGATCCAAGTATGGCCCACCATCAAGCAGTATCTCACCAAGGGAAAGACGCTTTATTACAGTCACGGTTTTGCAATTAACTGGAGTGACCGTACCGGTGTTGTTCCTCCTGAAGATATAGATGTGATCATGGTGGCCCCGAAAGGTTCCGGTACATCTTTACGAACGATGTTCTGTGAGGGTCGTGGCCTTAACTGCTCTTATGCTGTCTATCAGGATGCTTCTGGTCATGCAGAGGAGAAGACAATAGCTTTCGGTATCGGTATCGGTGCTGGTTATATGTTCAAGACTACCTTCGAGCGTGAGGCGACCTCCGACCTTACCGGTGAGCGCGGTTCTTTGATGGGTGCTATTCAAGGACTGCTCTTGGCACAATATGAGGTGCTCCGTGAGAACGGACATTCTCCATCGGAAGCTTTTAATGAGACGGTAGAAGAACTGACACAGAGTCTCGGTCCGTTGTTCGGAGAGAAAGGTATGGACTGGATGTATGCCAACTGCTCTACCACTGCCCAGCGTGGTGCGTTAGACTGGGCCCCACGGTTCCATGATGCCATCAAACCGGTGATGCAGCAGTTGTATGAGTCGGTGAAGACAGGTGTCGAGGCACAGATGTCCATTGATAAGAACTCCCAGCCTGACTATCGTGAGAAGTTGAACGAGGAACTCAAGGCGATGCGTGAAAGCGAGATGTGGCAGACAGGTGTCACCGTGAGAAAGCTCCGTCCGGAGAATAACTAATGTTGCTTCGCAACAAATGAATGATTGAAAAGGAAGAATGTAGGGACTCACTTTATGTGTGTCCCTACAATTTATAAACTCACAAACTGATAACCTCTAAATCATCCGGAACGAGGATGTTCCCTTGGAAATACCGTGTGGCCTCTGCAGTATAATCCATCTTACGCGTGGCCAGACGATGATCTTCCGTGTGATAGAGCAGCAGGTTCTTTATATGTAGCGATGCCGCCATCATCCCCACATCCTTAGCCGTGCTATGGTACTTTTCGTAAGGATGGAAGATGTCACGGTCCTCATACAGACAGAAAGCCTCACTCATCAGCCAATCGGCCCCCTCTACATATTTACGGCATAAGGGGTTGTACGGCTCATCACCCAGACACACCAACGTCCGTCCGTCGTCCATATGCCAACGGAAGCCAAACTGTTTTTCCTTATCCGACTGTATGTCAAAGGCTTGGAAGTCCATTGCACCTACATGGAAATGCTCCCCGTCGCGTAGCTCATGTAAGAGTATACGTTGCCCTATTAGATCGTTATACTCCTGATGGAGTGTCATCTCACAGATTTCCCGGAGTGCTCTTAAGCCTTTGTCATGACTGTAGATATGGAGACTACCCTCATACTCGTCCTGTAATAGCATTTGTATCACTAATCTGACCACCCACACACAACCGAAGATATGATCGGTGTGGGTATGGGTGATAAAGAGATAATGGATATTCCTGAGGGGGATGTTCACCTGTTCCAGTTGATGGAAGATCCCATTGCCGCCGCCGGCATCCACCAGCAGCATGTCGTGTTGGTTACTGACGATAAAACACGTGTTGTAGCATTTCGTTACCGTCGCATGTCCCGTACCTAATATGATTATCTGGTTCAAATTATATGTTTTCAATTTTCAATTTTCAATTTTGTTGTGCAGCAACATTAGCATCCCGTCCCTAATCCCAATCTTCTCTTCGTTGATGAGATATTCCAAGGCGGTGTCCAAGAGATCCTTGGCAATCGTCAGTTGGTGTAACTCATACAACGGATGTTCCTTCCCATCACCTAACAATGTGATAATCTCTTTGATGGCTGGCTGCAGCCGTTCATCGCAGAGGGTGTCTTTTCTCCGGGCGATACACACATCACAATGTCCGCATGGCTGACTGTCTGTCTCCCCAAAATA
>JAFZPF010000234.1 GCA_017550455.1 Prevotella sp.
CGGTAAGTGCGGTCGATAACACCTTTTACGTAGACGACATCTTTCATGGCCAGCAATGTCCTGGATGGCAGAAAACGGAAGAAAGAGATTTTCTCTGACGAGGTTGTCAGTTCGGGCACAATCTCTACCGACTCTTTCTTGTCGCGTGACAACTGACTATCTACCTCGAAAGTACGGATGGAATCGATCTCATCACCGAAAAAGTCAATACGGAAAGGATATTCGTGACTGTAGGAATACACATCCATAATACTTCCCCTTACAGCAAACTGTCCCGGTTCATAGACATAGTCAACCTCCATAAAACCGTATTCCCGCAGTGTCTGTTGAAGAAGCGTGCTGTCGAGACTCTCGCCTACTTTCAGTCGTACAGACCGTTCGTCAAGGTTCTTCTTGGAAACCACCAACTCTGCAACAGCCTCCGGATGGGTAACGATATACAGAGAACCGCCATTGGGGTTATTGTCAACGGTAGCAAGGCGGGAAAGCACCTCCGTACGGAGGATGTTACTAGCTGCATCCAACTGGCCGTATTTGATTTGTCTTCTATAAGAAGACGGGAAATAAAACACCTGTTGGTTGCCCAGCATCTGCTCCAGATCATGATAGAAATAACCGGCTTCATCCGCATCCTGTAATATAAAAAGCATTACCTGAGATGTTCTCCTCGCAGCGGAGGCAAAGAGCACTGCCGGGGCAGATGCCACCAAGCCTTGCAGGAAGATGTGTCTTATCGAGTCATCTTCCATGTATTTCACTAATGCCGCCGACTGTGGGGAGCGGGCATAGAGTTCCAACAAATCTTTTATTACCATAAACAGGCACAAAGGTACGAATAAGTGAGAACAATGCAAAAGAATAATTTATTTTTCTTTTCATTGTCGAACGAGAGTACCTTCGACGAAGTCAAAGGTACGAATAAGTGAGAACAATGCAAAAGAATAATTTATTTTTCTTTTCATTGTCGAACGAGAGTACCTTCGACGAAGTCAAAGGTACGAATAAGTGAGTAAAAAAGAAAGAATAATTTGTTTATTTAATAAGAAAAAACTACCTTTGTAGAAAATTACAGCATATGAACAACAGCGACAGTATTGTAATCATTCCCACCTACAATGAGAAAGAGAATATCGAGAAGATTATCCGTGCAGTATTCTCATTAGAGAAATGTTTTCACATCCTTGTCATCGACGACGGTTCACCCGATGGCACTGCTGCTATCGTCAAGTCATTGATGGCAAGCGAGTTTTCTGACCGGTTGTTTATCCTTGAGCGTTCCGGCAAACTCGGTTTGGGAACTGCTTACATTACCGGTTTCAAGTGGGCTTTGGAGCACGACTATGCATACGTCTTTGAGATGGATGCCGACTTCAGTCATGATCCGAACGACCTACCGCGGTTGTATGCTGCCTGTCATGATGAAGGTTATGACGTGGCCATCGGTTCACGTTATATCAGTGGCGTGAATGTGGTCAACTGGCCCATTGGCAGGGTGCTGATGAGTTATTTCGCTTCCAAGTACGTACGTATCGTTACTGGTTTCAAGGTACATGACACCACTGCCGGATTTAAGTGCTATAAGCGCCGTGTCCTCAAGACTATTGAGTTGGACAAGATCCGTTTCAAGGGTTATGCCTTCCAGATAGAGATGAAATTTACAGCCTATAAGATTGGCTTTAAGATCAAGGAAGTACCTGTCATCTTCGTCAACCGGCGTGAAGGTGTGTCTAAAATGAGTGGAGGCATCTTCGGTGAAGCATTCTTCGGTGTGATGCGACTGCGCTGGGATGGTTGGTTCCGCAAATACCCTGCCATTCAGGAATAATCCTTTCCCCATTGTTTATTCTTGTCATGAAATACCTCTATCGTATCTATCTGTTGTGCATCGCAGCACCTCTTGTTGTTATACTGACGATCCTCACCACTATCGTTATCGCCATCGGCATGTCGATAGGCAACGGACATTGGTTCGGCTACTATCCCGGTAAGATCTGGGCATGGCTGATACTTAAGATTATGTTCATCCCTGTCAAGGTGGAAGGTCGGGAAAATCTCCATAAAGGTGAGTCGTATGTATTTGTCAGCAATCATCAAGGGGCTTTCGACATCTTCCTTATCTTCGGTTATCTAAACCGGAACTTTAAATGGATGATGAAGTGGCAGTTGCGGAAAATACCCTTTGTGGGCTATGCCTGTGAGCGTTCGCATCAGATATTTGTTGACAAGCGTACTCCCAGCAAGATAAAAGAAACTTATACCAAGGCACGTGAGATCCTGAAGGAAGGCATCTCTTTGGTTGTGTTCCCTGAGGGAAGCCGTTCTTTTACCGGACATATGGGAACGTTCAAGCGTGGTGCTTTTATGTTAGCCGATGAGATACGGCTGCCCGTTGTACCTCTTACCATCAACGGATCGTTTGATATCCTGCCACGAACAAATAAATGGCCTTGTTGGCATCCGATGTCACTGACCATCCATGCCCCGATTTATCCGGAGGGCAGTGGACCGGAGCAGATCAAACATACGATGGAGAAGAGTTATGAAACGATTATGAACAGTCTGATTCCGGAATATCAAGGGTACGTGGAGAATCCAGATCAATAAAGAGAAGATGGGAAATGGAAAATTGAAAATGGATAACTGTCGTTAATTATCAATTCTCAATTATCAATTGTCAATTATTTCCTGTGGAGGGTGATGACAGAGACTTCTGCAGGTACTCCGAAGCGGAAGGGAATAAAGCCACCAACACCATTGCTGACATATATCGCGTGGTCACCTTCCTCATAATATCCTGAATATTCATCATAGTTGAGCATCACAGGAGAGAATCCGAATAATTTGACCTGTCCGCCATGAGTATGACCGCTTAATGTCAGTTGACTCCTTCCGTCGGGTATTATATGTCGTTTCCATGCACTTGGATCATGCTGAAGCATTACTACGAAAGCACCGTCCTTCACCCCGTTCAGTGTCTTTTCTATATCACCCTTCGGTGGGAATGGAGGTAAGCCATCGTTTTCCATACCGGCAATCACCAGTGAGTCTTTGCCACGATAAAGTGTTCTGTGCTCGTTCATCAACAGATGCCACCCCATAGAACGCTCTTTGCGTTGCAACAGGATTTCATTCATGCGCATCGTGGCTGAGTCACGATGCATATACATCGAATAATCATGATTGCC
>JAFZPF010000235.1 GCA_017550455.1 Prevotella sp.
ATGCAGAGATTATCCTCTCGTCGGTTCCGAAAAACTGTGCGGAATATGCGGAGGCGCACCGTCTGCTGAAATTCATTCATTATTTCCTTCCAGTGAGTGATAAGGAGATACCACCCACCTCGATCATGCGAGAGTTCGTCGGTGGCTCGAGCTTTACCTATAGGAACTAAAACATTCATCCCGGGGATAGTGTTGCTGTGCAGACTATCCCCGCACCACAGAGTTTTTTTGAAATACTAATTCTCCATTTAGTATCTTTGTATCTCAGTGTCTCTGTGTTTAATAATAATTAATTACGAACTCTCTTCTTGTACCCCCGTTTATTGAAAAACTGTAGAATAACCACGGAGGGAATCATGGCGATAAGGAAGGTGACGGTTACTCCAAAGATTTCTTGCAGCACGCTTGCTGACTCACCGCTCACCGGTCCTCTCCTGATGATGGTTTCCCCTAAAAAGGAACCAAGACACAAAATGATGAAAGTTAAGAAGAACATAATGGTGATTCTCCAAATCGTACCCCACCAGCTGTAACCGAACAACTGTTTATAGGCAAATAAATAGAAGATGAGCACCAGCCATGCTATATGATGGATGAAATAATCACTGACGATACTGATGAGCAAACTGAGGGATGCCAGGAACACCTGGATGAAGAATCCTTGGGGCAGCGTATGGAAAGTGTTCATGGGTGAATAGCGGAAGGTTATCCATGTGGGCAGGATGAGTATGCTGGCAAATAGGAGCGAGGCCCATCCCATGTTCTTCTCAGACCATTTCTCTAACCAATAGATAATATGCATATCACTATTCGTATCAACACTCGCATTTTGGGGAGGACCTATCAAGAATCTGAAAAGCACATAGAAGACGGCTAAGATAAAGAGCATCTTTACCGGTGGGAAGGATACCTGACGGCGACCGTTGATATAGTCGTTGATGATATAGCCGGGGCGCAAGACCAGTTGAAGCAGGGTATAAGACAGGGAGCGGGAGTCCATACCCCAGAGAAGTAGTATTCCAGTAACCACTGATTTCCATCCAACAGGTCCTACAGTGGCTTTCTGTCCACAGTAAGGACAGAAATTCCCCTCGAATTCTGCATCACAGTTGCAACAGTGATGCACAACACCCTTAGACTTAATGCGATAGTCGAAGGGTTTCTGCTGCCACTTCCGGAATCTGTTGTATAGTGTCTTGAGCTCCATTTGTTGAGGGATTGTCAAAATGTGCTTCGATACAATTGGGGACAGGAACCAGATATCTATTTTTTGGAATTGACCGGAAGTAGTTGTCATTTCCGGTGGTGGTTCCTGTCCCCACTGCTGCGGACATACATGAAGTAAGTCCTAACAGTTACCATTGTATTAATAATTCTCTGCTTTCAGGTGGAAATAACTCTGTGGATGGTTGCATACAGGGCATTCCTCGGGTGCCTGCTTGCCGATAACGATATGTCCACAGTTAGCACATTGCCATATCACATCTCCATCGCGTGAGAAGACGATAGCATCCTTGATATTCTGCAGCAGTTTGCGGTAACGCTCCTCATGGTGTTTCTCGATAGCAGCAACACCACGGAACTTCTCTGCTATCTCAGGGAATCCCTCTTCGTCGGCTTCCTTGGCCATACGGTCGTACATATCCGTCCACTCGAAGTTCTCACCAGCGGCAGCGTCAGCCAGATTGGTCACTGTATCACTAACCTTACCACCGTTGAGCAGTTTATACCACATCTTAGCATGTTCTTTCTCATTGGCAGCAGTCTCTTCGAAGATGGCTGCAATCTGCACGTATCCGTCTTTCTTTGCCTTGGAAGCAAAGTAGGTGTATTTATTACGTGCCATACTCTCACCTGCAAATGCTTCTTGCAGGTTTTTCTCTGTTTTTGTTCCTTTCAGTTCTTTCATAATGTTTATTAATATATAAGTGATATTACAACGTTATTTCGCCACGGAGATTCTGGTTGAGATAATAGCGGATGGTTTCAGAATCCTTTAAGTTGCCATGCAAGTACATCAACTTGGCAACAGCACTCTCTACCGTTCCGTCATAACCGGAGATCACTCCAGCATTCTTCAGATGATAGCCAGTGTCATAGCGAGCCATCTCCACGGTGCCGGCAGCACACTGACTGATATTGATGATGTCCACCCCACGGTCGGCAGCCTCTTTCAACAGATTAAGCAGCCATGGTTTCTGCGGGGCATTACCACTGCCATATGACCGCATCACGATACCTTTTATCTCCGGTATGTCGAGCATGTTCCTCACGATATTATTCTGTATGCCTGGGAAGAGCGTGAACACCAGGATGTTCGGGTCGGAAGCATAGTGAGGAATCATCGGTTTCGTATAGTCAGGCTTCAGGATATGCTCCTCGTGATAGACAATATTGATACCTGCGTCTGCCAGATGAGGGTAGTTGAAACTATCGAAAGCATTGAATCCATCGGCATTTATTTTTGTTGAACGATTACCACGTAACAGGCTGCCATTGAAGTAGATACATACCTCGGGAACGATGGGCGTTCCATCCTCATGATGAGCTGCTGCTATCTCGATGCTCGTTACCAGATTCTCTTTTCCGTCGGTACGCAACTGTCCGATGGGCAACTGCGAACCGGTAAGGATCACCGGCTTGGTGAGATTTTCTAACATAAACGACAGGGCAGAGGCTGTGAAAGCCATGGTATCGGTGCCGTGAAGAATCACAAAACCGTCGTAATCCTCATATCCATCATTGATAATCTTTACGATCTGTTCCCACATTTGTGGTGACATATCAGAAGAGTCGATAGGTGGGGTGAACTGGTAAACATCAATTCCTGTGGCTATGGTGTCAAACTCAGGTACCCTGGCAACGAGATGGTGGAAGTCAAGCGGTTCGAGAGAACCCGTCTTCGGATTAATATCCATCCCAATCGTTCCACCTGTGTATATTAACAATACTTTTCCGGTTCTTAACATGATATGATAGATTACATCGTTTACGTAAATATTTGTGCAAATATAAATTAAAAACTTCGTAAATCCAAAAAAATAACGTATATTTGCAAGAAATTCAATAATGCTTAAAAACAAGGTTACTAGTATGAAACAATTTATGGACGACAACTTCCTGCTCGAGACAGCTACCGCGCAGGATTTATTCCACAATCATGCATCAAAGATGCCAATTATCGATTATCACTGTCATCTGATTCCCGAGATGGTAGCTAATGATCACAAGTTCAAGAGTATTACAGAGTTATGGCTTGGTGGCGACCACTATAAGTGGAGAGCTATGCGTACCAATGGTGTGGATGAGCGCTTTTGCACCGGTAAGGATACCACCGACTGGGAGAAGTTTGAGAAATGGGCAGAGACGGTCCCATATACCTTCCGTAATCCCTTGTATCACTGGACCCATCTGGAGTTAAAGACTGCTTTCGGTATCACGAAGCTGCTCAGTCCGAAGACTGCCCGTGAGATTTTCGATGAGTGTAATGACAAATTGGCTAACGATCCCGAATACACTGCTCGTGGATTTATGCGCAGGTATCATGTAGAGACTGTTTGTACGACAGATGATCCTGTTGATGATCTCCGTTATCATATTGCCTATGCCGCCAACAAGGGTGAGAAAGATCCTCGTATGATCCCCGCATGGCGTCCTGATAA
>JAFZPF010000236.1 GCA_017550455.1 Prevotella sp.
AATGGGAAAGAAATATATACTTATCTTGTTGTGTATAGCATGTTTTGCTATCTTAGCCAAGGGTGGTGATATCACCACGTTGAAATCCAACTACCTGAAGATGTTAGTTCCGCAAAAGACGGATAAAGACACCTTGCTTAATGACCTGATCCAATTACCGATGGAACAGCACATCGGTGATCAGATGGTACAAGAACTGATGAATAAATGCCCGTTGAATACAGAGAAGATCAACCGTTATCTCTCATTCATAAAAGACGACGGTTCATTCTCAGATATCAACTATCAGGATGAGAAACGCACCTCATGGGAACCGAAGCAACATGCAGAGCGTACCCTTGAATTATGTAAACTCTATGCTTCAGATACCACGCCTTATTATCATAACGAGAAGATCAAAAAAAACATCCATCAGCTATTGAGGTTTTGGTTTGAGAACATGCCTGTGTGCAAGAACTGGTGGCAGAATGAGATAGGTATTCCCCGCACGTTAGGACAAGCCTTTCTGATTGTGGAAGACCAACTGAGTGAACAGGAACGACAAGGAGCACTTGCCGTAATGAACAAGGCACATTTCGGTATGACCGGACAAAACAAGGTGTGGTTAGCCTCCAATATGATGATAAAAGGTTTGCTTACCGATGATGAGCATTTGGTAAAACAAGCCCGCGATACGATTGTCTCCGAGATAACTATAAGTGGAACTGATGGCATTCAACCCGATTGGAGTTATCATCTGCACGGTCCACAACAACAGTTTGGCAATTATGGACTGGCTTTTCTCAGTAGTATGACCTTCTTTTACAAACTCTTTGAGAATACTTCCTATCAATTAAATGAAGAACAGCGTTCCATCCTTGTCAATCTGATTGACAACGGTTACCGTTGGGTGATATGGCACAGGCGGATGGATATCAGTTCTTTAGGCAGACAACTGTTTATGAGAGCCTCAACACATAAGGGATATATGACGGCCTTTTGTGCACAAGATCTCGGGATGACAGGATTTCCCTTGGAAGGAAATCCTTTAGTAGGTCATAAGCACTTCCCCTATTCCGACTATACCATCCATCGTACGCCCTCATGGATGGCATCCTTGAAGATGCACTCATGCAGGACCATTGGTTCAGAACATGTTAACGAAGATAATATTAGAGGATTCTATTTAGGAGATGGAGCTACCTATTTTTATATAGACAGTGATGACTATATGGATGCTTTCCCGTTCTGGGACTGGAGGAAAGTACCCGGAACAACAGCTTTTGAGTCAACCATTCCTGTAGAACTGAAGGGCAGAGGTAACCGTAACAGCAGTACCATGGTAGGAGGTATCAGTGACGGACTGTATGGCATCAGTGCCATGGACTATGCCCGGGATAACCTCTATGCAAAGAAAGCATGGTTTTTTACGCCCGATGCTGTTATCTGTTTGGGAGCAGACATCCATTCCGACAGTCTTCTCCATGTAACCACAGCCATCGAACAAAGGACCGCCCGCGGTCAGTTGTATAATGTTACTAACAAGCATCCACTATCGATTTCCGAAAAGACAGCTTTGCGAAAAGCACGTCTTTTCCATGATGGTATCGGCTATGTCATGCTTCAGGAGGGCAGATTGTTTGCTGAGTCTGCTGAACGTGAAGGGCAATGGGCTGACAACATGGGAGTGTATAAACCGGAAACGATCCAAGGAAAGATCACCTGCATATATATTGACCATGGAGCCCAGCCAAAGAAGGGAACCTATGCATATATGGTAATGCCACATACCACATCACAGGCAGTGACAGATTTTAAAGAGAAAGATGTCGAGATTATCAGGAATGATGCCCATTGTCAGATTGTAGGCGGAAAGGTGATGAATAACGATTATTGGGGTGTGTTCTACACGCCTTGTACCCTTACTATTAAAAAGATGCAATTACATGTTTCACAACCTGGTGTGTATCAATTACGGAAAGTAGGAAAGAATATAATTATCATCAAGTCACATATCTTTTAAAAAATCAACCCATGAAAAGGATTATTATTTATCTGTTAACCATCATGATGGTTCTCAGCGTGGGAGCCAAGCAGAAAGAAGTACCTGTCAATAAGATGGACTGGTGGCAGGAAGCAAAGTTCGGACTGTTCGTTCATTGGGGTCCTTACTGTCTCTATGGAGGTGTATATAATGGTTATCAGCAACGTCGGGGTGGCGCGGAATGGATTATGAACAGATGTAAGATTCCGGTGATGGAATACCGTGCGAAAGCCAGTACTTTCAACCCCGTTGGATTCTCTGCCGACAGTCTGGTTCTGATGGCTAAGAGGGCAGGAATGAAATATGTGGTGTTCACCTCTAAGCATCACGATGGTTTTGCCATGTTCAAGAGTAATGCCAGCCATTTCAACATTGTTGACTACACTCCTTACAAGAAAGATATCGTAGATATGGTTGCACAAGCCTGCCGGAAATATGGCATGAAGATTGGGTTCTACTATTCTCATGCCCAAGACTGGAACAATCCGGGTGGTTCAACGGCTCGTAAGGTGATGAATGAAGGCTGGGACAACCCTGATTCCACAAGAGTGAATCAGTTTACGGAAGCAAACCATGGCGCATGGGATTATATTCAGTTAGAGCGTTCGTTTGAGGATTATATCCACCAGGTATCTATTCCGCAGATTAAAGAGTTGCTCAACCGTTATAAAGACATGGCTGTATTGTGGTTTGATACTCCTACACGCATGACTGACGCTCTTGCGAAAGAAATACAGGATTTGTTGATAGACTATCCACAGATCATCACCAACGACCGACTGAAACGT
>JAFZPF010000237.1 GCA_017550455.1 Prevotella sp.
CGAAGGCAGTGCGAGGACCTGTTTGAGCGAAGCGAGTCCCGCAGCACAGTTTTTCAGAATCGTAATCTGTTCTGACTCGAAGCGTGCAACATGGTCTCTCTTGGTTCCTTCTCTCTGCCAAAACAGAGAGAAGAACATACGGTTGGGGAGGTTGTGAAAGAAAGGGTACAGAGAGAAGTAAAGAAATCAAAAAGAAAACGACATTTCTTTTTGTATTTCACTCATTTATTCGTACCTTTAACGATGTTGAAGGTACTGGCACTCGGAAATCAAAAAGAAAACGACATTTCTTTTTGTATTTCACTCATTTATTCGTACCTTTGCACCTTAATAAAATAGACGAGATAATTTTTCGCAATAAAGGTAAAGAAATAATGAAAAAAAGTAATTCAGGAAACTTTTCAATGATAGCCGACTACGACGGAGATATCAGAACCATCATACACGGCGGTTCTTCAGGGACCTGCCCGATATTAGCCACACGTAACCTGATACTATTCCCCGGAGTAGTATCACCGATCATCATCGGCAGACTGAGCAGTCTGAATCTGGTTAACGCCCTTAAAAATGATGCAGATATGGTATTCGCCATATTTACCCAGAAAGATGAGGGTGTGGAAAACCCGAGAATGTCAGACTTATACCCTTATGGTGTGTTTGCCAAACTGATACGTATCCTCGAGATGCCCGGCAACGGTGATACCGTAACGGTTATCGTACAGGCTATGGGCCGTTGTGTGCTCAGAGAACTCACCTCCTACCGCCCTTATCTGAAAGGTGTGGTAGAGGAGTATCCCGAGGTGTTGCCCGATGACAATGATGTGGAGTTTGCCGCTGCCATCGAGGATCTCCGTAATACGGCTAAGCATTACATCCAGATTCACGAAGAGATACCCGATGAGGCACAGTTTGCCATCAACAATATCAACAATGATATCATTGCGCTCAACTATATCTGTGCAAACCTTCCCTTCGAACTGACGGAGAAAGAGAAATTGTTGAAGGATGAGAAGATCTCCGATCGTGTCATCGACATGTTGAAGGTTCTTCACAAGGAGATACGTCTGCTGGAGATCAAGGCAGACATCCGCACGAAGACCCGTGAGGATCTGGACGAGCAGCAACGAGAATACTTCCTCCAGCAGCAGATCCGTAATATCAAGGAGGAACTGGGTAACGGTGAGGGTTCTCCCGAGCGGCGTGACCTTTTGGCAAAAGCCCGTAACAAGAAATGGTCGGAGGATATTCACGAGACCTTCAACAAAGAGCTTGACAAACTGGATATGCTCAATCCGCAAGGTCCCGAATACAGTGTGCAGTTGAATTATCTTCAGACACTCGTAAATCTGCCATGGGGTGAATATACGCATGATGACCTGAACCTGAAACGTGCACAGAAGATTCTCGACAAGGATCACTATGGCATGGAGAAGGTGAAAGAACGTATTCTCGAATACATCGCCGTACTGTCACTCAGAGGAGATCTCAAATCCCCTATCCTCTGTCTCTACGGTCCTCCGGGTGTCGGTAAGACCTCTTTGGGTAAGAGCATTGCTGAGGCTATGAAGAGAAAGTACGTACGTATCAGTCTGGGTGGTCTTCACGATGAGTCGGAGATACGTGGACATCGACGCACATACGTGGGTGCTATGCCTGGCCGAATCATCAAGAATATCCAGAAGGCCGGTTCTTCCAATCCTGTCTTCATCCTCGATGAGATTGATAAGGTGACACAGAACACCATCAACGGTGATCCCTCGTCAGCCCTCCTCGAGGTATTGGATCCGGAGCAGAACTTTGCTTTCCATGATAATTACCTTGATGTGGACTATGATCTCTCGAAGGTACTGTTCATAGCTACTGCCAATGACCTCAACACCATCCCCCGTCCATTGCTCGACCGTATGGAAGTGATTGAGGTAAGTGGTTACATCACCGAAGAGAAAATCGAGATAGCCAAGCGTCATCTCATTCCGAAGGAAAAAGAGAATACCGGACTGAATACCGACAAGGCGCTGTCGTTCAACAAGGCGGCCATCGAGAAGATCATCGAGCAATATACCCGTGAGAGCGGTGTACGACAGTTGGAAAAACAGATCAACAAGTCGCTTCGTAAACTGGCATATACCATGGCGAAGGACGGTAAGCTGCCTTATGAGAAGATCACGCCGAATGAGATCGGTGAACTGTTGGGTAAGCCTCCCTATTACCGTGATATCTATCAGGGTAACAAAGATGCGGGTGTTGTCACCGGACTGGCATGGACGAGTGTCGGCGGTGAGATCCTCTTTATCGAGACAAGCCTGAGCAAGGGTAAGGGTTCCAAGCTGACATTGACCGGTAATCTGGGTGATGTGATGAAGGAATCGGCTATCCTGGCATTGGAGTATGTCAAGGCCCACGCCTCCACGCTGAAGATTGACTATCGTATCTTCGACCATTGGAACATTCATATACATGTGCCTGAGGGAGCCACTCCGAAAGACGGTCCTTCGGCAGGTATTACCATTGCCACCTCCATCGCCTCGGCCCTTACCCAGCGTAAGGTCCGTAAGAATACGGCTATGACCGGAGAGATCACGTTAAGAGGTAAGGTACTGCCTGTGGGTGGTATCAAAGAGAAGATCCTTGCCGCCAAACGTGCAGGCATCACGGACATCGTGATGTGTCAGGACAACAAGAAAGACATTGACGAGATACAGGATATCTATCTCAAAGGCATTACCTTCCATTATGTGGAGAATGTGCAGGATGTCTGGAAGTTTGCGTTGACCGACGAGATTGTTGACCATCCGACAGTTTTCGAGATTGACGATGATAAAAAAGAATAAGTGTTTCTCATGACTTTCGAAGTACTACATACAGACAATGCCAGTGATGCCCGTACGGGTATCATCACCACTGCGCACGGAAAGATAAAGACACCTATCTTCATGCCGGTAGGGACGGTCGGCTCTGTGAAGGGTGTTCATTTCAGTGAGCTTCGCGAACAGGTAAAGGCACAGATCATATTAGGTAATACCTATCATCTGTATCTGCGTCCGGGACTGGAAGTGTTGCGAGCTGCCGGTGGTCTGCATCAGTTTAACACCTGGGATCGCCCGATATTAACCGACAGTGGTGGTTTCCAGGTATTCTCTCTTACCGGTATCCGGAAGTTGCGTGAGGAAGGTTGTGAGTTCCGTTCACATATCGATGGTTCCAAGCATATCTTCACGCCAGAGAATGTGATGGATACCCAACGAATCATCGGAGCAGATATTATTATGGCATTGGATGAATGTCCTCCAGGAGAGAGTGACTACACTTATGCAAAGAACAGTCTTGCGCTGACACAGAGGTGGTTAGACCGTTGCATTAAACGATTTAATGAAACAGAACCGTTGTATGGTTTCGACCAAGCACTCTTCCCTATCGTGCAAGGATGTACATATAAGGATCTGCGTAGCGAGGCTGCCAAATATATTGCCGACAAAGGAGCACCGGGTAATGCCATCGGTGGACTGGCCGTCGGTGAGCCTACTGAGGTGATGTATGAGATGATAGAGGTGGTTAACGCTATCCTCCCGAAAGACAAGCCCCGATATCTGATGGGTGTAGGAACCCCACAGAATCTGTTGGAAGCCATCGAACGAGGTGTTGACATGTTCGATTGTGTGATGCCCACCCGTAATGGCCGTAACGCGATGCTCTTCACCTATCAAGGGACGATTAACATGCGTAACAAGAAATGGGAGATGGACTTCTCCCCTATCGATCCCGAAGGATGTGATATCGACCGTATCCACACCAAGGCCTATCTGCACCATCTGTTCAAAGCACAGGAGTTGTTGGCCATGCAGATCGCGAGCATCCACAATCTCGCTTTCTACCTCAGACTGATGAATGATGCAAGGACACATATTGAGAATGGTGATTTTGTGACCTGGAAAGCAAGTATCATCGACCAATTAGGAAAGAGAATATAAGATGAATATCAATAAAGAAAAGGTAATACAGACAACTGAAAAGACAAGAAGGATGAGCATCAGCCTTCTTCAAAAAATCATCCTGGCCTGGAAATGGTTAGGACGGAAATGCAGTTGGATGAACAGATTTAATCCGTTACGACACCTGAAGATCCTGGATTGGTATATCATCAAGAAATTCATCGGCACCTATTTCTTTGCCATCATCCTGATTATCTCCATCTCTATTGTCTTCGATTTCAATGAACATCTGGCAAAGTTCACACAGTATCATGCGCCGTGGAAAGCAATCATCTTTGACTATTACCTGAACTTCATCCCGTATTTTGCCAATCTGTTCAGTCCACTTTTCGTATTTATCGCGGTTATCTTCTTTACTTCCAAGTTGGCCGGCAACTCGGAGATTATCTCCATGCTGGCTGCGGGAGTCAGTTTTAAACGACTGATGCGCCCTTATATGATCTCGGCTGCCATCATCTCGTTGCTGACCTTCTTCCTGGGTGCTTATGTCATCCCGAAAGGCACTATCGTCAAGCAGAACTTTGAGACGATATACAAGAATAAGAAGAGAAACACCTCCGCACAAAATGTGCAGCTGCAGGTAGGAAAAGGTGTTATTGCTTATATGCAGCATTATGACAATAACACGAAAAGGGGCTTTGGTTTTAACCTGGATAAGTTTGAGAATAAAAAACTGGTGAGTCACCTTACCGCACAAGAGATACAATACGACACGATCAGTGACAGTAAATACCACTGGAAGATCAGTCAATGGCGAATAAGGGACATGAAAGGTTTGAGGGAGAAAATCACCAGCGGTGCCCGAAAAGACACGATGATCATGATGGAACCCACCGACCTTGTCTTCTCCAAAGGGCAACAGGAGACCTTTACCAGTCCGCAGCTTCGGGAGTATATCAGTAAACAGATTGACAGAGGATCAGGCAACGTTGTGCAATATGAGGTGGAATATCATAAACGTATCGCCTCCAGTTTCGCATCGTTTATCCTGACGACCATCGGTATGTCATTATCTTCGAGAAAAAGAAAAGGAGGTATGGGACTGTACCTCGGTATCGGTCTGGCACTCAGTTTTACCTATATCCTACTGCAGGCAGTATCCTCCACCTTTGCTATTCAGGCCGATACGCCACCTATGCTGGCTGCATGGATACCCAATATTATTTTTGCCGTGGTAGCCTATTTCTGCTACCGGCAAGCACCAAATTGATAGAATGGATTTTTACGAATTAGATTTAAACGATAACACACTCGACGCACTGGATGACATGAACTTCAGTGTCTGTACACCTATTCAGGAAAAGTGCATACCGGAGATACTGAACGGAAGAGATATTCTCGGTGTGGCACAGACAGGTACAGGAAAGACTGCTGCATATCTCTTGCCGATCCTCAGCATGCTTGACGACGGAGGTTTTCCGAAGGAAGCCATCAACTGTGTCATTATGAGTCCTACCCGGGAGCTGGCTCAACAGATTGACCAAGCCATGCAAGGCTTCTCATATTATATGCCTGAGGTAAGTAGTGTGGCGGTTTATGGAGGAAACGACGGACACAGATATGACCAGGAATACAAAGGTATGAAACTGGGTGCTGATGTGATCATTGCCACCCCGGGAAGACTGATCAGTCATATAGCCATGGGGAATATCGATCTCAGCCAAGTGTCTTTCTTCGTTCTTGATGAGGCTGACCGTATGTTAGACATGGGCTTTCACGATGATATCATCAACATCGCCAAGCTGTTGCCTGACACTCATCAGACGATTATGTTCTCTGCTACCATGCCCGATAAGATTGAGGAGTTGGCCAATACCTTGTTGCATAATCCCGTGACGGTGAAGATTGCCGTGAGCAAGCCGGCAGAGAAGATTCACCAGATGGCATATGTCTGTCATGAAAACCAAAAGATACGTATCCTGAATTATCTCTTTAAGAGTAACCAACTGAAAAGGGTGATTATCTTTGCATGCTCCAAGATCAAGGTGAGGGAGATATACCGCGAACTGCTCCAGATGAAGGTCAACTGTGGCGAGATGCATTCTGACCTTACCCAACAGCAACGTGATGAGGTGATGTATCTTTTCAAGAGTGGGCAGATCGATGTGTTGGTGGCAACAGACATTGTGGCACGTGGTATAGATATTGATGATATTGCCACTGTTATCAATTATGATGTTCCCCATGAGGCAGAAGACTATGTTCATCGTATCGGCAGGACAGCGCGTGCCGACAGAGACGGTCAAGCCATCACCCTGATACGTGGATGGGAGATCGTCGATTTTATCCGCATAGAGAAGTTCCTGGGATATGCCGTAGAGAAGGTTGACCTACCCTACAAGATGGTTGGCCCTGAATACCGACCGATGAACAAACGGGGAGGACGTGCCCATTTCCATCGACATGGAAAGCCAAACGATAACAAGAAGGGGAAAACGACCAATAAGAGAAAGAATACCAGACCACAGAGAAGGAAGAAAGATAAAAAGCAATAACCTAAACTGTAGGATTATTTCTTTTCTTCTTTCTCGTCTTTGTCCCGGACAATCACCTTTACACGAGAGATACGACGCTCTTCTAACTCCGTTACCTCGAAAAGATAATTCTTGTATTCCAGTTTTTCATGAACACTGGGGAAATCGCCTTTAAGTTCAAGAATCAGTCCTGCCAAGGTATCGGCATCACCTTCTATATCCTCAAACTCTTCATCATCCACTTCCAGGATCCTTACCATATCACTAAGAAGTGTCTTTCCCTCGAAGAGATAGGTATTCTTGTTCAAACGAGTAAACACCTTCTCATCCTCGTCGTACTCGTCATTGATCTCACCGACGATCTCCTCAACGATATCCTCTAAGGTCACCATACCACTGGTACCGCCAAACTCATCAACGACAATGGCAATATGTACCTTGTTTTCCTGAAACTCACGTAACAGATCATCTATCTTCTTTGTTTCCGGCACGAAATAAGGAGGACGGATAAGACTCTGCCACCTGAAATTGGTCGGCTTACTAAGATGTGGCAATAAATCCTTGATATAGAGAATACCACGGATATTATCAGAATTATCCTGATAGATAGGAATACGACTGTAGTTATTCTCGATGATGCAATTAAGCACTTCAGAGAACGGTGACTTGATATCCAAGGCTACGATGTCCTGACGACTGGTCATCACTTCTTTAGCTGTCTCATCACCGAAACGGATGATACCCTGAAGCATCTTCTCCTCTTCCTTGATGTCATCCTTATCGGTCAACTCCAAGGCTTGTTCCAAGTCATCGACACTCAACAGGTGATTCTCTTTATGAACAACTTTCTCAGCCAATGAACCACTGCTCATCAACACCGTTTCCAATGGCCAGAACAGTTTTCTGAAGAATAAAACACCATTACATACCTTCCTGCAGAAACGTAAAGAACTCTGGCGGGCATAGATCTTGGGAATGATCTCACCAAACAACAATAAAAGAAACGTCAGTAAGACGGTGATACAGACAAACTGCAGCCAATAGGCATTGCCGAAATCTACCACCTGTGAAAAGACATAGTTACACAGCATGATAATCGTCACATTGACAAAATTGTTGGTTATCAAAATAGTAGCCAACGTTCTTTCACTGTCTTCACGTAACTTCTGAACATTTCGGTCCACGGGATAACGCTCAGGATCCATCTCACTGAGATCTGTAGGAGACAGACTGAAAAAGGCTATCTCCGAGCCACTGGCATATCCAGATAAGATAAGGAGCAACAAAGAGATAACTCCGACGATGATAACACTCATCGACGGAGCTATGAAATGTACTTCACTCAGTGTCTGTTGTAACGAAACAATGTCCATATCAGAATGGTAAATCTCCGTTTTCCTGATCCTGCTGTTGTACACCAGGCACTGGTTCAGAAACAGTAGCAGGAGCATTGGTTGTAGTATTAGCAGTAGTGTTATTACCCTTAGGTGACAACATCTCCATATTCTCTGCAACTATCTCTGTTATGTATCGACGGACACCTTTCTGATCATCATAACTGCGGTTACGGATCTTTCCCTCCACAAAGAGTTTATCACCCTTACGGACATATTTCTCCACAACCTTTGCCATACCACGATAGAATACCACATTGTGCCATTCTGTACGATCAGGTACCTGTGTACCATTTTGAAGTGTGTAACCTCTTTCTGTAGTTGCCAATGTTACTTGTGCTACAGCCTGATCCTGCTCGTAGTACCTGACCTCAGGGTCCTTTCCTACATTACCGATTAATAATGCTTTGTTCATAGTTTTAGGAATTAAAAGATTAATATTATTTCCAGTATCCAAGATACTTGAACTTAAAGTTCTTTCCTTTTGCTGATGGGAACTGACTGCGTGGGTCAACCCTTTCGCGCAGATGCTCCACAATACGGTTATAACAGTCTATACCGCTATTAGCCTTGCAGTTAGCAACAAATAATGTATCACGATATTCGTGCTTACCCGTGGAAGGAATCAGCACCACACGTTTGAAATTCAATGAACCTTCATACCATCCCGGACGGTTCTCATTGAGTCTGGCGATCGTGGGTGGTGTGGGATCGACAGCAGGGCCATCGGGAGCATCACTCGGACGTAATGCCTTCTTCTGCTTGAAGTCAAGCATCGTGGCTGCCTCTGTCTTGATGATAATGAAATAGACTCTCGGACGCAGCTTATAGCGTTTGGGATAATACACCTCGCTGGTAGCATAGCTACGAACATCCGCCTCCAACTCATCGTTCATCTCAATCTCAGGGATAGAACGCAGAAACTCAACAGCTTCGTCAACATTAGAAACTAATGTCTCTTTATCGAAATATCTTAAATATAGATTCATTATTTGTATTTTTCTTTTCCCGTTGTTGTCAAGCATCAAAAAATGTTTGATAAAAGAGCGGAAAACGGGACTCGGACCCGCGACCCCAACCTTGGCAAGGTTGTGCTCTACCAACTGAGCTATTTCCGCGTAAAACCATTCAAAATGAATAGATATTTTTGGTGAAGAGGAGGAGACTCGAACTCCCACGTCACGATTGACACTACCCCCTCAAAGTAGCGCGTCTACCAATTCCGCCACCTCTCCAACAAAAAACTGATAACAAGAAACTAAATGCTTATTGTTGTGCCCAGAACAGGACTCGAACCTGCACACCTCGCGGCACACGCACCTGAAACGTGCGCGTCTACCAATTCCGCCACCTGGGCCTTTTGTGAATAAGCGATTAACGCGCTCTTGTTATCAGTATGTTGAGCGGAAAACGGGACTCGGACCCGCGACCCCAACCTTGGCAAGGTTGTGCTCTACCAACTGAGCTATTTCCGCCTTTAATCCTTAGTAATTTTTAAGGAGCATTTCTCTAAATGCGGTTGCAAAGGTAATATAATTTTCTGAATCACCAAAGTTTTTCCTGAAAAAATTTCGTCACATCAATTATATATCTGTTTTTTTAGCAAAAACAAATAGTTTTTATTGGGCTTATTGAACTTAATCCATCCTGTATTTATAGTCTTCATAACGATAATCACGAAGAATTTCAAGTTCGTTATCTATATGAAGAAAAGCAATGGACGGGTGCCCCACCCCATTGAACATATTGGTCTTGACAGTTGTATAATGGATCATATCCTCAAAAATGATATTATCACCAATAGTTAAATCGTGCGGGAAAGTCCAACAACCCATGAAATCCCCACTCAGACAACTGTTGCCACCCAACCGATAAGTACGGGAAGCAGTGGAGGAAGGATCATCAACAGTGATGGCTCCTCGTACGGTGGGCATATAGGGCATCTCAAGGCAGTCGGGCATATGACAGGTAAAACTGACATTCAAGATAGCGGTCTTGATGCCCTTATCTTCAACGATATCTATTACCTGCGCCACCAATGGGCCCGTTTCCCAGGCGAAAGCACTGCCCGGCTCCAGGATAATCTTCAACCAAGGATATTTATTATGGAAGTCCTTCATCAACTGAACCAATAATTCCCGATCGTAGTCTTTTCTTGTCATCAGATGTCCACCCCCAAAATTAATCCACTTCAGTTGTGGGAACCATTTTGAGAATTTCTCATCTATTACAGATAAGGTACGCGCGAAGACATCCGATCCATTCTCACAATGACAGTGGCAGTGGAAGCCATCAATATGTTCGGGAAGTTGTTCGGGTAATTGATCAGCAGAAATTCCAAAGCGAGTACCTGGAGCACAAGGGTTATATAATAAGGTCTCTACCTCGGAATATTCAGGATTGATACGGATACCGACACTCAAGGGGGGCGCATCTTCACCATATTTCTTTAAGTGCACTTCTTTCGCCCGTTGGGCAAAACAATCATATTGCGACAAAGAATTAAAGGTGATGTGACTGGAGTATTGAGCTATCTCATCAATTTCCTCATCCGTATATGCCGGTGAATATGTATGTGCCAATGAACCGAACTCCTCTTTTGCCAATCGAGCCTCGAAGAGGGAGCTGGCTGTTGTTGCCCGTATGTACTC
>JAFZPF010000031.1 GCA_017550455.1 Prevotella sp.
ATCCTAAGAATCCTGCTTCAGAGAAAGTATCCAGATCTGCATCAGCCACACTGTCGGCTAGTGTTCCTGAACCGTCTGCCAGATTACTGATGCCGTCAGACAGGTAATAGCTGAACAGTGATGTGGCTAAGATCCTGCAATACTGATAAAACAGCTGTTGGTTCGTGGGTCGGAATCCCGAACAACGAATCAGATCGCCAATCATCCGGAAGTTGATCACCAGTGAGGCGATAGCATCGATACGACTGCTCTGAGAGATAGTCGTGATGAGGAACTCCGTCTTCGCCCACTCGTGGATGTGTGAACGCACTTTCTTATATCGCTCGTCGAGCTCTTTCTGTACGATCTGCTTCAAGTCATCCGCATTATAATACTGTTTTACCTCCGCCAGGAAAGTCTCCTTATGTTGTTCCCGTTCTTCCTCCGGCAGGTAATAGAGATTATTAGAGAGTTTTTTCGAGAACTTCGTGAGTTTTGCTATCTGTTTATCTTCCGGCAGTTCTTCTTCCTCAGAAATCTGCAGTTGTGGGAAGGTGGGTGTATGATGCAGTCGTACGAAAGGGATGATGATGACTCCCACGAAAAGGAGTAATACCAGCAGATAAAAGCCGTATTCGAGGTATTTGATACCTGTAAGTTCATATATCTTCTCACCGATGGTGATCACATTTCCTGCCAAGAGTATAAAGAGAATACTCAGGAAGATGGCCGTGATAAGGATGAGGTTTCTTTTCATGACTGTCAACGGTTAGATAAGAATGTTTGTCAGTTGTATCTTCAGTTTCTCCAAAGTATCGAGAGAGGTTGACTGCTCATCGGTAATGATCGTTGGCAGGAGGGCCGCATACTGTGCTTTGATCTCACGCAGGTAGAGCGCCTCCAGGCGTTTGATCTCCTTTTTGAGTAGTTCTTTCAGTTGATAGGTAGAGGGTGACTCCTTCGTGCCATAGAAATAGTTCTCCATCTTGCTGATATAACTCTTGATATCTTTCACGGCATGTGTGCCATGCCACATATCACGGAGGAATTCGAAGTATTTCTTGTTCATGAAGGTGCTCACATCCTCATCATAGATATTCTTTGCCGTGGCAGCCTCTGCAGGTGTTATCTTCATCGGTATCTTGTCTAACCCTGTCTTCTCAGCAACCAACGCACGGAAGGATTCTTCTTTGTTCTTGAACATACTGAACAGGTTCAACGACAGTTTTTGATCGACATCTGAGAGGAACTGTACTAATACCGCTTTCAGGATATCCACACATTCCTCGGTGGAGGCTGAGCGGTTCACCTGAGTGGTGGAGATCGTCCGGAACACCGAACGGTTGGCAGATGACTCCACGGCCCCAATGATCTCATCCTGCTCATGCATCGTAATGCTCAGTTCTTTTTCCAGATTATCCACATAATGGGCCATCGCATCACGTGCGTTCTTCTTCTGTTGTAAGGAAGAGATCTCTTTCGCGATGGTGTCCACCAACATATCACGGAGTGTCCGTGTGCGGTCCTCACAGCGTTTCAGGCGCAGCTCACTGATATTCGAGGTGATCTTCTTATACAGTTTCTCTTCTATCTCCTCAAATTTCCGCAACTCCACTTGCAGGTCATCCTCAAAGCCCACCACATAAGCGCCGGTGCCCGACAATGCATCGGTCACCTTTCCGAGGTTTACCTTACTGATAAACTCCGACTCGATATTGAAGCCTTTGCTGCGGATCTCCTCATATTCCTTCTGTACCTGACGGTCGATCTCACCCTCGCGCTCCTCTGTATTCTTCCAATAAGTGGAATCAAAAATGTTGTGAACGAGATATACGGGCACAGCCTCGTTGTACTCACGGAGCTTCTCCAGATAAGAGGCAGAGGTGAGGTTAAAGGCTGATACCGAACTGTGTACAAATAAGATCAGATCCACTCTCTTGGAAATAGCATCGTACAGCGGATCGTTCAGATTAGAGGTGTTGCCGTCAAATCCCGGCATGTCTGCCAAGAAGATCTTCCCTCCATCGACAGGTCCTCGCTCAAGAAGTTTGCTCCCGGTAGTGGTGATCGAGGTGATGATCGTTCGATCCTCTTTATTATAGGATGGCGAGATAACATTGTTGATGGTCTCGTCGGAGTAGTTGAGATACTCATCTTTCTCGAGATATTCCTCCAACTCATGTTCCGTCACGATACCCCGTAGCTCGTCGATGATCAGATCAAGATCCTCTGCCTTACGACCTTCATGACGGGCTTTGTAGATCTCTATCTTACAATCCCGCTCATGCTCCACATTCGAGATGATTGAAGGACGAACCGTACACTCGAGGGTATCTGTCGGACTGACATAGCGATGGGCAAGCAGGTTGACGAGGGTGGACTTTCCCGATTTCACCGGACCCACCACCAACATGATAAACGAGCCGTTCTTGTATTCCAACGACCTCCTGCTCAGTTGACTGAGTTTGTGTCTGATATTCTCATCTGTCAGTCGGGGCATGTAAACGGATGCCAGCTCACCCAACTGTGCAGAGATGGACTCTATCTTTTTTATATTTGCTTTCTCACTCATAGCCAATAATATGAAACGATGCAAATATAAAAATCTTTCTTGTAAAATGCAAATTTTCATCGAGAGAAAAGGACACCTGTCTGCCAATACCCTCCCCATGGCCGGGCCTATGGGCCTCTTTGGCCGGGCTTACAAACCTTAAAAGTCGGGCCAAAAGGCCCCTTTCATTCCTTTTATGACGGTGTTTGGACAGATTTGTCTCTGATATTCGGGAATTGTCCAGGAATATCTTTCCTGTCCAGAGTTCATATAAAAAAAAGAGCCGAAAATTATTCACATCATTAAAAACCGATGTATCTTTGCATCAGAAAAAACGAAGACAGGTTGGCTGTCATCATCAAAAAGATAATATTAACAATAAAAAAAATACGATTATGAAGAGAATTAGATTATGGATGTGTGCCGCCATTATGATTTTAGGCACTTTTGCAGCTCAGGCACAGGTAATGAAATCAGCTGATTTAGAGAAATACGCAAAAGAACGTTACGGTGACAAGTGGTTGGATGCAGCCTTTAACCTTTCAAAGGACTTGACACTCGACAAGAATGAGAGCCTCACCTATCAGGAGGTGATCCAGGCTCCCGGCATGAACAAACAACAGTTATATGTAGCGCTCAACTATTGGGCAACAGCTACTTTCAAAGACAAGCAGAGCATCACGCTCAACGATAAGGAGGCAGGATGTATCATCATCACTTCAACCATGAAAAATATCGCAGAGCACATGGGTACGATCAGTAAGTACAGCATCAGTATCACCCCAGTCATTCGTCTGGATATCAAGGATGGAAAGGTACGCGTTACCTATACTGTACAGAACTATGACGTGCTGGATGACGTCACTGGCGGATTTATCGGAGTGCTTGCTTCTGACGAGAGAACCTTCGGCGACTCTAAGCGTAAAGCCGATGACAAGACGAATGCTTTCCTGTACGACAGACAGTGGGAGATAGCCAAGCACTATCCCTTCGTACAGAAAGATGCTCAGAAACGTACATGCGCCAAAGCCCTCGTCATGACACACGCATACTCTAATGCAGTGATCGACAAGATTGAGGAAGCGCTGAAGAACGGCATCGTCGGCAACGACAATGAGGACTGGTAAATTTAGTTTAGAGTGTAGAGTTTAGAGCTTAGAGTTTAAGATTTGTTTAGTGGTAATCATTCAGGGCTGTACGAAGGGATGGTCCTGAATGATTGTTTTATATTCAGGAACGCTTCAAAAGTTAAAAAAATGAAAAAACATATATATAATAAGGTGTATGCAATCTTTTTTGTCTATTTTTGCGCTCCAAAATCAAATTAATACATTATGCAAAAGAATCTGGTGATTGTTGAGAGCCCTGCAAAGGCAAAGACAATTGAGAAATTTCTAGGGAATGACTACAAGGTAATGTCCAGCTACGGACATATCCGTGACTTAAAGAAAAAAGAGATCAGTATAGATATGAACACACTGGAACCCGACTATGAGATTCCAGAAGAGAAGAAGAAGGTGGTTGCAGAACTGAAGAGCAACGCCAAGAAAGCCGACACGATATGGCTCGCATCCGATGAGGACCGTGAGGGAGAGGCTATCTCATGGCATCTCTGTGAGGTTTTAGGACTGGATGAGGATAACACCAACCGTATTGTATTCCATGAGATTACCAAGTCTGCCATCTTAGATGCTATCCAGCATCCGCGTCATCTCGACATGAATCTTGTCAATGCACAACAGGCAAGAAGAGTGCTCGACCGCCTGGTGGGTTTCAAACTTTCACCGGTCTTATGGCGTAAGGTAAAGCCTGCTCTCTCTGCCGGACGTGTGCAGAGTGTTGCCGTACGACTGATCGTTGAGCGTGAGCGTGAGATACAGTCATTCAAGGTAGAGACATTCTATCGTGTAAACGCAATCTTCGGATACCAGAACGAAGACGGCAGTTTCTCTGAGATCAAGGCAGAGCTCGACACCCGCTTCAAGACGCATGAGGAGGTGGAGGCCTTCCTGGAGAAATGTAAGACGGCCACATATACCCTTACCGACATCCAGAAGAAACCTCTCCGCAGGGTTCCTGCCCCACCGTTTACCACCTCGACCCTCCAGCAGGAGGCTGCCCGTAAGTTGGGATTCACGGTGAGCCAGACCATGATGGTTGCACAGCATCTTTATGAGCATGGACATATCACCTATATGCGTACCGACTCTGTGAACCTCTCTTCACTCTGTCTGAACACCAGCAAGGATGAGATCAATAATCTTTGGGGTAAGGAATACAGCAAGACACGCCAGTTCCACACGAGTTCAAAGGGCGCTCAGGAGGCTCACGAGGCTATCCGTCCTACCTACATGAGCAATACCCAGATTGAGGGGACCCAACAGGAGAAGAAACTCTATGACCTGATCTGGAAACGTACCATCGCCAGTCAGATGGCTGATGCTCAGATAGAGAAGACCACTGCGAATATCTCTGTCAGCAACGCCAAAGAGCAGTTTATCGCCAACGGTGAGGTGATCACCTTCGACGGATTCCTGAAGGTTTATCGTGAGTCTGTAGATGATGAGGAGAATATCGAAGAGAGCAGCCATGTATTACCACCGATGAAAGTGGGTAACACCCTCCTCCACCGTGAGATCAGCGCCACAGAGCGTTTCACCCAGGGTCCGTTGCGTTATACGGAAGCCAGTCTGGTACACAAACTGGAGGAGTTGGGTATCGGCCGTCCGTCAACCTATGCTCCTACCATCTCTACCATCCAGCAAAGGGAATATGTACAGAAAGGTGATAAGAAAGGTGAACAACGGAAATATGCTGTTGATGTTCTTCGTGGCATCAAGGTAACCACCAAACAGCGTTCTGAGATGGTTGGCAGCGAGAAGGGCAAACTGATCCCGACCGATATCGGTATTGTCGTGAACGACTTCCTGATGAACAACTTCCCGGAGATCATGGATTACAATTTCACTGCCAAGGTGGAAGGTGATTTCGATAATATCGCTGAAGGCCATAAGACATGGACCAAGATGATCAAGGACTTCTACAAGAAGTTTGAGCCACAGGTGGAAGAGACGATGAACAAACGTGAGGAGCATAAAGCCGGTGAGCGACAACTGGGTATCGATCCCGTATCAGGCAAACCGGTATTCGTGAAGATCGGCCGCTTCGGTCCTGTCGTACAGATCGGTAGTGCCAACGATCAAGAGAAGCCCCGTTTCTCACAGTTACCTCCTGACAAGAGCATGGATAACCTGACGATAGAAGAGGCTATGGAGCTCTTCAAGCTCCCCCGAACAATTGGCGAATACGAAGGATATCCTGTGATTATCGGAGCCGGTCGCTTCGGTCCGTATGTCTTACATAACAAGAAGTACGTGTCACTACCGAAGGACGAAGACCCACTTTCCGTGACACTCGACACAGCCATCGCTCTTATCGAAGAGAAGCGGCAGAAGGAACAACAGAGTCACCTCAAACAGTTTGAGGAGAATCCCGACCTGGAGGTGATGACCGGTCGTTACGGTCCGTATCTTACCTATAAAGGAAAGAACTATCGTCTTCCGAAGGCGATGCATGAGAAAGCCTCTACCCTGACTGTCGATGAGTGCATGAAGGTGATTGAGACAGCCGATGCCAAGAAACGATGAACAGAATTATCTTCATCGGTTATATGGGGGCCGGCAAGACAACGGTCGGTAAAGCCTTGTCGAAAGAGCTCGGCATCCCCTTTTACGACCTTGATTGGTATATCCAAAGCAGAATGCGCAAGACGGTGGCCCAGTTGTTTACCGAACGTGGGGAAGAGGGTTTCCGACAAGTAGAATACAACATGCTGCATGAGGTGGCGGAGTTTGAGAATGTGATTATCAGCTGTGGTGGCGGCACGCCCTGTTTCTTCGATAATATCGATTATATGAACGGCCAGGGTGAGACCGTCTATCTCAAAGCAACTCCCGAGGTGCTCTATGGTCATCTGAAAATGGGAAAATCCGTTCGTCCGCTGTTAGTGGGGAAGACAGAAAACGAGTTGCTCACGTTCATTAAACAGCAGTTGTCCGTACGCGAACCTTATTATAAGAAAGCGAAGCATGTCCTCGATGTGAGTCTGATGGACGACTATGAGAAGATAAAGATTACCGTGCAAGAGTTACGTAAGCTACTGAACATATAATTATTCACGCAGGCAATGCCTGATCATACCTGAAAAGAAAATGAAGAGATGGACTATTGAAGACTCAAAAGAGCTTTACAACATCAGTGGATGGGGTATTTCGTATTTTGATGTTAACGACAAGGGAAATGTTTATGTGACCCCTTGTAAGGATGATGCGCAGATTGATCTGCGTGAAGTGATGGATGAGCTCGCATTACGCGATGTGGAATCTCCTGTCTTACTACGTTTCCCCGACATCCTCGACAATCGTATTGAGAAGACAGCCAGTTGTTTTAAGAAGGCTGCCGATGAATATGGATATAAAGGGGAGAACTTTGTCATCTATCCTATCAAGGTGAATCAGATGCAACCGGTGGTAGAGGAAATCATCAGTCATGGTAAGAAGTTCAACCTCGGACTGGAGGCTGGTTCTAAACCGGAGTTGCATGCGGTGATTGCCGTACAGTGTATGAGCGACTCACTGATCATCTGCAACGGTTATAAGGATCAGAGTTATATCGAACTGGCTTTGCTGGCACAGAAGATGGGCAAGCGTATCTTCATCGTTGTGGAGAAACTCAACGAACTGGAGGTGATTGCCAAGGCTGCAAAGAAACTGAACGTACGGCCGAACCTCGGCATCCGCATCAAGCTGGCTTCTTCCGGCAGTGGTAAGTGGGAAGAGAGCGGTGGCGACGCCAGTAAGTTCGGACTGACCAGCTCTGAACTGCTGGAAGCATTGGAGATCCTGGACAAGAAAAACATGAAAGACTGTCTGCGTCTGATCCATTTCCATATCGGTTCGCAGATCACCAAGATCCGTCGTATCCAGACAGCATTGAGAGAAGCATCACAGTTCTATATCCAACTGCATAAGATGGGCTATAACGTCGATTTCGTTGACTGTGGTGGCGGATTGGGTGTTGACTATGACGGAACACGTTCTCCGAGTAGCGAAAGCTCTGTCAACTACTCTATCCAGGAGTATGTCAATGACTGTCTGTACACCTTCGTAGAGGCTGCCGACCGTAACAACATCCCTCATCCGAACATCATCACAGAGAGTGGACGCTCATTGTCAGCACACCATTCTGTACTGGTTATCGATGTGCTGGAGACAGCTACCCTGCCGGAGATGGACGAGAGTTTCGAGCCCTCAGAGGAAGCACACGTGTTGGTAAAAGATCTCTATGATATCTGGGATAACCTCAACCAACGGTCGATGTTGGAAGACTGGCATGACGCAGAGCAGATCAGGGAAGAAGCCCTTGACCTGTTCAGCCATGGCTTGGTAGACCTGCAGACACGTGCTGAGATCGAGAGGATGTATTGGAGCGTCTGTCGGGAAATCAACTCCTTGGCAAAATCCCTCAAACACACCCCGGAGGAGTTGAAGAACCTCGACAAGCTGTTGGCAGACAAGTATTTCTGCAACTTCTCCCTGTTCCAGTCATTGCCCGACAGTTGGGCTATCGACCAACTGTTCCCGATTGTGCCCATTCAACGTTTGGACGAAAGACCTACCCGCAATGCCACCCTTCAGGATATCACCTGCGACAGCGATGGCAAGATCGCGAATTTCGTCACCAACAGACATGTATCCCACGTGCTGCCCGTTCACTCACTGAAGAAAAACGAGAAGTATTATTTGGGTGTCTTCCTTGTCGGTGCATATCAGGAGATCCTCGGTGATATGCATAATCTGTTCGGTGATACCAATGCCGTACATATCTCGGTGAAAGACAATGGCTATCATATCGACCAGATCTTCGATGGTGAGACCGTCGCCGACGTGCTCGACTATGTACAGTATAATCCCAAGAAACTTGTCCGCCAGTTGGAGACATGGGTGACGAAGAGTGTCAAGGAGGGTAAAATCTCCATAGAAGAAGGAAAAGAGTTCCTGAGCAACTACCGTTCAGGTCTGTACGGATATACATATTTAGAGTAAACAATGAGAGAGAAGGTTTCTGTCGTCAAGGTGGGAGGTGCTATCGTGGAAGACGAAGCACAGTTGTCCCAGCTATTGAAAGATTTCTCCGCCATACCAGGAAAGAAAATCCTGGTACATGGCGGTGGACGACGGGCCACACAGGTCGCCTCATCACTGGGCATAGAGAGTAAGATGGTCAACGGCAGACGTATCACCGACAGCGACATGCTGCAGGTGGTCACCATGGTGTACGGCGGTCTGGTAAACAAGCATGTCGTCGCCCGTCTGCAGGCCATCGGTGTCAATGCCTTAGGACTTACCGGAGCTGACATGAATGTGATACGTGCCCATCGACGCCCTGTTGTCAAACTCTCCGAGGAGCAGTCCATCGACTATGGTTTCGTGGGGGATGTGGATGAGGTGAACGGTGCTCTCCTCAGGATGTTGCTCGAGAAAGATATCATCCCTGTCATGGCCCCGCTGACGCACGACGGACAAGGAAATATCCTCAATACCAATGCGGACACGATAGCTTCGGAAACAGCCAAAGCCTTAGCCGCATTCTACGACGTGACACTCATCTATTCCTTTGAAAAGAAAGGTGTACTCGCCAATCCTACGGATGATGACAGTGTGATTCCCACCATCACCCCAGACTCCTTCCGCCAATTGGTGGCTGAGGGAACCATCGCCGGAGGAATGATCCCAAAACTGGAGAATGCCTTCCATGCCATCGACTGTGGTGTCTCACGGGTGATCATCACCTTGGCGACAGCCATCGATGGTCGTCATGGAACCATCATCCAGAAAGAAAATACAGTGTGTTAAAAAAAGAAAAAACAAAGAGAATCTGTAACTTTGTTTCCGCCCAATCGTCATTTATTTAGAGTGCAGATGAAAGCAATCAGTTTCAAGAACGACATATTACCGTTGAAAAACGTTCTCTATCGGTTGGCTCTCCGTATCACTACAAACCACGAAGAAGCTGAGGATGTCGTTCAGGATACGATGATTAAGATCTGGAACAAACGCGATGATTGGGATCAAATAGAGAATCTGGAAGCATTCTGCCTGACCATCTGCCGACATCTGGCGCTCGACAAAGTAAGAAAGGCGAGTCATCTGGCTGACAACCTGAACATCGACGGACTGAAAAGTCAAGAACAAACAGGAGCAGCGGTTCTTAACCCTTACGAACAGATTATTCTCAACGACAGGGTCGAGATGGTAAAGACACTCCTGAACAGTCTGCCGGAAAAACAACGGAGTTGCATGCAGCTGCGTGACTTTGAAGGAAAAAGCTACAAAGAGATAGCCATGATCCTCGGTATCAGCGAAGAACAAGTGAAGGTAAATATCTTCCGGGCTCGCCAAACTATTAAACAGAAATTTCAAGAATCAGAGAAATATGGATTATAAGTACATCGAACAACTGCTTGAGCGTTACTGGCAAGGCATGACCACGCTGGAGGAAGAGCGTATCCTGCGGGCTTTCTTCAGTCAGGATGATATTCCTGTCTCTCTGCTTCCCTATCGCAGTCTCTTCACCTATGAGCAATACGACAAGACCATGAATGTATTAGGGGATGACTTCGATGAGAAGATCTTGGAGATGATCGACGAAAAAGAACCGGTAAAGGCAAAGACCATTCGTCTCACCAACCGCCTGATGCCGCTCTTCCGGGCTGCCGCTATTGTAGCTATCATCCTTACCTTGGGTAATGCTGCTCAGAAAGCCTTCGATCCGAAAGAGCCCGATGCTACTAACCTTGCAGGGTATCAGCAGGTGAATGAGGGTCCGTCGGTTGCCTTAGGTGACACCATTAAGGTGGACAGTCTGCAGAAGACCGGATCACCAATGGTCAACACCATCATCAAGTAGATATATTTCTATGCTTTCTCTATAAAACAATCATGTTTAATAAAACACAAAAGGAAACTGTGAAGTTTCAATTCTCTCAAAATTTTTTCATAACATACTAACGGAAAAGGGGTGCAAAAGGGCACCCCTTCCATTTTTTATTACTTTCTCCCCTTTCTCATCCAAATATTCAACTGGAAGATCGAGGGCAGGAGTATCAACAGTGAGAAGATCACGCTCATGATAACCGCCTGCTCATCACCACCAAAGTAATTCTTGAGGGTGAGATCTTCAGAGCCGGGATATATCCGTTCGAGAACATATGCCACCGTGTTATTCACCAGATGAAAGAGAATACCCGGCAGGATACTGCCTGTACGGTAGTACATCCAACCCAAGAGCAAACCGATCAGGAAAGCATGGGGCATCTGGGCAGGGTTCAGATGACCGACAGCAAAGAACAAAGCAGAGAGGGTGATAGCCACCCACGGATGCTTGAAACTATTGAGCAAAGCACGTAGGATAGCGCCACGGAAGACGATTTCCTCTGCCACAGGGGCAGCAATGGCAATAGCAAGATAACCGCCAGGGTGATTGATCATATCACTAAGGTCATCGGCAACCAGATTAGGCAATTCTGGGAGTAACTCCTGAAACCATACCGAAGGAATGATAGCCCCCAGAGCGGCTAATACCGTCCAAAAGGCCACACCCCAGGGATGTGTCTTCGAATAATTCAGTGATACCGGTGTCCATTGGGTCCATAGGAAGAGGATGATAATCACCAGATTAGCCACTATCGTACTGATGATCATCAACGGTGTTGCTGCATCTGCAGGGATACCTCCCTTTACCAAGGAATACACGCCTTGTATCACAGCCCCCACAATAAACTGTATCGCCAAAAACTCTATCAGATAAAGAATTGCTTTTTTCATTGCTCCTGTTCAAATTGTTCTATAATCTGTTCCTCATCTTTCTCCAGTTGTTCCCGAAGGGCCTCCGGAGAAGAAAAACGCTGTTCGTCTCTCAACCTCCTCTTCACCACAATCGTCAGTTGTTTGCCGTAAAGATCTTCTGAGAAATGAAAGAGATGTACTTCGATGGTTTGATGATCCCCTCCGAAGGTGGGACGCATACCGATATTCATCATGCCGGGATAAACCGTCGGATTATCCTCCACATGCACCTGCACAGCATAGACGCCATCAGCAGGGATGAGCTTGTCGGTATTATCCAACAGGATATTAGCTGTAGGGAAACCGATCTTCCTCCCTTGTTGTTCACCGGCAACCACATGTCCGGTCAACGAATAAGGGTGCCCAAGACACGTCACGGCTTTTTCTATCTCTCCCTCCTGGATGAAGCGACGCACTACCGAAGAACTGATATTGATGTCATTCCAGGGATAAACCACCGACTGCACCACCTCTATACCTAATTCCTTTCCATATCGCACATAATCCTCATAACCTTCTGTACGCGAATTACCGAAACGATGATCATATCCCACATACAAGAATCGTACATTCAACTGCTCACGGAGGATAGTCTTCATAAAATCGTACGCTGACAAAGCGGCCATCTGTTCGGAGAAAGGTAATACCACACAGTTGTCAACACCCGTCTCGGAGAGCAACTGTAACTTCTCCTCGAAGGTAGTCAGCAACTTCGGTTGGAAGTCTTTCTTCAACACCTGACGGGGATGCCTGTTGAAAGTGATGAGCACCGAGGCCCACCCACGTTCCTTCGCAATCCGCACCAGTTGATCAATCAGGAACTGATGTCCGCGATGCACGCCATCAAAGAACCCTATCGTAGCAACACAAGGGGTGGTAAGATGCACTTCCTGAGTTAAGTATATGGTCTTCATCATTCATTCATTTCGTTAAAAAGGCAGTGAGAGCCAGTCATCCCCCTCCTTCACATGGTGTGTATGAATACCTAATGCTGCAGCTCCAGCACAGTTATTCGCTGAGTCATCTAAGTAAAGTGTCTCTTCCGCACGGATACCTGTTTGTCGTAATACCTCCTGAAAGATTTCTGCATCGGGTTTTACCATATGCATCTCGTAAGAGAGAAACATCTTATCAAAACATCCCTCCAGACGATGCACATAAGGTTCCCAATGGATCACATTGGTGTTACTCAACAGGAATAAGCGGTATCGGGATTGCAAAGAACGGAGCTTCTCAACACGATATTCTGGAATACCCGTCAGTAGTTCTCCCCAAGCCCAACAGATCTCCTCATCGGTGGCCACACATCCGGGACATTGGCGACGTACCTCATCGCAAAACTCCGGTACGGTGATCCTGCCGATCTCCAGGTCATGGAAGAGATCCTCCTGGCGACACTCATCCACATATGAAGAGATATTATGCGCACCTATCTTGTCAAAAGCCTCTACACAACGGACTTTATCCAGATTGATCAAGACGCCGCCCCAGTCAAACACAATATTTTTTATGCCCTGCATATTCTACGTTTTATAAATCTGTACAACTCACCCAACACCACGATAAACGCCGTCGAGCCAATTACCATCACCCACTCATGCCATGACATACCATCCGTGCGGAACATCTTACCGCCAAACTGCACGATGAGTACCTGTCCTACAAGGATCAATGCCAAGACAAACAAGAATCCACGTTCACGCCACAACTTACGGAAAGCACTCTGTGAAGAACCCAGTGTCTTCGCATTAAAGAGATTCCAGAACTGCAACATCACGAAGATAGTAAAGAATATCGTCATCTCATGATAGTGAACCCCAAACTCCGCATCATCATGGAGGAAATAAACCAAGAGACTGAACATGATGACAAAGAACAGTCCGCCTATCAGGAGGATACCCCAACCCATTCCTTTGGAGATGATGAAACTGTCGGTGGATCTCGGTCGTTCACGCATCACCTCCCTGGAAGGTGCCAGCGATGCCAAGGCCATGGCCGCGAAAGTATCCATAATCAGGTTGATCCATAGGATCTGCGTCACCGTCAACGGCAGTTCTGTTCCTAACAGTGAACCGCCCAATACCAAGAGCAATGCCGTCACGTTCACCACGAGTTGGAAGAAGAGGAAACGCTGGATGTTTTTGTAGAGGGAGCGCCCCCACATCACCGCATCGGTGATACTCCTGAACGAGTCGTCCAACAAGGTGATATCGCTGGCTTCCTTCGCCACACTGGTACCACTGCCCAACGACAGGCCTACGTGCGCATGATGGAGGGCCGGTGCATCGTTAGTGCCGTCACCCGTCACGGCCACCACCTGCTGCCGCTGTTGTAACAACTGCACGAACCGCTGTTTGTCTGCCGGTCGTGCCCTGCTGATGATACGGATGGTAAGAACACGTTGCAACGCTTCTTCATCCGACAAAGCAGCGAAATCTGCACCCGTGATAAGGGCTTCGTCAGGTGTCTCCTCATCCCATATACCTATCTGGCGACCGATCTCCTTGGCTGTGCCGGAATGGTCACCGGTAACCATCTTCACCTCGATCCCCGCCTGCTGGCAACGGTGCACAGCATCTGGCACATCGCTCCTTACAGGATCGCTGATAGCACAGATAGCCTGCAGGTGGAGATTAGTAAGCTGTTCCTGGTCTTCATCTGTCAACTTCTTCCAGGCAAAAGCAAGCGTACGCATAGCCTTTTCCTGATACTGCCGCAACTGTCTGTTGACCTGCTCACGTGTCTCATCAGAGATCTCACAACAGGTGGTGACAATCTCTGGTGCACCTTTCATCAACAGAAAACGCTCCTCCCCTATCTGTACGGTCGTCGTCATGTATTTCAGTTG
>JAFZPF010000238.1 GCA_017550455.1 Prevotella sp.
CGAACACCTCGCCCCATGCCTATGGGGAGAGGTTGGGAGAGGGGCATGTTGCTTCGCAACAAATTGATAATTGATAATTGACAATTGATAACTGGTTGCAATAACTAGATGCAGTTGCGTTACGAATCGAACGCCTCGCCCCATGCCTATGGGGAGAGGCTGGGAGAGGGGATGTTGCTGCGCAACAAATTGATAATTATGCGGTTAAGCGAGTGCAGAGCTATGCTTGCATAAGCTATACCAAACTGACAAACGAGTGAAAATTGATTGTCCAATGTTATTGGTTATTGTTTAATGGTTATTGTCTTAAAATTCTTCACTCTTCACTTCCACCTGTTCCGCCCCAAACTTTAATTTTCGTAAAAATAGTACAAGAAAAGTTGGGAGTTTCGCAAAATAATGTTATATTTGCAAAATAATATAGGTTGCTGTACCTTCCAGGTACAAAAATCCTTTACATAACCTATGCGAGTAGGTCAACTATTCATGCGCATGCAATCTTCTTAAAGGAAGCAATGCTACTACCGAGGAAATAACATTATTATCAATTAAATAATCTAATTTCAATCATTTATGTGGTTAATCAATTCATCTATCGGACGAAAAGTGGTAATGTCGGTTACCGGCATCTGCCTCATTTTGTTCCTGACGTTCCACTGCTGTATGAACGTCGTGGCCCTCTTCTCTGGTGAGGCGTATAACACGATTTGTGAACTGTTGGGTGCCAACTGGTATGCTCTTGTGGCTACTTTAGGTCTGGCATTCCTGGCCGTCGTTCACATTGTCTTTGCTTTCTGGCTCACCATGCAGAACAGAAAGGCCCGTGGTACAGAGCGGTATGATGTGACAGAGAGAAGAAGTGAGGTGTCCTGGGCATCTCAGAACATGCTCGTGCTGGGTATCATCATCTTGCTCGGACTGTTGCTCCACCTGTTCAATTTCTGGTACAACATGATGTTTGCAGAGATTGTAGGCATGGAAACAGCACTTTCTCCCACCGATGGTTTCGGTTGGATCGTGGAGACCTTCAAGAACCCCGTGTTCGTAGTGCTCTACATCATCTGGCTCGTGGCTATCTGGTTCCATCTCTCTCATGGTTTCTGGAGTGCTCTGCACACCCTTGGCTGGAGTGGTAAGATCTGGCAGAAGCGCTGGCAGTACATCGGTATTATCTATGTAACGATCCTCATGGCTCTGTTCCTCATCGTTGTGCTGGCCTTTGCCTTCGGTTGCGCCCCCAGTCTGTGCGCTGGTAGCTGTGCTGCCTAATCATCTTTTATGAATGTAAACTTTAAGAATGAAACACTATGACAAAAGTATTAAATTCTAGAATACCTGAAGGACCGGTAGCTGAGAAATGGAAGGAGTATAAGGCTCATCAGCGTTTGGTAAACCCGAAGAACAAACTGAAGCTCGACGTGATCGTGGTAGGTACCGGTCTGGCCGGTGCATCCGCAGCAGCCTCACTCGGTGAGATGGGCTTCAACGTATTGAATTTCTGTATCCAGGACTCTCCCCGTCGTGCACACTCCATCGCTGCCCAGGGAGGTATCAATGCCGCCAAGTGCTATCAGAACGATGGTGACTCTGTGTACCGTCTGTTCTACGACACCGTGAAGGGTGGTGACTACCGTGCCCGCGAAGCCAATGTGTATCGTCTGGCAGAGGTGTCCAACAATATTATCGACCAGTGTGTGGCACAGGGTGTTCCCTTCGCCCGTGAGTATGGCGGTATGCTCGCCAACCGTTCGTTCGGTGGTGCACAGGTATCCCGTACGTTCTATGCTAAGGGACAGACCGGTCAGCAGCTCCTCCTCGGTGCATACTCCTCACTGATGTGTCAGGTGAATGCCAAGAAGGTGAAGCTCTACACCCGTTATGAGATGGAAGACGTGGTGATCGTCAACGGTCGCGCACGTGGTATCATCGCCAAGAACCTCGTTACCGGTAAGCTCGAGCGCTTCAGCGCCAATGCTGTCGTCATCGGCACCGGTGGTTATGGCAATGCTTACTTCCTCTCTACCAATGCCATGGGCTGTAACTGCACCGCTGCCATCCAGTGCTACCGTAAGGGTGCCGTGATGGCCAACCCATCCTACGTGCAGATCCACCCCACCTGTATCCCCGTACATGGTGACAAGCAGAGTAAGCTGACGCTGATGTCTGAGTCACTGCGTAACGACGGACGTATCTGGGTACCGAAGAAACTCGAGGATGCCAAGGCACTGCAGGCAGGAACGAAGAAAGGCTCCGACATCCCTGAGGAAGACCGTGACTACTACCTCGAGCGCCGCTATCCCGCCTTCGGTAACCTCGTACCGCGTGACGTCGCCTCCCGCGCCGCTAAGGAGCGTTGCGACAAAGGCTTCGGTGTTAACAACACCGGTCTCGCTGTATTCCTCGACTTCTCCGAGAGTATCGAGCGCCTCGGCATCGACATCGTACTCCAGCGCTACGGTAACCTCTTCGACATGTACGAGGAGATCACCGACGTGAACCCCGGTGAGCTCGCCAACGAGATCAACGGCGTGAAGTACTACAACCCGATGATGATCTTCCCCGCCGTACACTATACCATGGGAGGTATATGGGTTGACTACGAACTGATGACCACCATCCCCGGACTCTTCGCCATCGGTGAGTGTAACTTCTCCGACCACGGTGCTAACCGCCTCGGTGCCTCCGCACTGATGCAGGGACTCGCCGACGGTTATTTCGTATTGCCATACACCATACAGAACTACCTTGCCGACCAGGAGATCTGGCCGCATGTATCCACCGACCTGCCCGAGTTCGAAGAGGCAGAGAAGGGCGTACAGGCAGAGATCGACCGACTGATGAATATCCACGGCAAGCGCTCCGTCGACTCCATCCATAAGGAGCTCGGACACATCATGTGGGAGCATGTAGGTATGGGACGTACCGCTGAGGGACTCCGTGAAGGCCTTAAGAAGCTCAAGAAGATCCGTGAGGTGTTCAACACCGATCTGTTCATCCCAGGCACCAAGGAAGGCTTGAACATCGAGCTCGACAAAGCTATCCATCTCCGCGACTTCATCCTTATGGGTGAGCTTGTAGCCAACGACGCCCTCTCACGCAACGAGTCGTGCGGTGGTCACTTCCGTGAGGAGTACCAGACAGAGGAAGGCGAGGCTAAGCGTGATGATGAGAACTTCTTCTATGTAGGTTGTTGGGAGTACCAGGGCAATGATGATACTGCTCCTGTACTCATCAAAGAACCACTCGAGTATGAGGCAATTAAGGTACAAACCCGTAATTATAAGAATTAATTTAGTAAATTAGGATATTGGTCGTTTAGTCGTTTAGAGTTATTAGGATGGAGACGCATAAAGATTTGCGTGTTTGGCAGTCAAGCATAGAGATGGTAACATTAATATATTTGATGACCAAGGCTTTCCCCAAAGACGAGATCTTTGGATTAGTATCGCAGATGCGTCGTGCTGCTATATCAGTTCCATCCAATATCGCTGAAGGATATGCAAGAGGTACAGACAAGGAGAAACTTCATTTCTTACGTATATCTTCTGGTTCATTATCTGAGATAGAAACACAGTTGATGCTAAGTTTCAATTTAGGATATATTAGTCAGAAAGAGTTCGATGAATCATCTGAGTTTATTACCTCTGTGTGGAAGCAGTTAAACGCTTTGATCCGGACAGTAAAGAAAAGAATGCCTGTACAGGATTAGTTACATTCTCTCTTTCCTAAACGACAAAACGACGAATTCCCCAAACAACCAAATATCATGGCAAAGAATATATCATTTACAATAAAGTTCTGGCGACAGAACGGTCCTAAGGAGAAAGGTCATTTCGATACCCGTGAGATGCACGACATCCCCGACGATACCTCCTTCCTGGAGATGCTCGACATCCTCAACGAGGAGCTCATCAACGAAGGCAAGGAGCCCTTCGTCTTCGACCACGACTGTCGCGAGGGTATCTGTGGTATGTGCTCATTGTATATCAACGGTCATCCCCACGGCCCCGCTACCGGCGCTACCACCTGTCAGCTTTACATGCGTCGTTTCAAGGATGGCGACGTCATCACCGTAGAGCCATGGCGTTCAGCAGCCTTCCCAGTGATCAAAGACTGTATGGTCGATCGTAACGCCTTTGATAAGATCATCGCTGCCGGTGGTTACAACACCATCCGCACCGGACAGGCACAGGATGCCAATGCCATCCTCATTCCCAAGGAGAATGCCGACGAGGCTATGGATGCCGCCAGCTGCATCGGTTGCGGCTGCTGCGTGGCAGCATGTAAGAACGGCTCCGCCATGCTCTTCGTATCCTCCAAGGTCAGCCAGCTCGCCCTCCTGCCGCAGGGACGTCCCGAGGCAGCCAAGCGTGCCAAGGCCATGGTCATGAAGATGGAAGAGCTCGGCTTCGGCAACTGCACCAACACCCGCGCCTGCGAGGCTGAGTGCCCGAAGAACGAGAGCATCTCTAATATCGCACGCCTGAACCGCGAGTTCATCAAGGCAAAGCTCAACGACTAATCATCGGAGGCTGGCACCCCTGAGGCGCCGGCACTCCTTCCTTCCGGGGACAGATACCACCTTCCGCCACACACCCCCTCCAGGGACGGCACACGAAGAGGTATGTGTCCCCGAAGTGTGGGGGGGAGGGGATTTTCCTTTTTATTATAATATTTCATTTACCCAAAACCAACCATCCGAATCGCATCATATTTCCCCACACTATCCACGCAGTTTCCAAACGATGTAACAATCCCGCTGATTGTATCCTCCGCAGCCCTAAACCGAAATTTCCTCCTTTCATCATCCTATGATAGATACGCGCACCCCATCGATAATCACTATCTTGTAATATTACTGGTAACGCTACTGCCAACCCTAATGACTTATTACAACAAGCTAAAACCGCACGGAATGCTTTGAGGTATCCTAAAGCCTCAACAGTCCTGATAAGTTTCTGCCAGTCGACACCTTCCTCGTCACCGCGTTTTAACAATAAAGCCACGTCACACAACTGTCGTAATCCCACACCGCTAGTTATAAGATGGTAAATAAGATGCATGAAGACATACATTATATGATATATCAATGGTAAGGTGCTGACACAACAGTTGTTGATTATCACACTTTTCTCTTGTTGACTGCACTTATCTATTATCGAATCCCACTCTCTACGATGCCAAGGAAAGGCGGGTATAAGGAGCCGCCAGTGCAGTTCGAACACAACTCCCTCTTTTACCAACACTTTATGTTTTCCTCTTTCGTTCCCTTTACACATTGTCATCCCTTGTTTTTCTGCCAACGCCACAGCCGCAACGTATGATTCCTTAGGAAAGAAGATGTCGATATCGCCAGGAGTACGCATCAGCGGAGAGGGATAATAAGACCCCATCGCTTGTCCTTTTACGACATGATAGCGGATCCCATGCATAAATAAACCCTCCGTAAATGTCGTCAATAACCGGTTCATCTTGTAATTTTGCTGCTGAGTGGCCTTGACTATACTCAACAAATGAACAACCAGCTGTCTGTCCAACTTCACCTGTTGTCTGAACAATACCTCTCCGATCATTGCCTCCATTCGTTGTTTCCTTGCTATCATTATCACCTCTTTGCATTGCTCATTACAAATAGCAGTGATGTTGACGGGGGTTCCCCATAGAGCAGACCGTAATAATGTTGTAAACAACTGTTCATCTCCTTTTTTCCTCATCTGTCCTTTGTCTTAATGAAAGATATGTTTCCTTATTCCCTACATCCACTCGTTTCATCGTCATCTTCCACGCGTGTATGTTTGTATGGGCTGACATATAACAAGCCAAGGCTCCTGGAGCATCTGTATCATGATACTCCTCAACATAACGACTGATCAACCACAAGTCCTTTTTTGCATAAATATAAAAAGGAGGTATTGCCCAAGGACTAAGTGGTATCTGCGGTTTTTCTACCATCCTAATAACCCGGTCATCAGTATCTTTTACGATTACCCCCGTCTTCTGCAACTTTGACAGGTCGTCCTCCCGGTAGTACATGATGACCGATGAATCTCTTTCTACAAAATAATCGACAAACCCTTGAAGAGAACCACTCAAGATATTGTCTGCTGCCATCACGAGGATATCATCGTCTATCTGACAGCGGCGGATGGCCAATAACAAGTCGCCTACAGCACCTAAACGATTCTCATTACACAAACTGCCATCGTCAATCAGCTTTACAGGATGAACGAACTGTTGCTGTTCGTACCATTCCGTAAAATAATCGATGTATCGATGGTTTGTTACGATTACATGTTTTTTGATGCCACCTATAGAGTCTATGTCATCCATCAGTCTGCCGATGATGGTCTCATGCCCCCATGGCAGCAATGGTTTCGGGAAATTTGCTGTTAGTGGAAACATCCTTGTGGCATATCCTGCCGCTAGTATTATCGATACCATATTCTTGAAGATAAAAAGTTTGTTGATCAGGCATCATGCCTTCAGCTACATCACAGAAGAAGATGCGGAAGGTATCGGCATGTTCCGGAAAACGCTTGAGATAATGTGCTGTAACCATATTACGTATCTCCTTCTCATAAAGAGGATCCACCAATGCAATGTAAGCACCTTTAAAACCAGCACCTGCAAAGCGTCCGCCGTAAATGCCGTCACACTGTCTACTGATGGCCCAAAGGGCCGTTAGTTCTGCCGAGCCACACTCATACAGATGTATCGAACTGTTACAACTCTCATCCATCAGTTTCCCGAAAGCTGTGATATCCCCTCGCTCCCAACAGTTGGTTGCATCTACCACACGTTGGCACTCTCCATAGAAATGCTGTGCCCGTCGTGACAAAGATGGAGGTAGGCGATTATACCACTTCATAAACAATTCTTTGGGAATATCCCTGAGAAAGGTGTTTTCCGTTGATGTTTTCGGTCTCTGTTCTAAAGTCTGGATCATCCATACCACAGAATGACATTCATCCACACGTTGATTGTAGTTCGTGTTTACCAGTCTGCGAGTAACCCCTGAAAAGAATATACCGATCTTAAAAGGCAGTTGATTGCCGATGGCCGTGATCATAGAACTCATATTCCTTTTGGCGCCAAAAGAGAGAGTTTGATAAGTTGTCGTTGCCGTATCCATAAACAATAACTTGTTTTTCTGACACAGCATTACACAACTCTGATCCAACACTCCGTTGTTCAGCCCGATATATTGACGTTCAGCCAAACTAGCATAATGAATCACCTGCCTTTTGTCCAATGACAACCCATTAGCCAACGAGAGACAAACCACGAAACCGCAGAGGAGAGCAGCACTTGACGAAAGACCGCCAATAGGCAGTTCTCCTCTCACCACTGCTCGTATACCTCTCTCTAAGTGATAATCTTGTTGCAAGGCACTCACTGCCGCCTTTAGATAATCTCCCCAATGATGACATTTCGTATCGATAGGATAATGGAGATTAAATTTTACTCGTCCTTCAAAATTAAGTGATACCACATCTATCTCGCCTGATGAGGTTGGCGAGAAGACAAAACGAATCCCTTTATCAATAGCAAAGCCGGTGACTAATCCATGTTGATGATCCACATGAGCACCCAGCGGACAAACGCGGTAAGGAGCAAACAACTCACTCTCCGGATCATTTTTCCCAAATACTCGTTGGTACATACAGCGTAATTTTTCCATAGTCTTCAATTTAATGATTATTGTTTTAATACATAGTCCCTTAACCCACTGTTATATATTCTTTTGATAAAGCATAGTGGAAGCAGTCGAAAGCAGTAGCGAGCCAAAGGATACAGATAAGCAAACGAAAAGATCCCCTTGAGGTGATAGATACCTCTCAGATAAATGAGACATTCATTACGGGCCTTAGCCTTCGAACGTCTTCTATAAAAGGTATCTTCCCTGCGATAACTAAGCACTACCTCATCAAGATTACCAAAACGGAATCCCCTTGAAACCACAGCAAACCATAAGGCAATATCCTGACTGGTGGCAAAACGTTCATCATACGATAAACCACCACGGAATATCCTCATTCGCATCATCACCGCGGGGTGAGATACCGGACTGGCACGCAAAAGGTAGCGTACGGCTTTCTCATGTGTTAGTGGATAATGACGTATGGTGAGACATTCACACCTGTTATCGAACTCTCGTATGGCACCCCCTACCACATCTATTTCGGGATGTAATTGCAGATACCTCACTTGTCGTTCAAAACGAAAGGGCGAAGAGATATCATCACTATCCATTCGAGCAACAAGTGGAGTATGTATTTGTCGAAGACCGATATTCAGACATTTTGTCAATCCTTGATGCTTTTGGATACGACAAAGATGGAGAACATCACCCACTTTTGCTTTCCATTGTGATATAACACTCTGTAACGATTCATCGAGAGGACCATCCTCTATCAGAATAATCTGTTCGGGACGATACGTCTGTTCATACCACACGCTGTTTAATGCACGGTCAAGATAATCGCTCCTGTCTTGCTGACAAACTGCCATAAGAACAGACAGTTTTAATTGTTCTTCATGCTTTTCTGTATGATTGTTTCCCATTGTTTTGTAATTGTTAATAGATTGAATAAAGATGCTTTTTTCCTGTTATTCATGCTAAACCGCTGTTGGAGACACTCATCGTTTATAAGCCTATCAAGAGCTCTCGTATACGATGAGGTATCATTCGCATTGACCACCAATCCATTCTCTTCATTAATAATAAATTCGTCAACACCAGAGACATTGGTAGTTACAATTGGTAGCCCTATGCACAATGCTTCAATCAAAGCATTACTCATCCCTTCGTGAGTGCTAGACATACAAAAGATACGAGCTTCATTCAGGTATTTTACAATTTCCTTTGTCTTACCTGGAAGCTTGATTCTTTCATCCATCCTTAACTGATTAACTTGTTGTTGCAGTCTTTCGCGTAAAGGGCCTTCTCCATATATCACTAATTTATAGGATGGATGCCTGTTGGCAATAGCAGCGAAACTCTCTATCATCATCCGATGGTTCTTTTGAGAAACCAATCGACCTACGCTGATAATGACATCTTTCTTTTCGACAGATGGTTGTGATAACATGATAGGGTTCACAGGATTGGCAATTACAGTTGTTTTAATTTGTATAAATTGAGGATAAAAGTTTTTAATGCTTTTCGTCTGTACGACATGATGATTACTGAACGGAAGGAAAATACGCATAATCCAACGCGACAGATAATCAAAAGAACGTGGATCATTACGTTCAGAGGTAATGATGGGAATGCCACTTCCCAACAGGCTGAAAATAGCGAAGCCATATACTTTTACGATAAATGATATCACTACGTCAATACCCTTCTTTTGTGCAAAGGAACGTATCCAGAGCATTTTCCCAAACAGATTATGTGTATGTTTTTCTTTATCAAGAAAGATTACATTTACTCGGTTATCAATAGGGTAGAAGGACTCTCTCCCGTTAACACATATTACATTTATATTATAATGGCTGTGTGTTACCAGTTGGTTTACCAGAGTAGAGAGAACTCTCTCACTGCCCCCTGAACTAAGTCCGTTTGCTATAAATAGTATATTCATATTATTTATTGATATTAATGGTTATCCAGATTATTGCATAGAGATATAAGGCCATATAGGGGATAAATCGGTCTTGCTTCTTAAACATCCTTATGAAGAAAGGTAGGAAGAAACATTCATAGGTAGCTGTGATTGTTGAGCCACGTGCTGACAATACGTGAAAAGAAGATAAAATGATAAGCCAGACAGTGGAATATAAATAGCCATTACGGAAGGTTATGTAATGAGGTGATAACTCTCCTAGTCTCTTCTCATTAAAGGTAAGAATCAGGAGAAGGGCCGATTGATAGATTATCATGGGATTATGAAGGCCTTGTACGGTGCTTTTCATTGTTTGTCTGTTATCAGTGTACGACAAAGCAAGTTTAGTATCCATCGACCATGCTGTTACTTTTTTATTTATTTGTACGGAATAAATAGATGTAAAAACGAGTGTTGTAACAAGAATTTCAACTACATGTTTTTTCTTCAGTGGGATACTATTAAGAAAATAGGTGGGCAGGGCGATGAATGCACTGATATGGAAAAATGAGGCGACGATAATTGCCATAAGGTATCGCCATGGTTGTCTATAGGTGATATAACGCAAAGCCCATATGACGATCAGAATAGCGATGCCTGCCCTTATTTGTACGAAATGTCTGCCGAACCCAAATCGGGCAAGATAAAGACAAAGCACGATGAGTGGAAAAACAGCATATCGACGGATGTCTTTATAAAGAATGAACATGCTCAAGGCGCCCACCACCAACAAGTAGATACGCTCATGGGTAGTAAACGTCTTCACGATGACGCCAATCAAATAAAACCCAAACTCTGTATAACCGGCAATGCTGTCATGGAATGAGAAGTGGAAGAGATCCTTTGTATGGTACTTGAAACCAATGATATATCCCTGTGTGTCGGACCAAAGGGAGGAATCACGAAAAGTGATGAAGAACGTGTAAACGACGAGTGAACACATTAGCATTTCGTTCTGTTTCCTATGTCCTGACCTTGTGATGATCAAACATAGGATAAAATAAACCGTTAAGAGAAG
>JAFZPF010000003.1 GCA_017550455.1 Prevotella sp.
AACTACGCAATGCTGGCAATCTTCGTGGCAGCCATTATCCTATGGATAACGGAGGCGATACCCAACTACCTCACCTCATTGATGGTGATCCTCGGCATCGTACTCACGGGTATCACGACAGATAAGACCGCTTATGCTCAGTTGGGTCATCCTGTGATGTGGCTCAATATCCTGTCGTTTATCCTGGCAAGTATGCTTGTCAAGACGCAGGTTGCCAAACGTTTTGCCTTGTGGTTCGTACTGAAGTTCGGTAAGAATGCAAGTGGTATCATCCTCAGTTTCATCGTCATCAACGTGGTATTGTCGGCGTTTATCTCTGCCACCACGGCAAAGGCAGCCATCCTCTTGCCAATCTTTATGGTGGTGGCAGCTATCTATGGGGCTACAGGTGGTGAGAACCGTAATAATTTCGGTAGGAACCTTATTTTGCAGAATCTCTTCCAGATCAATCTGGGTGCCAATGCTTTCTTGACGGGATCCGGAGCAACACTGTTGGCAGGTGCACTGATTGCCGGAGCTATGGGATGGGGCTCGTTCAGTTATCAAGACTGGTTTGCTGCCGCTTTCCCGATGAACATCATCCTGATCTTTATCGGTTGGTTTGTCGGTGTAAAGATTATCTTCCCGATGAAGAAAGAAGAACAGGTGCCTCAGATTCCCGGTGGTATGGAACGCTTACGTGAGGAGTTGAATAAGTTGGGTAAGATGCGTGCTGACGAGTGGAAAGCAGTGGCTATCTTTGTCTGCGTGCTTATCCTATGGGCTACCGACAAACAGCATGGCATCAACCAGACAGCCGTAGCCTTCATGGGTGCTGTGGTGGCTTTGTTGCCCGGTATCGGCGTGGTGAAGTGGAATGATGTGGATATCCCTTGGCATCTGTTGCTCTTCTCTGCAGGAGCATATACTTTAGGTGCAGGTTTGGATGCTACCGGATTGCCGGGGACGATGATCGACGGTTTGTTCAGCAGTCTGGGTATTACTCAGGAAACACCTTTCTGGGTACTTTACTTTATCCTGACCGCCGGTATGCTGCTCTTCTCACTGGTTTTCCAGTCGAAGACCATGCTAACGCTGATTTTCGTACCTATCGCTATCGGTGTGGCACAGAAGAACGGTTATCCGATTATGAGTCTTGCCTTCCCGGTAGCTATGCTTGTGGGACATGTCTATGTGCTGCCGTTTAACAGTAAGCCGGCGGCCTTGCTCTATACCACGAATCAATACAGTTGGAGCGATACCTTTAAGTTTGGTATCACCATGATGTTCATCAGTTGGCTGATGATTATTCTGTGGGGTCAGACCGTATTGAGGTGGCTTGGATACACCAATGGTGTATTTTAAATGATTGCGACGGTGACAGGAGTTTTAACTTGATGGATGAAAGCATGATAGGAATAAGTTCTAAGATACACGACAGGAACACACTCGAGTTCAAGATCGGTTATCAGGTGCCGGAAGGTACTGAGTACAGTGATTTCGAGATGAGCACATGGATATATATCCCTGAGGCTCTTGATGTGAACCGACATACCTATCCCCGTGAGAATTTTTACCGTGACATGCTCTCATACATGAGGTTGAAAACTCCTGTTTACCCACTTGAGATGTTGGCTCACTCCGCAGAACTGCCTTATCAGTTGTTGGAGAAAGCTTGCAAGACAATCGTTTCACAACCGACAAAGCATCATCAGGAGGAATATGAGAAGGAGATCAAGTCGTATGCCTCCATCTACAAAAGTAGTCTGCGTGACACCTGTAAATATCTCTTGACAGTAGAAGATAACAGAATGGGCATCCTCGTGATGCAAGCCGTCAATCATATCCGGCAGATCCAAGACAACTACAGGAGTCTGCTGAAGTATCTGCAGCAGGAACATCTGGATGAGTCTTTACTGGTGTATTTCACCTATGGCGATGAGTTCCTGGCCAATGTCACCGAGCAACATCTTTATAAGATGCTTACCCGGATCCGTCAGGAGCGGGCGGCCGTTTACGAAAAGATCTTGCCGACGGTGAGTGTCTTGTTGGATGAGAATACGGCCTATTCCCGGGAACATGGTTATATGCTGCCACAACAGAACAGTGCGGATAACAATGCGGAGTTTGTGCATCATGCCGGACAACTGAAGAAATATATCGAGAGTCATCTGTATCTTCCCACCCATAAAAGACGTAATGCCGTATTTCTCGAACAGGTGGTTTTCAGTCTGGCAGCAGGATTGTCGATGGTCTTTGCCACGGTGGTGTCTTTTGCTTTTCAGCAGACGTATGGCAATTTTACGCTCCCCTTCTTCATGGCTTTGGTCATCAGCTATATGTTCAAAGACCGTATCAAGGAGTTGGTGCGTAACTATTTCGCGAACCGCTTGAGCAGTAAGATCTTTGAATACCGTATCAATATCAATGTGGATGATATGAAACTGGGATGGTGTAAGGAGGGTGTGGCTTTTCTTACTTCCGAAAAAACCAATCCCCATTCACTGAAGATACGCAACCGTCATTCTCCCTTGGTGCTCGGACGAGGTACTGAGGAGCAGATAGTCTTTTATCGTAAAAAGATCCATCTGAACAGGAAAGTGGTAAGTAAGATGTCTGCTTATCCTTTGCAAGGGGTGAATGACATTATTCGTTACAATCTCTCGGAGTATATGCGTAAGATGGATAATCCACAGGTTCCTCTGTGTGTCAACAAAGGTAACGGACAGTTGGAAGTGGTGCCGGGCAGCAAGGTGTATTACCTTAATTTTGTCTTTCGTCTGAGAGATAAACATAATAAACTGTATCGCCGATACCGTGTCTGTCTGTCGAGTGCCGGCATACAAAGTATCAAAGAATATGAATAAACAGAAACTATGAGAACTTTTCTATCCCATCTTTTAGCTGTGTTTGGACTGATGTCAGTCCTTACTGCATGTACGAGTAGCAGTACGGTGAATATCCTGATACATAACGAAGGGGATAACACGTTGACAAATAAAACCGTTGAGGTACCCGTCGGGGAGATCCGTCAGTGGCTGGGAGTGACGCCTGCTGACAGTCTGTATCTGCTCAACGAGAAGAACGAACCGGTAAAGTATGTCTATAATGCTGATCGTTCTGTTATCCGTTTCACCCTACCTATAGCACAGAAACGTTCACAGAAGAATTATTCTGTGAACGCTGGTGATCCTGCTCTTCTGGATAACCTCTTTGCTTTCCGGCAGCAGAAGATCCGTGTAACCATCAGATAGCTTATCTGAATCCTTCTTCAGTGAGATACCACTGATACAACCGATGTATTCCCTCCTGCAATGACACACGGTGATGCCATCCGAGTTGGTGTAGTTTCGTGACATCAGTCAACTTCCTTGGTGTCCCGTCAGGTTTGGATTTATCCCATTGGATAACCCCTTGATAGCCGATCTCCCTGACGATCATATCTGCTGTCTCACCGATGGAATGTTCCTCCCCCGTACCAATATTTATATGGCAGTTACGTATCTCTTGCATAGCGTTCCCTGCAGAGGATGCCGTGTGGGAATAGGTATCTTTGAAATCGACATGCAGAAGGATATGTACACAGGCATCAGCCATCTCCTCACTCCACAAAAACTCTCGAAGTGGACTGCCCGTACCCCATAGGGTGACTGTATCGGAAGTGATGCCGTAATGTGCCAATACTCTGCAAATCAGATCTTCAGATGATTGTTCATCAGCCACTTCACCGGAAGGAGTAGATACGGGACGTCTCTTCAAGTCGCGACGTATGGAGTCCCAGTCGTGAGTATAAAGACATTTTCCGAGGTATATCTTACGGATCATGGCAGGAAGGACATGACTGTTCTCCAAGTGGAAGTTGTCATTTGGACCATAGAGGTTGGTGGGCATGACGGCAATATAGTTACATCCGTATTGTATACTGAGACTCTCGCATAGTTTTAGTCCCGCTATCTTAGCAATGGCATACGGTTCATTGGTATATTCCAGCGGCGATGTGAGCAGCACTTCCTCACTCATCGGCTGAGGAGCCATACGTGGGTAGATGCAGGTGGATCCGAGGAATAAAAGCTTCTTTACATGATGTCTCCAACTCTCACCGATCACATTCTGCTGGATCTGCAGATTCTGGTAAATAAAGTCGGCACGGTAACAGAGGTTGGCCATGATTCCTCCTACGTGAGCAGCTGCCAAGACGACAGCTTCCGGTTGCTCTTCATCAAAAAACTGGCGGACGGCAACAGGATCTAAGAGATCCAGTTCTCGGTGTGTCCGCCCGATCAGATGGTTGAATCCCCTTGCCTGAAGGTTCTTCCAGATGGCCGACCCCACCAATCCTCGGTGACCGGCAACATAGATTTTCGTCTCTTTGTTCAGTATCTCTCCCATGATGCTTTTTGATCATTATCTGTTATTCTCATGGGATGTGACATAATGCAAGTCATAATCCACCATGATCTTTACCAATTGTTCAAAAGAAGTCTTTCTTGGGTTCCATCCTAAACGTTCCTTCGCTTTTGATGGGTCACCTAACAACTGTTCGACTTCTGCAGGTCGGAAGTATTTTGGATCAACCTCAATAAGGACCTTACCTGTAGCTTTGTCAATGCCCTGCTCCTCTAATCCGTTTCCTTTCCATTCTATCTCTATGCCAGCATAATGGAAAGCCAATGTTGCGAAGTCCCTCACGGTGTGATACTCACCTGTAGCGATCACAAAGTCATCAGGTTGCTGCTGTTGCAGAATGAGCCACATACATTCCACATAGTCTTTGGCATATCCCCAATCGCGTAACGCATCAAGGTTGCCTAAGTACAACTTATCTTGCATTTTCTGTGCGATGCGTGCTGCTGCCAGTGTGATCTTCCTGGTGACGAATGTCTCTCCGCGCCGCTCACTCTCATGATTAAAAAGGATTCCGTTACAACAGAACATCCCATAACTCTCACGGTAGTTCTTGATGATCCAATAACCATAGAGTTTGGCAACACCGTACGGGCTGCGGGGATAAAAGGGCGTTGTCTCTTTCTGGGGCACCTCCTGTACCTTACCAAATAACTCAGAGGTGGATGCCTGGTAAATCCTACATTGTTTGTCTAGGCCACAGATGCGTACGGCCTCTAATAATCGGAGTACCCCGATGGCATCCGTATCTGCTGTGTATTCCGGCACATCGAAACTCACTTTTACATGACTTTGTGCAGCGAGGTTATATATCTCAGTCGGTCTGATCTCACCGATGACACGTATCAGTGAGGAGGAGTCGGTCATATCAGCCCAGTGAAGGTTCACCAGTCGTGTTTTTTTCATGTCACGTACCCATTCATCCAGATACAGATGTTCTATTCTTCCAGTATTGAAGGAAGATGATCTGCGCATCAGTCCGTGCACCTCATATCCTTTGTCAATCAGAAACTCAGCAAGATAGGATCCGTCTTGCCCTGTTATACCCGTTATTAATGCTACTTTTTTCATTACGTTTGTGTTATTTTCGTCGCAAAAGTAAATAAAAGTGATTGCTCTTCAAAATCTTTTTATGTTTTTTAGTAGGATTACCGATAAAGCATCGAGAAAGAAAGTAAATGGAAGCGGAAACGACTACAAAACGAATCCTATTATTTTGATTTTCATGTTATACTAAACGATAAGATTTCTCGTTTATTATAACAGTGAAGAAAAAGATGCATATAAGAAAAATCATCTTCATCATGATGATGGTGCTTTTGTTTACGAAGGCAAGTGCCCAAAATCATGATTGGCTCAAGCCGTTGGAAGGCTTAAACTATCAGATAGAGATGCAGGGCAGTGTTTCCGCTGACCGCACTCCGTTGTGGTTGAATGCGAATAAGCACGGACTGAGTTCTATGGAAAAGACCAATGGCTATGTCAGAGGTGCTCTGATGCGTAGTATCAATGAGGATGCTGAGCGAAAATGGGGTCTTGGCTATGCCGTCGATGTAGTGGCACCTTACCATTATACCAGCAATGTTGTTATCCAACAGGCTTATGTTGAGGCCCGTTGGCTAAAAGCCATGCTGACGGTAGGTAGTAAGGAATGGTCACAGGAGTTGAAGAATGATACCTTGTCTAGTGGTAATCAGACACTCGGCATGAATGCCCGTCCTGTGCCACAGATTCGTTTGGGTATTAACTATTTCACAATTCCTTATACCAACGGTTGGCTGCATGTGAAAGGTCATGTGGCTTATGGCAAGATGACAGATGACAACTGGCAGCATACTTTTGTGGGAGACAACCAGAAACACGCTGATGATGTGATGTATCATAGTAAGGCCGGTTATCTGAAGATTGCTAACGATGAAGTGTTCTGCCCATGGTCATTGACGATGGGTTTGGAGATGGCTTCTTTCTTTGGCGGCACGGCTTATCGCCCTACTGCTGACGGCATGGAGGTGCTTCATGGTGAGAAAGGGTTCAAAGGCATGTGGCACTCTCTGATACCTGGTGGTGATGAGGTTGGGGAGGATACCTATCTGAATGTGGCAGGTAATCATCTCGGCAGTTGGTTATTACGTCTTGACTATGATGCCGATGATTGGCGTATCGGCTTCTATGCGGATAAATACTTTGAGGATCACTCAGCCATGCTGCAGTTAGACTATGATGGTTATGGCACCGGTGAGGAGTGGAATGTGAAGAAAGACCGTCGTTTTCTGTTATAC
>JAFZPF010000239.1 GCA_017550455.1 Prevotella sp.
AGTTTAGAGTTTAGGGTTTAGAGTTTAGGGTTAATAAGTATCTCATGAAAGATAGTTGTTGATGAGAGATGAGAAGGCAGTCATAAAAGCTTTCGAATCATTCTTTAAAGAGAATTATTCGTTTTTCTATTTCACGGCTTACCACTTGTTGTCTGACGAGGAACTGAGCCGTGATATGGTAAGTGAGTGCACTCAACTTGTCTGGGAGAGATACCGTCAAGGATCGGTGGATGAATGGAAAGCCTATATGTACCATACTGTAAGGAACAAATGTCTGGACCATTTGCGAAGAGAACAGGTTAAGAAGAAATATATCGATTTTTATAAAGCAGTCACTTCTGAATCATTCGAGCAATATAATGAGGATGATGAACGTCTGGATGCTATCTATCATTCTATTGAAACATTACCAGAGTTGCCTCGGAAGGTTCTTGAGATGTGTTATTTCCAGAAAATGAAATATCGTGATGTAGCAGATGAGTTAAATATAAGTACGAGTTACGTGAAGAAATTAATTATGGCTGCACTCTCTCATATTCGAAAAGAAGTTCTTTCAAATAATAATTCAAATTTTATTTAATTTATTAGTGCCCTATTATTTACCTTAATCGTCTATTAATAAAAGTATCGAAATGAATGATAAAGTAAACATAGAAGAATCGTTGGACATCTCTGACATTGAATTGTCGGAGATGGAAGATGCGCTCAAACTTATGGAGCAGTCTGAGGAGCTGACGGATGAGGAGATCGTCCGCCTTCTTCAGGATGATTCTTGTATGAAAGACACAAAAGACCTATTTGCTATCAAGAAAGCTATAGACAAAAATAATGCACATGTTCCAGATCCTAATATGGAATGGCAGCGCCTGCAACTCAATGATACTACTGCCAGACGATTTGTTCTAAAGCCATACATTAAATATATTACAGCAGCGGCAGCTGTTCTGTTGTTGGCGTTTGTCTTTACGTGGAACAGACAGAAACAGACGAATGATGAATTCTCTGGTAAATATGTGGTATACAAGGCCAATGATGCTGCAAGAGACATCGTCATTACATCAGACCAAGGCAACAGTGTCGTTTTTAATAAACAGAATATCTCGAAACTCGGTAGTGAGGTGTCGCAGACTGATGAACTGACGATTGCCTATAACCAGTTGAACAGCAATATTATTGAATCACATACTGTGACGATACCAGAAGGGAAGACATTCAGAATCTTGCTGTCAGATGGTTCTACAGTATGGCTCAATGCAGGTAGCAGACTGGTTTATCCTACACGTTTTGCAGGCAGTAGCCGTGAGGTTCAGTTGGATGGAGAAGCTTATTTCATGATTTCTCCTGATGCCACCCATCCATTCATCGTTAAATCTGGAGATATTTATACACGTGTGTTGGGTACGGAGTTTAATATCCGCATGAAGAAGAACACAGATACCCAAGTTCATGAAACTGACAACTGCGAAATAACGCTGGTAAAAGGTAAGGTTTCTGTATATTCAAAAGGGAATAACAATGATATTACTTTGACACCCGGTATGCAAGCAGTCTTTGAAGCGAACAGCTCAGCCTTTAATATTAAAGAGGTAGATACAGATCTGTACAGCTATTGGAAAGACGGTTATTTCTTCTTTGATGATGAGCCTCTGGAGAAAATGATGAAGCAAATAGGTAGTTGGTATAATGTGAATATTGTATTTCGTAATCCTGATTTTTGTAAAATCAAGATGCATTTCTTCTGTGAGCGTGACTGCAGTATCCAGAAGATCGTAGAACAATTGAATATGCTTCAGAAGGTTCATGCCACGGTTAACAACAATACAATCTTTATCGATTAATACAATGTAAAAGGGTTTACTTTAAGTAAGCCCTTTTTTCAATTTTTTTTATTATTCAGTGCCCGATTTCTTATCCTTCTCGTCTAGTAAGCAAATATTACTAATCACTGATGAGAATGATATGAAAAAAACAGTAAGAAAACTCTGGTTTCTGCAGTTGTTCATACTTCTGCTATGTCTTTTTGTGGGACAGGAAACCTATGCTCAATCAAAAGCAATCGTGGTTAATGTTCAGAATGAGCCACTACCTAAAGTGTTGCGAATGATTGAAAAGAACTCCAACTACAAGTTCATGTTCACTAATGATGACCTGAACCGTTTCAGAGTCACGAAAAACATTAATGACAAAGACATTAATGTTGTTGTTCGTAACCTGATCAGTGGGCTACCTCTCAAGTATTCTGTTGACAAGAATTACATCTACATCACACCAGACACAAAGTCTGTTAACAAACAAGGAGGCGGTAAAAAGGTTACCGGTCAGGTGGTTGATGATAACGGTGAACCGTTGATGGGTGCTACGATACAGGTGGTTGGTAAAAACCTTGTTGCCGTAGCAGATGCCAACGGCCGTTTTACTATTGACGGTGTTGCTGACAATGACAAGCTGCAAATTTCCTATTTGGGTATGAAGACAGCTACTGTTGCTGCCAAAGATGGTACTATATCCATGGTCTCAGACAATATGATCGACGATGTGATTGTAACAGGATATGGTACATATAAGAGAGGTGAGTATGTGGGTGCTGTGACACAAGTAAGGGCTGATGATATAAAAATAGCCAGTGAGGCTACGATAGATCAGATGCTACAGGGTATTATTCCCGGTATGTCGGTAATCAATACTACAGGTAAGGTGGGTGGAACACCAAAGATCCGTATTCGTGGTACCAGTACCATCCTTGGTAATCAAGAGCCTCTCTGGGTTGTTGATGATGTGATACAGACCAATCCGACCCCTATACCCAACGATGCCAGTCCTCTTTCCAGTAATATGGATGAATTGACAGAGACTGCAGGAAATGCAATCTCTTGGCTGAACCCTGCTGACATTGAGACGATCACAGTATTGAAGGATGCTTCTGCTACAGCTATTTATGGATCACAGGCTTCAAATGGTGTCATTGTCATCACCACGAAAAAAGCCAAGCAGGGTAGTGGTCTGAGTGTTAATTATAATGGTAATATGACCTTGACTGAAAGACCCAGTTATGGCTTGTATGATATGATGAACTCTCAGGAGTATATGCAGTTCCAACAGGAAATGTGGCAAGACAGAAATCAGTATACGAATGACGTGTTGAACATCAGTTATGCAGGACTCATCTCACAACTAAGAGATAAGAAGATTACACGTCAGGAGTTTGAGCAGGAGTTCAGAAAACTGGAAATGATGAACACTGACTGGTTTGACCTGCTTTTTAGAACCGCTTTCAGTACGAATCACAATATCAGTCTTTCTGCCAGTACCAATACGGTGTCCAGCCGTATCTCTTTAGGTGTAAACAATACAACTGGTGAGGCGAAAGGTAATGACATGTTTAGTTTCACTGCCAGTTCGAATACCACATTCCGTGTCAGTAAGAAACTTGTTATCGACCTGATGATGAACGGTAGTTTCCGTAAGACAACTGACTTCGCTTATGGTGTCAGTCCTTATGAGTATGCCATGAATACTACCCGTAGTATTGCTGCCTATAATGATGACGGGACCTATTTCTATCATGATAAATACGGTAATACAAGTTATTCGTATGCTAATAGGTATTATTATAATTACAATATTCTGAATGAGATAGACAATACTGGTAGTAAAAATATCGGTAAGACCTTCCAAGGAGCATTGAATCTGAAGTGGAATATTTTAGATTGTCTGCAATTCCAGGGAAGTGGATCCTTCTCAATGGCAAACAGTAACATCAAGTCGTGGGCAACAGAATATTCTAATTATATCTCTTCAATTCGTGGTTATGAATATGGTGAAGCTCCGGTTAACTCTCGTGAAGAAGCTTCCAGTATCCTGCCTTATGGAGGATTGTTGAATATGCAGAACAACAGCACTATCAACTACTCTTTCCGCGGTGCTTTGGTCTTCAATAAGTTGTTCGCTGATAAGCACTCTGTGACACTGAATCTTGGAGCACAGGTTACTTCCAATAAGGTGGATGGTGAAACTAACCTCCGTTATGGATATCTGAAATACCGTGGTGAGACATTTGCTACTGTTCCGTCGTTAGCTACACTCGATAATGTAACAGGCTATCGGAGTCTTACCGATCTGGCTGAAAATATGAGAGCCGGTTCAAATGTGACCAATACAAAATCCAACACCTTAAGTGAGTATTTCACAGCAGTATATAGTTATGATAACCGTTATGTGCTGAATATGAACGCTCGTATGGATGCATCAAACCGTTTTGGACAGGATGAGAATAAGCGTTTTAACCCATCCTTCTCCTTAGGTGCAAAGTGGCGTATCGGAGAAGAACATTTCATGGAGTGGGCACGCGACTGGTATGATATGTTTGACATCTCGTTTGCTTATGGATGGCGAGGAAATGCTGTCTCAGCCGTATCACCTTATCTGATTGCCAAGGACGGTGGATTACATACCTATTATCATCAGTACTATCTGTCATTGGTTTCCTTACCATATCCAGATTTGGGCTGGGAGAAGACCAAAGACTGGAACTTAGGTGTTGACTTCTCATTCTTTAATGGCCGTTTAAGTGCTGGTTTCAACATGTATAACAAGAAGAGTAATGTCCTCGCATCCAGAGAGGTAAGTGCTGAATATGGTGTTGATGCAGCATATATCGATGGCACGACCATGAGAAACAAAGGATATGAACTGATCGTCAGTGTGACTCCAATCAGAACACGTGATTGGACATGGTCTCTCTCTTTCAATACCAGCAAGGTGAAGAACAGCGTAGATAGCAAAGACCGTGTCAATACACTTACCGACTACCTGAATGGTACATTTATTAAAGAGGGTGATGAATACGGTACTTTCTATGCATTCGACTTTGCCGGTCTGGATCATGAGACAGGACGTCCTACCTTTAACAAGTTGGATATAACAAATGCAAAAGATTATACCGATTTCCTCGTTAAAGCCGGAACAAGAGAGCCTAATCTCTTTGGTGGTATGAATACTTCTTTACGTTATAAGAATTTCCATTTACGTGCTACCTTTGCGATGTCTTTCGGTGCCAAGACATACTTACCGAGCTATTTCGCAACATCAGGCGCACCGCGTCCCGAAGAGAACCTACCAAGATATATGGCTGACAGATGGCGTCAACCAGGAGATGAATTGAATACCGATATTCCATCTATTCCTGAAGGACGACCCAATAATCTGAATGTCACATTACCTCTGACAATTGATAATTCGTATACATCATCAGATATGCAGTATAATATTTATGAGGCATATAACCATTCGACTGTTCGCGTGGCAAAGACAGACTTCATTCGTTGTCGTTCACTGTCTGTGCAATATAATATGCCAAACACTTGGGCTAAATCTCTTGGTATGAGGAATATCTATTGTGACTTGAGCCTTACTAATCCATTCTTTATCGCTTTCGACAAGAAGTGGGAAGGACGAGATCCTGAAACAGCTAACTGGCCTGCGCGCAGATCACTGACTTTCTCTCTGAACATGTCATTCTAATATGTTGAATAAAAAGAACTTAAAAATGAAACAGAATATATATACTATAGGTTTAAAACAGAGAGTGACAAGTCCTGTTGTTTTCCTGTTGACTGTTGTCTGCCTCTTGATGTCATCTTGTGGAGATTTTTTGGAGGAAGAGTCACAGAGTGAAGTGATACCTAAGACAACAGAGGATTTCTCGGAGTTCCTTATTGGTAATGCCTACCCAGATAATTATAATCCTGACTTCTCGTTTATCTCGATGTTAGATGACGATTGTGCTCCTGATTTCCAAAGTACTTATTGGGACAATAATGCTGGTGGCTATATTAACTCTTTTATCAACTCCATGGAGACTCTGCAATATGCAGCTTATTACCAGTGGCAACCATATATGTGTGATGAGAACGGTTATGGTGATAAGGTAGAGGCAGTTGAGAATGCCTACAAGGGTTTTTATAAGAAGATCATGGGCTGTAATGCTGTACTTGATAATATAGATGATGCTTTAGGTAACCAAGAAAATAAAGACCGTGTCAAGGCAGAGGCATTGGCTATTCGTTCGTTGATGTATTTCCAGTTGGTAAATCTTTTCGGTGAGCCTTATAATTATAATAAGGAGGCTTTGGGTGTACCTCTGAAGACGAATGCGAACCTTTCAGATGAGGGTATTGCCCGTGCTACTGTCAGAGAGGTGTATGAAGATTTGATTGTTCCTGGTTTAGTAGAAGCAGCCCGACTGATGGATCCCCTTGAATATGTCAAGAGTAACTATCGTATCAATCAGCCGGCTATACATATCATCCTCTCAAGAGTTTATCTCTTTATGGATAAGTATGATGAGTGTATTGCTGAGGTAAAGAAGGCATTGAAACAGTCGTCATTGTCTGATATGTCTCAGATAGATCCTTATTCTCTGCCTTACGGATATAATCCTTATGATTATGGTAATCCTGAAGTGCTTTGGATGTTTGGCCCGGGGACTCGTGTAGAGTCTTCTTCATACAGATGTGGTCGTTTTGCTACTGATCTGATTATGTTGTTCGATCAGATGAATGATATCAGATACAATTTGTTTGGTTTTCCGACCGATAACTGGGGTGTTTTCAAAAAGGTTTACGGTAATTCTGCTTTATGCCAGACCATACGTGTTGCTGAGGCTTACCTGAACAAGGCTGAGGCCGAGGCATTGTCAGGCAAGGGTGGTGATGCTCTGAACGACCTGAATACTTTCTGTAAGTCGAGAATCAAAGGATATACAGACAGAAATCTCTCTGGTAACGAACTTCTCCAAACCATTCGCAATGAGCGTAGAAAGGAGTTCTGCTATGAGGGTTACAGATGGTTCGATCTTCGTCGTTATGGTATGCCAGCTATCACTCATGAATTCCTTTATGATGAGGGTGGACAGCATTATGTCTTTACACTTAATGAGAAAGATCCTATGTATACGCTTCCGCTTCCTAATGCTCTGCTTGAGAACAACCGCTCATTACAACAGAGTGAAAATAGGAATATGTCAGAAAGACAGTCTGTAGTTAAGAACAATTAAGAATAATATAGTTATGAAGAATTATTATATAACGATAACTGCTTTGGTGTTTTCCTTCTTCTTTATCGCATGTACCAGTGATAAAGATTTAGAGGACCCGATAACTATTATCGAGGATTACCAATTAGATCAGGGTGCTGCCTCTGCAGCAGATAATGCACGTATCAAACAACTGTATGAGAAATACGGTTCCTATTTCGTCTATTCATTCACACAGCAGGATGCTAACTGGATTAAATACACTGGAAAAGCTTCTTCAAGAGGTACCGACTATGTTATTCCTGGAAATCCTGCCAATGTAGGTAAGATGCTGGACTATGTGAATGATATCTGGTTGAAATATCTTTCTGACGATGTTCTCAAAAATGGTGGAATACCTTATCGTGTATTCTTGGCAGACTCCTGCTACAATTTGATTGTCTATGATCCCACATCCAGTATGAAGACAAACTATAATCATCGTCTGATGACTGATGGAAATAGTATTATTATTGCTGGTATGAACCGTCTGGATGAGATGACGGAAGCTGAGAAAAAGACCGAGAAAGTAGCATTGATTTCTGATTTGATCAATTACTATATCGCTAAGGGTATCATGACATTCCCGCAGGAATTTTTCGATGTTACAGATTATGTCAATGAACCACGTTTCTATTTGGCAACTCCTAATGCTTATTCCTATACGTTAGATGCGGAAGATTTCTACAACAGGGGATTCTTACCACAGTATTATTCCAATTCATGGGGATCGGGTGTTAACTTCTGGTTGTATAAATATACATCGGGTTACAGCACTTGGGGTAATTCCACTACTGAGACTATCATGAATAACGACCGTACTTATTATATGACGATGATCTTGAACTGCACAGATGATTTCATGGCTACATACCTGAAATATCCGCTTATCAATACCAAGTGGAATATCATCATTAATCATTTCAAGAATAATTATGGTCTTGATCTGAGGGCTATTGCCAATTAAACTATATGCAAGAGACTGTGTCAAATGAATGATTTTTATTGATTATTATCTATCATATTGACACAGTCTCTTCGTTATAATAAAAAAGTTATGCTTTTTATGAAACGTTTATATTTTATGTTGTCGGCATTGATGTTCTTAATGCCAGCAACTGTTTTTGCACAACAGACAAATAGGCTGACGTTGTCAGAAGAACCGTTAGTTGCCGGACGAACAATAACCGTATCATATGACGCTAAAGGTGGTCCTTTAGGAGGTGAGGCTCATATCTATGGATTTGCCTATACCTATGACAATTACAAGTGGCATCTTTGTGATGTGCTGCTTAACAATAGTGGGGATAATATTTGGAAAGGAACATTCGACATCCCTTCCGACTGTGGTCTTGTTGCTTTTAAGTTTCAAGCTAGTCTGTCACAGTTTCCTGATACGATAGATAATAATGATAATCAGGGGTATATCTACATGGTAGGTGATACAGAGAAAAAACCAATACCAGGTGCTCAACTGGCTTGGGGGTTATTACGTAAACCCTCATTGAATATGGGTGTACAAGGTTATTTCTCTCAAGCTTATCAAGAGATTTCTGATGAAGCCATTATGATGTGGTTGGATAAAGAGACGAAGATGTATCCCCAAGAAGGACATAAGTTTTTCAATGTCATGAAGGCAGTCTTCCGTCATCAATATGGTGACAAGGCTGAAGGAGGTATCCGTTATCTTCTTAGTGTGCTGGAGGCAGAACCCAATAAGAGCGATGAGGATGTGTACAATATCTGGTCAACATATATGTTTGACTTAAAAGATAAAGCGAAAGCAGACAGCGTGCTGAATGCATTTAATGCTGTGAAACCATACAGCATGTTAAATCGTCGTGAGGCTGCCGCTAAGCTCTCTCGATTACAGGGTGAAGACTTCTATAAAGCTGCTGATGAGTTCCGCAAAAATTATCCTTTCAGGGAGTGGTTAAAGAATCCTGACCCACAAGGATTCCCCTATGCCAATTTCTACTCAGCTCTTGAGCGTAGCCTATATAAAGACAAGAAGTACGACAAGATGATGGAAGTGATGGAAGAGGGATCCTTCAATACTGCAGCTGATGTTTATATGCATGGACCTATGTGGCTGATACAGAAAGCCCCGACAGATCCCAAAGAGTATGTTGAGATCAGTAAGCGGATCATAGATTGTATGGAGGCTAAGGTGGGCGAGAATATCGATTATTACGGTCGTTCACAGACTGACTTACAGATGAAAGAAACACAGCAGAAGACATTGAACTATTATCTATGTGTGCAATCGGAGATATTCCAGCGCAGTGAACGTTATCAGGATGCTATCGATTATATGAATAAGATTGAAGGGAGTGAGCGTTTCAAACTCTATCCTGCCGGTAATCAGGCATATATTCTCAGCTTGGAAAAACTAGGACGTCATGATGAAACTATTCAAGCCTTGAAGAGTTCTGCGGCCGCTGCACAGTTGACACCAGCTCTTGTTGACAAACTACATGCCTATTATGATTCTCTGAAAGAAAAGCCAGCAAAGTCTTTTGACGAATATCTATCTTCACTGAAATCATCTGAGGCTAAGGAGATGATGATGAAACATGTTCGTGAAGGATTGGTTAACGAACCGTTTACTCCGTTTAATCTACAGATGCATAATGCCAAGGGGACTGTCAATTCAGCTTCTTTCAGTAAGGATGATATCGTGGTGCTCGACTTTTGGGCAACTTGGTGTGCACCTTGTATTGCAGCACTGGCCGGTATGCAACTGGCTGTAGATAAATATGCTGATGATCCACATGTGAAATTCTATTTTGTACAGACACAGGATACCCCAGGTGGTGCTGTCGACCGTGTATGGGCACGTGGAAAATACCACAATATGCAGGTGATATACGATCAGAATAAATCTTCCGAGAGCAAAGGATATAACAAAGTGTATAGTGATATGTTTAAAGGCACCTCTGGCATTCCTCAGAAAGCTATCCTGAAGAATGGAAGAATCAGATATCGTGCAGAAGGTTATGGTGGTAGTCCCAGTGGACTGATGGATGAGATTACAGCTGTTATTGAGATTCTGAAAAACGAGAAGTAGAATAATGAATGTGATAAGGTATTATCTGACATTATACGTCTTGACCTTTGCTGTGCTTGGCTCTGCCCAGCAAAGAGGAATAACTTTAGATCCTGCTGAATTAACAGCAGGTTCTAAGGTTCATGTTACCTATCATTGTCAGGGTACCCCACTTGAAAATAAGAAACAGGTCGTTGGAATAGCTTATGTCTATGAAGATTATCATTGGAAA
>JAFZPF010000240.1 GCA_017550455.1 Prevotella sp.
ATATACACTGTCAGCTTCTGCACGTACCGATGCGTCTAACCTTATTACTGATGACCCGAGTTATCGTTATTCGCCCTTCTGGAGTGTCGGTGCTAAGTGGATGTTGTCTAAAGAGAATTTTGCGAAAGATTGGTCATGGCTTGATATGATGGCCGTACGACTCACCTATGGTTTCAATGGAAATGTGGACCGTTCTACCTCTGTACAACCGGTAATCAAGTATAATACTGCACAGGATGTACTTTTGCAAGACTATACCGCAACAATCAGTAGCTATGGAAACTCTGCACTCCGTTGGGAGAAGACCGGAACCGTTGACTTGGGTATCGACATGAGTATCCTCCACGGAAAACTTACTGCTAAGTTGGATATCTATAATAAGAAGGGTACCGACCTGTTGGCAACTATCAGTCTGCCTGCTGTAACAGGTGCTGCCACGAATAAGATCAATGCCGCCGAGATGACTAACCGAGGTTTTGAGTTGGAGTTGGGTACTTACCAGCGTTTCGGTGATGTGAGATGGCAAGGCTCTTTGATGATTGCCTATAACAAGAACAAGATCGACAAGATGCTGCGTACTGCATATACCGGATATGAGTTGAGCGGGCGTCAAGAGTCTGACAGTGGTTCTAGTGCCGATGTACGATACAGAGCCGGCTATAATGCCAACACCCTTTGGTCGTATGCATATGGTGGAATGATCAATGTAGGAACAGCTGATAAGCCCGCTTATTATCCATCTATCATGCAGGGTGATGAGAAGGTGGCTCTCGTTCAGAGCCAGACAGGTGACTGGAGCAATTACATGATCAACTCAGGAACATCCGTTGCTCCATGGAACTTCAGTCTTTCCAACACTTTCAGTTGGAAGAACTTCGACCTGTCATTCCTGTTCACGGGTAAGTTCGGTCATAAGTTCCGCAGATTGTCCGCCAACTATCCGATACGTACCAATATCCTTCCGAACAAGGCTATGGCAGACGTTATCGCCCAGAATGGTGATACCTACATTCCATTTGCGGCAGCACCTTATACAGACTATGCCCTCGCATCAGAAGTTGCAAGTGATATGAACTGGTGGACACGTTATACCCGCTTTATGGATTATGGTATAGAGAGTGCTACGCTGATACGATTCCAGGAACTCACCTTGGCTTATACACTCCCGAGAACCATCGTTGACAAGATTGGAATCGGTGGCTTGAAGATTTATCTGAAAGGTAATAACCTGCATACTTTCACCTTTAACAAATACGACGAGGATCCAGAGTTCCCACTCGGCACTATCAAACCTGTGGCTGCCTATACCCTCGGATTTAATATAACCCTCTAATCCTATATATACAATGAAAAAGTATTTCAATATATTCGTTATACTGCTGGCTGCAGTAGTCTTCACCGCCTGTGACGACTATTTGGATGTGAAGCCATCGAAAAGTACCAGCCTTACCGTTGAGACCGGAGAACAGTTGAATGCAATGCTGAACGCTTATTCCGTGTATTATCTGGAGCAAAGTCCTTGGCTTATCAATGCTTCCGATGATCAGCGCTGTGATACTGAGTGGTTTGAGATAACCGGATCAAGTGATTGCGAAGGCTATAGTACAGAATCACTGAGCTATGCGCTTTGGGGTACAAACATTATTCCTGATCTGACCGATACAAACTGGAAACACGAGTATCAGAAGATATTCTACGCCAATACCATCTTGGAGAAGGCTGATAAGGTATCAGGTCTTTCTAGCAGTGAGCGTGAGGACATCAAGCGTGAGGCACGTTTCATCCGTGCTATCAGCAGCTGGTATCTCGCACAGGTATATTGCGTGCCTCTCGTTCCAGGCAATGAGAACAAACAAGGTATTGTATTGAAAACCTCCACCGACTTCGGTGAGTCGGTAAAGCGTGCTTCTTTGAAAGAAACGTACGACTTTATCGAGGCTGACCTGCAAGAGGCACTGAAGATAGAAAAGCCTTTTGCAAGAATCGGTAATACCAACCGTTGGAATTCCGTACGTGCCAACAAGGCTGCCGTCAATGGTTTTGCCGCCCGCTTCTATCTCTATCTGAACGACTATGAGAAGGCACTCAACTACGCTAATGCAGCACTGAGCGCACATAATCAACTGGTTGACTATAACACAGAGATGAAGAACATGGATTCTCCTACTACCGTGACCATTAATGGCAAGAGTGAAACCATCATCTTCCCATATACCTATGAGGGAGGTGCCAATAATGTCAATGAGCGGATGCTTGAGTGGAAAGAGATGACTTACTTCCGTATGCAAGAGGATAAGAACTGGTGGATGATGCCGAGCGAATCATTGTTGGCACTCTATGACAAGACTTATGACTTGCGTTACAAATACCACTTCATCCCGAACTATTCTTTCATCAACACGATTTCAACTCCACTGATGGGTTATGTGTTCTGGTGGAAAGACAGATTGCCGTCAGGTCCCACCACAGCTGAAATGCTGTTGACCAAGGCTGAGTGTGAGGCTCGTCTGGGTAATGTACAAGCAGCTATGACAACAGTCAATACACTTCGTGCAGCCCGAATGGACAAGAATGCTCCGGCCAATGTCATCAACTTATCTGCTACCAGCAAGGAGGATGCCGTTAAGAAAATTCTGGAGGAGCGCCGCCGTGAGATGCCTTTCGTACGCAGATTCATGGATATCCGTCGTCTGAACTCCAACAGCGACTCGTTTGATGATGTGGGAGCACTTACCAAATCGTTCTATGGTTTCTCTTTGACGAATATCGACAAGAGTTCGAAGAAGACTTACACCTTAGAGATGAATTCAGACAAGTATGCTTGTCCGCTGCCAAAGACAGAGTTTGAGGTAAGCGACTTCGTTATCGATCAGAATATCTATCAGTAATCGTAATACAGGGAGCACAGAGAAGACAGAGTACACGGAGGTCTCAACCTCTACGCTGTCTCCTTTGTGCCCTCTGTCTTTATATAATAAAGAATGAAGAATATAATCCTTCCCATCCTCGTTAGCGTGTTCTGTGCATCGTGCAGTAAGGATATCTATCGTGTCAACGGTATGTATAAAACTGCGGACGATACAGAGATTTATCTGATAAATCTTGATAGTAAAGATACTATCGGTATTACGACAGTTAAAGACAATCGGTTCTCATTCAAAGGAAAGCTGTCAGAGCCAGTCTATGCCTATATCGGTCAGGGACGTGTTCGGGTAAGTTACATTCTGGAACCGGGTGTTGCCTCCATAGATCTTGATGAGCGCATAGGACATGGCACGCCCTTGGCTGATGCCTACAACAAATTCCATCGTCGATTCTATAGCTATGATGCTCTGAGAAATAACGAACGGAAGGTGCTGACTGTAGAAAAAGAAACTATCAGTCTGAATGAATTCAACCAACGATGGGAGGCTATCAATGACAAATACCGTATACTGCAAGGGCAGTTGACGGATTCTCTAGTAAGCATCAACAAGGATAACCTCGTCGGTGCCTTGGCATTAGACGATATGGCTTTTCGTGATACTACCTTGTTCATGCGTCTATATAATGAGATGTCACCACGGATGCAGACCTTCTCGTTGCTTCGCAGCGATGCCGAGAATATCAGATTGCAAAGCAGAACTGCGCCTGGTAAGATGTTCACTGACTATCTCATAAAAGGTGGAAATCCCGATGGTAGCGATGTGCGTCTGTCAGACTATGTAGGCAAAGGCAAATATATTCTGCTAGACCACTGGGCATCGTGGTGCGGACCTTGCAAGGCAGAGATGCCGTATCTGAAAAAGACGTGGACGGACTTTGCCGGTGATCGTTTTGATATTGTGAGTATCGCTGTTAATGATAAACGGGAGCAGACACTACATGCTCTGAGGCAGTTGGACATGCCTTGGCATCAGATCTTGGATGCGCAGAATATACCCAGTACCTTATATAATATCAAAGGAATCCCTCATCTAATCCTTTTTGCCCCTGACGGAACCATCCTTCGCCGTGACCTTCGTGGTGAACAGATTTATACCGCTATCAGTCAGATACTCTCTGAAGAGAAATAATCTGAATTATTGAACCGTCATAATCCAGTCAACGATATCTTTCAATACTTCGGGAGATATCGTTTCTTCAATACTGTGATATTCTGTGGGTAAACCGGTCTGACAATGCTGGAAAAGATGATTCAGGGAAGGATACTCCTTAGTGAGGTTTTTCCTACCTTTAAACAAGGCTTTTCCAATTCCATTGAGGTTGGGGTCTGAGAGTACCTGACAGTCTTTGTCACCATTAATGGCGAAAACAGGACATTGGGTAGATACAATATCGGCACGAGGATCATAGTCAATAAACCATCTTAACCATGGATTATTAATAACTTCTGGTTGCTGTCGGTATTGTTCAACCGTTATAACAGTCGGCTGTCCGCTGAGTTGCAAGATTCGGTTTACCTGTGCGGTGAGTGCCTCGTCACCTTTCACCCCAACACCTGCCATGCTGACAACAAAACTTGCGAGTTTCCTGCTACCCAACATGAAGGCAATATTGGCTCCCTCACTATGTCCTAATGCTCCGATCTTACAGAACTTCTTTTTGTTACGGAGATAATTAATACCGGAGACGGCATCGTGGAAGAAATCTACTGTGGTGGCATTCCTTACCTCGCCTCCAACAGATGCTCCTGTTGCACGGTCGTCATAACGCAAGGTTGCTATGCCATGCCGAGCCAAATAATCGGCGATAACGAGGAACGGTTTATGTTCGAAGATCTCCTCATCACGGTTTTGTTGTCCGCTACCTGTGATCAAAAGGACGACAGGTACCTTCTTCTTCATCGACTCATATCCCACGGGATAGGTAAGCGTTCCGGCAAGCGTAGCATGATCGGCATCATTAGTAAAAGTAACCTCCTCTGTGGTATAGGGATAGGGTGGCAAAGGATTCTGTGGGCGATGCACCTCTGTTTTTCCTTTCTTTAAGATAAGTGGTATCTGAAAACCATTTTGAGAAAAGTTTCCAAACAACTCTTCCCCTTTCAGTCGTCCTTGGAAGGAGGCTCCTATCATGGTGACACTCACTGCGAGAGAGTCGTTGCTTATATAATCTATCTTTGTGGGGATGTCTTTAGCACCCTGTGCAGGACTGTCCATCGTGCAGGTGGCGACACCTTTATCATCCGTACTGATATTCAATACCAATGGTAGAGTGGTAGGACCGATCTTCAACTCGCCCGTCCACGAACCGTTTAAGGACTGAGCCGAGATTGTAAGCGCAAATAGGAGGATGACGCTTGTAATGAATAACTTTTTCATATTTTTTGTTTTATGTATCAGTTTCCCTCATAAGCCGGAGGTGCTCCTCTGTGAATTGTTTTTGAGGGAGCGAAGAT
>JAFZPF010000241.1 GCA_017550455.1 Prevotella sp.
GACGGATATACTCTACTTCTTTTACTCTATCGGTGAAGTATTCATCATCGACGATAGTACCGAATTTAAAGGGATTTTCCATGTTACGACTTTTTTCGTTACGACTTTTTTCGTAATGATGCAAAGTTACATTTTATTTCCGATAAAAGCAAGAATTGTGGAGATTAATATAATAAAGAATAATTTTATCCTAAATGACTTTTCAGATACCCTTTAAACAGTTCCAGGTCATCCTGCGTGGTGAGCTTGATATTCTTATCCGAGCCTGCAGCGAAGTGCAGCGTCTCCCCCAACTCCACCATCATCGTGTTCGTATAAGAAGAACCGTAGATACCGATCTCTTCCGCAAAAGCACGGTGGTAGGAACGGTCCAGCAAGTCGAAACGATAGGCCTGCGGCGTAGAGACCCTCCGTAAAGTCTCCCTGGGGATATACTTCTGTGTTGTAGAAGGATCTTCAGGGTTTATTACGAAGATCTGTTCGTTGTAAGGCAACGATGTCACGGCATTACCTTTCTCCTTCGCCACCTTGATGACATCCGTCAGCACACTCTCATCCACCATCGGACGGATACCGTCGTGGATGACCACCAGGTCATCATCCTGGCAGATGCCCTCCAGGTTATACACCCCGTTACGGATCGACTCCTGACCGGTCTTTCCTCCCTTTACGATCCATTTCATTTTCGTGATGCCGAACTGGTTGGCGTATGCCTGCAGCACCTCTTGCCAACCGTCGATGCACACCACCTCAATGGCATCTATCAGTGGATGCCTCTGGAATCCCTCAAGGGTATATATCAGTATCGGTTTATCATAGATGTTGATAAACTGCTTCGGGATGCTCTGTCCCATTCGCGTGCCGGAACCTCCGGCAATAATGAGTGCGTAATTAGCCATGAGAAGAATTAATAGTTAATAATTAATAGATAATAATTAATAATGTAGGGGAAAATGTCGCTATAGATCTTCTTCGCTATTCGATATTTGTTGTACATCATCAGCTGGCGGCAGGAAATCGGCAGCCTTGGCGCGAGATATAACGGAATGCCCAATACGTTGTTCAAGTTGTTTGCGGGCATCACCGGCAATCTTTCCACCTTGACGAGCCACATCGGCACTCTGAGTGTATCCTTTAGGATTATGGGCCTTGCTGATTTCGGTAGTAGATGCTTCTGCAAGTGTATTTAGTGCTAACTCAATATTCGTCATGTTATCACGTAGACTTTCTTTCTTCAATCCTTTAAATTGCTTGTACTGACGAGTACTCTTACCACTCCAACCGCGTGTGATAATATCGGTGAGTGAAGCATACTGTTGCTGATCGGTTAAGCCAGCACGATCCCATTCATCGGTCAATTCCTTGCGAACTTCTATAGAGCGCAACCGCTGGTTAATCCACTTGTCACTATAGCCCAGACGACGATAGTCGACATATGCTTGATCAAAGTTCAGCTCAGGATCCTGCATCTGATCAATGCGTTGAGCTGCAACTGAAGCCATCCACTGTTTGAAGGGCTCAGCCTTAGGCGATGGGATGCTTTGTATCAGTCGGAAAAGTTGTTCGGTGTCAGCGACATCAGTCTTATAATTCTTCCCGTCTGCCGCTCGCATTTTCAGTTGGTGACAGTTTGTCACCGACTCATTTCCTTCTTTGCGAAGGCGTTCCTTAAGTTTATTCCAATATTTACGCGCCGTTTGATAATCTTTACTATCTACCAGCACCCAGCACACATCGACTATTGAGAAATACCATTTCTCCTCCTGGTCGTCCCATACAGTACGTACCTTACTGTCTTCAAAAAGTTGAATAAGTTGTTTTCTTGTCATACCAAAAATCTAATTATTGCAGAAGATGTTTCCATCCAAGAATCTGCATGATCGATTACAAAAGTACGACTTTTATTTCATTTAACCACTCCCAATCACTCAGAATCACTCCATACCGGTTACTAATCACCAGTTGGGCTTTCGTGATGTACTACCTTTGCATTCGTAATCAGTGCTGGTTTAGAGTATAGAGTATAGAGTTACGGTACCGACTCAACGACAATGAACTTGTCCGCTCGACCACTCATCCACTAATTATTAACTATTAATTATTAACTATTAATTTTTTTATTTTATGGCAAAGTTAATTTATCGTACAAAAGTGATCAAGAACAGTAAGAACAGCGATCTCGACGGCAAGGTATATGCCAAGGCTGTAACTACCGAGACCCTCTCGTTCCAGGATTTCATCAACCACGTCATCTCCCACGGTAGTATGTATGACCGCGGCACCGTGCATGGCGTGTTGATCCAGATGGTGGACTGTATGAAGGAGCTGATGCTCGACAGCAAGAAGATCTGGCTCGGCGACCTCGGTGTGTTCTACCTCTCCCTGAGGAACAAGTCAGCTGCTGATCTGGAATCGTTCAGCATTACGGATAATGTCATCGGTGTGAAGGTCAGCTTCCGTGCCAACTTAGGTAAGACCGCCGGCCTCGACAGCAAGACCATCCGTAAGGAGGCGAAGTTCATCAATGTACTCACGCTCAGCGAGGGCAAGAAGAAGAAAGAGGACGGCGATGACAACGGTGGTGATGACAATGGTGGTAATGACAACAACGGTGAGAACCCGGACGATCAGAATCCATAATCCACTTTCGGGGACAGGCTCACGAAGGGTGCCTGTCCCCGCCTATGAAAACTTAAAAAAATAATTATATGAAAATTACCAAATCATTCCTCAAGACCCTGCTCCAGATAGTACTCAGTGTGCTCAGTGCTATCGCCACTACCTTAGGTATTCAGAGCTGCATCTGATCGCTGGATGAGCTGCTTATCATGCGAAAGATAACACTCATCATCATCCACTGTTCTGCCACCCGCGAAGATCGTAGTTATAGTTTCGAAGCATGCCGCAGAGACCATATCATGCACCGGCACTTCAAGGATATCGGTTATCATTACTATATCACGCGGGATGGCAGGATACACAAGGGAAGGCCCGAAGAACAGGTGGGAGCACACTGTAAGAACCACAACCGACACTCCATCGGGATCTGTTACGAGGGCGGTCTTGATGCCAGTGGGCATCCTGCCGACACACGCACCGCAGCACAACGCGCTTCCCTTCATGCCCTGGTCCACTCCTTGCGGAGGGATTATCCTCAGGCACTGGTCGTAGGTCATCACACCCTCAATCCCCAGAAAGCCTGCCCCTGCTGCTCAGTCGATGATATAGTTTAGGGTTTACGGCTTCGCCGTGATTATCGGCTGCACCTCAACATTGAAACAAGTTTCACTGTGTTCGGTTTGCACGATAATTAGAGTTTAGAGCATAGGGTTTAGGGTAAATTATTGTTGTGATTGCGAAGATCTCTCGGGGACAGGCTCACGAAGGATGCCTGTCCCCGCCTTTTATTTCAAGACGATCGTTGAAAGACGACCGTCTTTTTTTATGTTCTTTTATCCCTATCCTCCCCCGACTTGACCACTAACTCTGCCTGATTTGCCTATTACTTCCTCCTTACTTAGTCACCTTTTCCCCTTGAAAAGGCCACCTCTTCACTCTCATTTAGTCACCATTTCACCTTGAAAAGGCCACCTCTTCTTCCTCCCTATATCACCATGTCTTTATTCTTCACTCTTCACTCTTCACTTTTATCTATTATCTATTAATTATTAACTATTATCTAATAACTAATAGCTCCATTGCATGCAAGGACTTCCTGTTCTCGGATGTAAAGTTAAAAGAACACAAATAGTTTAAATTATCCTTTGTTTTCTTCTCCCTCATGATGGGAAGAATCAAGTTCACGACCTGATGTATATTTGCAGAAAATATGATAAACACATTGTCAGCACAATGCAATGCATGACAATTTTAAATCGTGTAATTATGTCAAATGAAGATTATCTTTCAAAGTCTTTAAGAGAGCCTCTAAAAAGGTTTATTCTAAAGATGCAAAAGACTTTAGGCTTTAATCAGAAACATGTGTATACCACAGCCAAGATGAGTGCCAAATCCTATAAGAGATTCTTTGATGGTTGTGAACTCTGGAGAGCCCGTGACCGTATTATCATCGCTTCTCTTGTCATACTACGAGATGTGAAGGAACATAAGAAAATTGATGAGGATGGATACGATGAACTCAAAAAAGAATGGCTGCAGGTTGGAGGAGATACCGCCATTGCTGTCGAGGACTTATCGCAGTCCACTCTCCGGAAATACTTGATAGATGTCTGTCAAACCGCTAAGAAACGCTTTTACAGCTAACCATCTTGCTGTTGTAACAATAACTTAAATGGGTTGTTAGTTACAGATTCCTCCCCTCACCGAAAGAAGTTATCGTTATCGTTAACGTTAAAGTTGCTATTAAGTTTAACCAATAATCAATATATCATGAAAAACACCTATTCTTTTCAATGCCGTGTTTACGGACGAACGGAGCTTGCACAACTGTATAGCCCCAACACCACGCCACAGTCGGCGTACAACAAGCTACAACGTTGGATCAGACGGTATCCCAACCTTTATGAACAACTCCTCCAGGCCGGCCATCGGCCTCATCAGCGGGAGTACACCCCATTGCAAGTACGCCTCATCGTCGAGGCCCTGGGGGAACCCTGATGCCTTTCGGGGCCCAACTATTAACTATTAATTCTCTTATGCACTAATATCGTGCCTTTGTTTGAGCCATATTCTTAGTAAGGGATCGGCAATGGAATATTGGTGGCCATTCTCAGTAATAATCTCATATTCCAAAAGCTTCCTGACGGCCGACTGCACAGCGCTGGCTGACTTTAGACTATGCTTACGTACGAACTCTGAAGAGGTGATCCTTGATACCGTACCTTCTTCTGCAATGGCATATAAGAGTTCCTTTTGCTGTTCGGTGACGAATGCCAGCATTTCTTGCATCCGCTTCTCGTTCTGCAAAAGGATATTACGTGCTATCCGGATGGTGTCAGCTGTCGAACAGGTTTGGTCTGACATCGTTTCAATATATGCGTCATGGAATACACGGTGAATGTATAGCGTGACACCATCGAACATTTCATATACGGACTTGATGGTGTCAAAGTGTATGTCCTTCTTCGCCTGTTTGAAATGACTGGTAACGAAATCGGCATATTTGTCAAGTTCGATGGGAGCTAAGGGCATGAGCGTGGCACTTTGATAGAAAGGTCGTTTGTTTGAATAGAACATCTCATTCATAATCCTGCGCTCAGAGCCGGCATAGATAAAATGAGTGTTTACAAGTCGTTGGATCTTTCCACGGAGAAGAGCCTCCACGTTCTTTTCGGGATAATTGGTTATTTGTTGAAACTCATCTATGGCTACGATACAGGGTTTGTCTGCACGTTCCAGATAATCAAAGATCTCATCCAAAGTATATTCAGGGGCTGTTATCTGCCCCAATCGTATGTCAAAAGTGGGCGTGTTTTGGATCGGGTCGTAACCGAAGCTGCCGCTCAGTGATCTCAGACCTGTTGTAAAAAGTTTCAGTAGTCGTTCGTTACGCTTGGCAATATGTTTAAAGACGGCACTGCCTAGCTCCATGATCAATTCTCTTAGAGTAGTGGTATGAAGGATGTCGATGGAGACGGTCAGGTAATTGTCTTTGATAACAGGTTGGTTGAAGCAATGATAGATAAGCACGGTCTTACCCATTCTTCTTGGAGATGTTATAACCACATTTTCCTGATTAGTAATGCTTCTGATGAGTGATTCGGTTTCTTTGCCTCTGTCACAGAAATACTCATCAGGTATCATGGGTGTTAAAATGAAGGGATTCGTCTTGGTCATGATTCTTTGTTAAATGATTATTTCTTGCTGCAAAGATAATGAAATAATATCAATTATGCAAATAAAATTATTTTGCCAACATAATTTTGAAAGTCTTATCCCTTTGTCATATTCCATTACACCCCTACAGGTAGTCCTTAAACCTTAAAC
>JAFZPF010000242.1 GCA_017550455.1 Prevotella sp.
GCCGGTACACTAGTCACTGTTCTGGGAACAGACTTCTTATACACAGTGATCATGTTACCATTGATCTCATACGCACAGTCAAGATTAGCCAGGACAATGTCGAGTACCTCAGGCACTGACTTGTTTTTCACCTGCACATTAACCTTTGGCAATGAGGAGGCAAGATCACTGTTGATCACAAAGTGGTATCCCGTCTGTTCTTTAATCTGTCGGAATACTTGGGTGACGGTTGCTGACTTCATGTCGAGAGTCACCAGATCTTTCTTCCCTGTCTGATTATTCTGCGCCTGAACATGCGAGGGGAAAGCCACGCACATTAAGACAATTGATAATAATACAGACAGCATTCTGCTTTTGCTTTTCTGCATTCTCTCCATAATTTTTAGGTTATTTAATAAATATGGTGTTATTTTCTCTTCTTATCATCAATCCGGATGACTTACTGATAGCATCCAACAACTGATTGGGCTTGATATATTTATCGAAATCACCGGTGATACGCTCTTTCTTAATATCCTCATTCAGATAAACCACATTGAATCCATACCAGTGGGAAAGCACCTTCAGAGCAGTTTCCAACGGACAGTTTTCAAAGACAAAGGTTCCAGTGTTCCATGCTACATAAGGCTCTACATCTACATTTTCCACCACACACTGCGTATCGGAGATCTTACACTGTTCGCCGGGCTTCATCATCAGCTCCTTGCCATTCTGCGGGGTAACACCCACACTACCCTTCACTAAAACAATGTTTGTCTCTGACAGAGCATCATCTCCTTCAAGACCGGCGGTCTTCACATTAAACTCTGTACCATATACATGGATGTCCCCCTGAGGGGTATGGACAACAAACTGACGACTCTTATCCTTAGCCACCATGAAATAGGCTTCGCCCTCAAGGATCACATTACGATTGTCTTTACCGAACTTCTCCGGATAAATCAAACGGGTGTTGTAATTAAGATGCACCAAGGTACCGTCATCCAAAGTCACCCAAAACTCCTTATCATGTTTCGTGGTGATACGACGGGCCGTTAGGAGTTGCTCCTTGGAAAGAGAAGATTGAAGGGTAAAGGCTGAAGAATGATCTTTTTTTGACTTGGGCTGCAAAACGACATCTGTTACTTCGAACGGCTCATCAATAATATTCAGTTCCTCGCTGAGCACATCTACTTCTGCCGCCTGCTTGCCACTCTCCTTACTCTGATACATAGCATGCTGTACCTCCTCAGAGATTACCGGAGGAACCACTTTCGTGTACTGTAAATACCATAAGCCACCACCAGCTACAAACAGCAATAGGATCGTGGCGGCATATCGCCACCAATTACGTTTTTTCGTCTGGGGCTCCTGATAGTTGTGATTTTGGAGGAAACTCTCCCACGCCTTATCAACATCCACCTCATGATGGATATCATAAAGTGCATCCACATCCTGGGTAGCTGCCAATCGGTCAAAGAACATCTGATGCTTCTCATCTGCTTCAAACCATTCTTTTAACTGTTGCTGATCAGCATCCGATGCATCTCCCGAAAGACAACGAATAATGATATCCGTTATTTCTTGTTTATGCATAATTGTCTTCTTTTTTATTCTCAGACAGACAAATCACAAAAAAGATGACAGGAAAAATAAAAAAAAGTGAATAAAATGATACTTTTAAAGGAAGAACTGCAAAAACAACAGGTATTCTTTCGCAGTCATTTTAGATTTTAAGAAAGTCATCGCACGCTTGCGATGGGTCTTCACCGTGGAGGCAGACAACTGCAATTCCTGCACGATCTCACCAAACTTCTTTCCTTCCAACATCAGTCTGATTACCTGACGCTGTTTCTCAGGCAACTGATCGATATAGGTAAAGATACGGTCGAAGATTGCTTCCGTGATCCGTAACTCTTCATCACTGCCGTTAATGTCATACTCAGGAATCTCCAGCATTTTCTTCTGTATATACGAACGCTCTACCTGCTGATGCTCCAAATAGTTGAACGAACGGTTGCGCACACCATTATAAAGATATATATGTGTGGCTGACGCTGATTTGATATCCACGTCACGCTCCCACATACTGGCAAACACTTCCTGCACGATATCCTCTGCCACGGCACGGTCGGACACAAACTGGAAGGCACGGATAACCAACGCTTTATAGTATTTCCCATAAAGCTTCTTGAATTCAAGATGAGCATTCTCAGCTCGCTTATCTATCATCATTTGGGTTTCCATTGTACTTCGTTATATCCTTTTCCTATTAACAATTACGCCCCCATTTCATCTCTTCTCCATGGTTATCGTATTGTTTTCTTTTTCCGGTCGGAGGGTCTGATAAAGTAATCCTTACCACGGCAGTACGATCCAGGCTCCTGGCGATGGCCTCATCAAAAACATCCATGTGATGAGGGAGGAAACGCTGACAAATAGCCCTTAGCCCTTTTATCTTCTCTTGTCTGTCGGTGACCACCTCTGCCACCCCCACAGCCATCGCTGATTTATACTGTAGGGTAAAACTATTATCTTTCGGCCCTACCATGGGAGCACACTTGGTAACAGCTGATAAGGCTACATTCGGATTGGCGGCAATACAATCCAACTTTCTTCCTTCCATGGCTCCATGGAAATAGAAGGTTTTCTCGTCTGTCCTTGCCAATGACAACGGCACACCGTAAGGTTTTCCGTTGGGAAGGGTAAAACTCACCGTGATATAGGGTGCTTTGTCAAACACCTCCATGGCAAATGCCGCATCCATCTCTCTGTCAGCCCTTCTCATATTACTGCATATCTTGTTGTAATAGACATGCAAAGATAAAATAAAAATCTGATTATCAGTGATAAAAATAAAAAAAAGTAACTTTTACCACCAATATTTCTTTTCTGGCGATATAGAAGGGTATCATCGGTGAAAAGATGTTCAACGGGTCTCAAGCCGCGGCCTTACCGGATCCGTGAGACGATGCACATAATCATACTCCACCGTCTGCACACCTTCCACCTTCTTGAAAAAAGCCATCGTCTCCTCAAGTGTCTTGTCATCAGGTTTCTGTATCGCCATACCAGAAATCTGATGATAGTCGTATTTGATTGTTGCCTTGTATTTCTTGATTGCCTTTAGCAAAGGTTCTTTCCCAATCTCTTGATCATACATCACCAGCAACACCGACGGGGAATGCTCTGCCACAGCAGACGGTTGTATCTCCGATGCCCTCACCAATGGCTGCTTACTGCCACAGGAACAAAGTAACAGCAACACGATCTGTAACAATAGAATCAGCGGAACACCATACTTAAACTTCTTATGTTGTGTCTTATGATCCCACACCTTCATGCCCAACCATGCTCCAATACTGCCACCGAGAACAGCCAACAGCAACAACGACGCCTCTCTTATCCGCCATTTCCTGCGCTTCGCTTTCAATTTGTCAAGACCATACACAAAGAACGTCACCACATTGAGTGCAATGAGATAAACGATAAAATAGGATGAACTGAATATTTCCATAAAAGATTACACTATATAGTTATTAACCTCTCACAATACCCCAATTATTGTTTTATGGTTATTGTTAATTGTTAATTGTTTCTCACGGATTCACTTTCTTCCCTAACATCTTGTTCAGATGCGTCTCAAGGATATGGAAAGCAGGCTCCACCATCTTACCATGCCCGTGACCGTCAATCTCATAGAGATAGGTTTGTTCATGCCCCACCAGCTTCATCATGCGGGCAAGATACTGGTTCTCATCATAACGACCGTATAACTCTAATTCACGGTCACCACAGATAAGTACCAACGGCGGACAATCATTGCGTACCCAAAAGATAGGCGCGTACTCATCGATAGTAACTTGCAACGGCTGCAACCCCTTCATCTTACGCACATTATAATGCGTCACTGCCTGACCGCTGAACGGCACATACATCATCACATCATCCGCATCCACCGCATAATGATTCAACCACGCCTTGTTCAGACATAGCAACATCGCCAGATAACCACCGGCAGAATGGCCCGTGACAACAATCTTCCGCGTATCACCACCATACTCCTCAGCATGACGGAATACCCATGCCACAGCCTCGGCAGCATCATCAAGGGTTTCATCCACCGAAACCTTCGGCAACAGACGGTAGTTAGCACCAACCACGACATACCCTTTCTCCTTCAGTTTGTTGGGTATCTCTTTCTTGCCGCCTTCCAGTCCTCCACCGTGAAACCACACGATGACCGGGCAGTCTTTCATTCCTTCCGGATAATAAACATCCAGTTTCAGACGCTCCTGAGCATAAGCATCAGTCTTCTTGGTATAACTGATGTCATTGATCTGCTTGTAACCTTGTGCCGCCGCCGTCAGTGTCAAGGCAGTCAGCAACAAAACAACGAATATCTTTTTCATATCAATTTACCTTATATTACCTTATCATAAAACTAATATATTCTTATGGTTTTCCCGTTTCCGTCATAGTTAACGGATTGGCTGGATCCATCCGGCATGACAACAATGAAGGTTCTGGTCTTGAGCATTCCCGGATAGCTGCCTTGACGTTCACCGATTGACAAGGTACGATGCTGATCATCCCACTTGAATGAGATAGTGGAATAAACACCTTTCTCATAGTTGTAACCATCACCCTCGTCTTCATAAAGCAGGAAGTCACCATCTGCCCCGGGATAGATACGTAGTTCAAGAGAATCCGAACTCTTCTCACCCACATACTGCATTTCCGGTCCCAAAGGCAGGATACTACCTGCTCGAACGAACATCGGCACACGGTCAAGAGTTGTCTCAACAATAACCTTTTGGCCACCTCTATAAGATTTATTCGTCCAGAAGTCGTACCAGAGCGTTCCTTTAGGAAGATACTTTTCCGTCGTCTTCACGACACTCCAGTCCACCTTTTCATAATCCTTCTTCACCTTTGCATCCGTTTTATCCTCCGTAGCTCTTTCTCTAATAATCTTTTCATCCGTATATTGAGGATCCACGATGGGAGCAGCGAGGATATTGCGGCCGAACATAAACTCATCCGTCATATTCCACACCACCTTATCCTGAGCAAAATCACTGAATAACGGACGGAGATAACTGCCATTATTCGATGTTACCTGCCAGGCGGCACTATAGAGATAGGGGATGAACCGGTAGCGCAGTCGTATCATTTTTTCGATGGCATTATAAACGGGTTCACCTTTCTTACCAAATTGCCATATCTCTCTCGGGGCATCCGCCCCATGACTGCGGAATACAGGACAGAACAAACCATATTGCATCCATCGTACATATAGCTCTTGATACTGTGGATTGCGGGGAGCTGATCCACCGCCCTTCGTATTATAGGAACCACAGAAAAAGCCACCGATATCAGTATTGAAATTGGGATTTCCCGTCAACGAGAAACTCAGTCCTGCAGGTACTTGTTTTCGCAGCATTTCCCACGAAGAGGTAACGTCACCACTCCACATGTTCGAACCATAGTGCTGCTGTCCGGCAAAACTGCTCCGGGTCATGATAAACACCCTTTTGTCATTCTCCTCCTTACGCTGTGCCTGATATACACCTCGTACCGTTTCCAGCGGGAAGGCATTACGCTGCGATCGCCATGTTCCACCAAATACCTGATGATCATAGTCGCTCTCCTTCGGATTGAAGAAATCGGGGTCGGTGGAATCCATCCACCATGCGTCAGTACCGGCATAGAAAAGCCGCTTCAGATATTTCCAATAGATATCACGGGCTGCAGGACTGAAGGCATCATAGACTTTCACACCGGAGGGATAATCCATCATCGGGGGCCAGATATGGGAGATGCCGCTCTGTGGCCAAGTCTCGATAGGCAACAGAAGACCCTTCTCTTCCAACTCACGGTATTGCTTTGTTTGAGGACCGAAGCTAGCCCAGATGGAGATCATAAAATGCGCATGTTTCTTATGAATATTCTTTATCATCTGAGGACCGTCCCTGAAATCTTCTGCCAAGAAATCCATCGCATTCCACAGATAGTTGGAACCCCAATATTGCCAGTCCTGAATAATACCGTCGAGCGGGACCTGCAACGCACGGTAACTGTCAACGACGCTTTCTGTCTCAGCAGCACTCTTGTAACGCTCCTTAGACTGCCAGAATCCGTAGGTCCATAACGGGAACATCGGCACATCACCGGATAACTGACGTATCTGGGCAATTACACCGTCAGCAGAACCGCCATACATGAAATAGTAGTCTATACCCTCGCCCACCTCTGAATCAAAGGTCATACCATGGGCATTATCTTCAAAAACAGTCGGGGAATAGTTCTCCCAATAAAGACCCCATCCCTTGATCGACTGCAACACATTCTGGTAGTCCTCTGTATTCGACTGCTCCATTCGTATCTTCTCACCCCTGCGATTCATCTTTCCATTCTGGACGGTGCCTAAGCCAAACACGGCCTCTTCCTTATCAAGCAGGAACGTCTGACGAGCATGAGTAATATCACAGTCCTTCTCCCGTAACAACAACTTTCCCTTGGATGTAAAAAACGACAGGTTGCCTTTCCCATCTGTTTTCACAGTCAGTTCACTGCTTGAAATATTATTACCTTTTCGTATGACAGATACCTGCTGAGGCTTGGCAATAACAACAAGACTCTTCGTGGGTTGCCCCTTTACCACATGCACGATACTTGGTGTAAAGAATTCAATCTTTACATCCTGTGAGAAGGCAACCATGCTTGTCGACCACAGTAACATCACGAATAAAATCTTCCTCATGTCTTTTTCCTTTTATCAGAAGGCGAAGTTACTAAAAAAAACATAACACTCAAAAAAAACTAACATAAAATCATAAAACAAACCATTCTGTTTTGTAAAAAAAGGTTGTAAGGTTGTCAAAACCCTTTGTAGTAATGGCTTTGCAACCTGTCGGAGGCTGACAAAGGTTGTCATGAGGTTGACATGATTAGTTTAGGGTTATTTTTTGGTTGGGGAGGAGGGTTTATCCCTGCCCGAAGTACCGGATCAATATAAGTCGATCCCTACTGGTATTCCGATAAACCACCTCTACTTCCCAATTCTCATGAGAATTCAAGAGCTTTAGTACCTAAAAGCCCGGTCGATAGTAACCTATACAAAAGTAAAACAAGTCGTTTTACCTTGGAAAAGGCTATCTTTTCTATACGAAAAGGTGATTAAAACTAAAGTAAAACAAGTCGTTTTACCTTTATAAAGGCCTATAAAGGCAAAAGCATTGCCTCCATCTCTGTTACGAGAAGTGTATCAAATCATTACGAGAAAGATGAAGGCAAAATCAATTGTCAATGTCTTTAATATTGTGGAGCTGGAGGGAGTCGAACCCTCGTCCAAACGAGGAAACCATACGCTTTCTACACGCTTATCTTGGTTTTGATTTTCGTGCTACGGCAAGACCCAAGCCACCAACCGCAACCTTATCCCCTGAATCTCATCCAGACATCGGGGCCTGCCTGAACTATTCCCGATTTACCTGCGCCGCTGATTCAAGGAGATTCGGGACAACATCCCTTGAGCGACGTCTCGTTCCATCACCTGGTGACGGAATTAAGCTCAAAATCTACTATACTTCGATTAAGCAGCGAGAGCGTAATTGTTTTCGCCAATTAATTTGATGACCGCTGATATTTAGGAGCAAACAGCCGACGCTCCGCGTGCTTACGTACCATTTCTACCCGCTGTCAAATCCA
>JAFZPF010000243.1 GCA_017550455.1 Prevotella sp.
ATTTTTACCACATTTCACCCCTCTTTCACTATGCTAAAACAGTATAAAAGATGCCGAAAAACACCGTCCGTTAACTAAAAAATGCATAAAACATACCCCAAAATCCACCAATACACCCCCAGAAAACAATCTTTTTTTTCCATCTTAACCCAGAACAAAGGGGAGTTAAAGAGGTTATTGGTTATTGCCTTCGGCGATTACCGTCGCGACTCGGCATAGCCTATGCAAGCATGGCTCTGCGCTCGCTGCTCCGGTAATTGGTTATTGGTTATTGGTTATTGTCTCACGGTTCCCCCAACGCCTCTACAATCAACTTTACCTGCATCGGCGTATATTGCCGCGAATGCGACGAGTGCCCTACCCTCTCCAACTGCTCCTGCAGTCCAGGATAATGCGCTATCCAACGGCACAGACGCTTATATGCGGCCATCGCACTGATGTCCGGACTGTACAGCAGGGCCAGTTCTGATCTGCCGTAGGCACGTATCACAAACTCATCGTTTTTCATTTTCAGGCAAGGTTAAAATAACAAATAATCACACACGAACATATTGTTTAAGAGAGTAATCTTACATATTGAGTATCATAAGATTATGAGCAACCGAACAAATAGTAGATTAACGGACACAAAGTTACAAAATAATGCAAGCCGATGCAAGGTTTACCCATAACTTTAACAAATCGTTAACAGGCAAAAATCATACTGATAACCTAGATTTATTAACAATCATTAATAATCTGTTCCCCTACTCACCACCGGTAACTCGGTAACTCGGTAACTCGCACTTGATTTTTCACAAGTTTCTAGGCGCGTACCTCTTTAATAAATACTGTTATATAAATATATTAATTATCTTAATATCTGGACATATAGGCGGCAAACAGCAAAAAGCGGCGAGTTACCGAGTTACCGAGTTACCGTTTTGGCTGATTCCGAGTTACCGTCGAGTTACCGGCTGAATAATCAAAAATCATTAAAATTGTTAACCGGTTAGACACTGTGAAAAAACTCGTCGATATCCTTGCAAAATCTGTAGATATTTTGTATCTTTGCACCGTCGAAATGATTTTTTTGTTTAACTATTAAAAACATAATTATGGGAAAAACAGCAAGGCTATCGAAAGATAACAAGGAGGATTTTGAATCTTTCATAGATTACCGATTATTGTCTAAAACAATCATCCGATACTGGCAATGGATTTTGTTATCAATAATCGTTTGTCTCTGTATTTCTTTTCTATATCTGCGATATACCCCACCTGTTTATCGTGTTATAGCAAAAATACTTGTTAAAGACGATGAAGGAAATAGAAAGAATAATCTGCAGAATATAACAAATCTTGGTACGATTTCACAAAATTATGGCCTAGAGAATGAATCTCAAATTATAACATCCAGTATCATTGCAGAAAGAGCCGTATCCAACTTAAAACTGTACGTAAGATATAAACAATCAGGACAATTATTTGGGAAAACGCTCTATATCAATCACCCGGTTTTAGTAGATCTAGACCAGAACCATTTAAATGAGTTAGCCAAGCCTATTCAATTAACCCTCAACTATAAGGAAGGACAATATCATATCATCGGGAAATATTATGTTCCATGCACAAATCGTACCATCAAAGGTCCTTTTTCTTTTGAAAGGAAGACAGACAAACTTCCTATTTATATTCGAACCAAGGCAGGAACAATATCTATCAGTTCCGTACCCGGAAGTATTATGGAAGAACATACGAACATACAAGCAACCATCTATTCCCCTCAGACAATTGCCAATCTGTATGCCGGCTATTTGACTGTTGAACCCACATCTGAAGGATCATCAGTCATCAAGCTCATTATGAACGATAAGATTCCCAGTCGCGCCATCGATTATTTACAGCAGTTAATCATTTGCTATAACCTTCAGGCTAACGAAGATAAAAATGAGGTTGCTGTTAGGACTGAAGCATTTATCAATGACAGGCTTGCTATTATCAATAGTGAGCTAGGAAAAACTGACGGTGATTTAGAACTTTTCAAACATGATAATCAGTTAGTCGAATTAAAAACTGATGCACGAGAATCGTCTGCGAACGCTGATATTTTCGAACAAAAACTAAAAGAAGCAAATACTCAAATTGCTATCATAAAAGAACTTGAAACTATTATTGTTGATCCAGATATCACCAAAATATTTCCTAGAATTAATTTTCAGAACATCTCCATAAACACACTTGTAGACGAGTACAATAAAAACGTATTGGAAAGAAACCGACTGCTACATACAGCATCAGAGAACAGTCCGATAATCACACCACTTACAGAGAATTTGTATGAATTATCAAACTCCATTCGCAGTTCTCTTCAACAAGCAGAAAACGAGGCTATTATTAAACGCAATGCTATTGTTGAGCAACATCATCAATATCATCAAGAAATATCAAAAACACCTAAACAAGAACGCATACTTACACAAATTGGCAGACAACAAGAAGTAAAAAGTGGACTGTATCTGATGCTACTCCAAAAAAGAGAAGAGAACTCTATCTCACTGGCTGCGACTGTTGACAAAGGAAAAATAATAGAAAAACCGACTATTGCCGGTATCATCAAACCACGAAGCGCTCTGATTTATCCGTTGGCAATAGTAATAGGACTGTTCATTCCTACTTTGTTTTTCTATTTACGTCAACTACTACGTGATCGCATTGAAGATCATGAAATGGTAGCATCTCTAACAGACCTTCCAATAATTGCTGATATTCCATTTGCTGAAGAAACGTATAACAAAAACACATACATTGTTGTGCATGAAAATGAGAATAACTTGATGGAGGAATGTTTCCGTTACCTTCGTACTAACCTGCAGTTTATGCTCAAGGATAATGAAAAAGTATTGGTTTTCACCTCAACACTTGCAGACGAGGGTAAATCATTTAATGCAGCCAATACAGCATTGAGTTTCGCATTGCTGGGAAAAAAAGTAATTATTGTTGGTTTAGATATACGCAAGCCACAATTATCAAAGATATTTGGAATAAATACTTATACGAATGGAATAACGAATCTTTTGATGATAAACAATCCCACAGATGAACAAATAAGACAACAGATTGTTCCTTCACATGTTCACGATAATTTAGACTTACTTCTATCTGGACCAATCCCTCCCAACCCAACAGAATTGGTGGAACGTCACTCTTTAGAACAGATTTTTTCTTATCTACGCCATAAGTACGACTATATTATTGTAGATGCTGCTCCCGTAGGATTAGTAACTGATACTCTACAAATAGGAAGAGTTTGTGACCTCACTGTATATGTCTGTCGAGTAAACTATACACCAAAAAGCAGCTTTGAATTTATTAATGAACTTAATTCCGAAAAAAAGTTACCACATATGAGCATACTCATTAATGGCATCAACCTATCAAGCAGAAAAAATACGTATGGTTACAGACGATACGGTGGATATAAAGGGTATGGACATTATTGTCTTTCAAATGAAAAGAAATGCGTATGATCATTGCTATTGATTTTGATGGTACTATCGTGGAAAATCGTTATCCGGATATTGGTAAAGAGATACCATTTGCCACTGAGACATTGAGAATGCTAATTCACGATGGTCATCAGCTGATATTATGGACAGTACGAGAAGGAAAATATCTTGACGAGGCTGTTGATTGGTGCTTTATACATGGAGTATCATTTTATGCCATTAATAAAAACTATCCAGAAGAAAAAGTCCATTATCAATATGGTTATTATAAAAAAATATATGCCGATTATTTTATCGATGATTGTAATATTGGTGGACTCCCCGATTGGGGATTAATATACCATATTGTTAATCAGCACGTTACTCTTAACAACACTTGTTTTTACTATAATAGCATTAAACCAACAATACCAAAGAAATTATCTTGGTGGAAACGATTATTTATTTAGGAAATTTATGGCACCAGCTTATTATTTTATATTTTTTGCTTTCATCATTTCACTTCTGATGGGGTTTATTGTTTTACCTAATGTACTTGTCATCTCGCATAAACATCATCTGTATGATTTGCCCGATGACAGAAAGATACACACCATACCAATTCCCAGATTGGGCGGTGTAATATTCTTCCCCATCATCACTATAACTATTGCCTTATTGATGGGAACACGTTACTTCTTGGGATATGATATTATCTATATATCTGAACGATCTGTACTCATAGAACTCCTTTTCCTGTTATGCGGCTGCTGTATGTTATATATTCTCGGAGTAAAAGACGATCTAGTAGGAGTTTCTTACAAATGGAAATTTCTTGTGCAGTTTTTATGTGGAATTCTTCTTACACTTGCTGGTTTATGGATTCACGATGGTTACGGACTATTGGGTATCAATCATATAAGAGCACGCTTCGGATATCCAATTACCATCTTTCTTGTAGTATATATTATCAATGCCTTCAATATGATAGATGGCCTGGATGGACTGGCATCAGGTTTGGCGAGTGTTTCGCTTATCACCTTTGCGTTTATCTTTATACAAGAAAAACAATTAATATATGTATTGATATCTATTTCTACGTTAGGTGTAGTTTTACCATTTGGTATTTATAATATTTTTGGCAACCGGATGAAAGGAAATAAAGTTTTCATGGGTGATACTGGAACATTAACACTTGGTTTGATTCTAAGTTTTCTTTTATTACGAATATATTATACCGATTCTGAGACTAATCATATTCATAATTATTACTTAATAGCTTTCAGTTCTTTGATTGTACCATTATTTGACGTTGTAAGGGTATTCTATCTCAGAATAATCAATCACCACAATCCTTTTCTTCCAGATCGGAATCATATACATCATAAACTTTTAAAAACAGGAATGAATTGTAGGGAGGTAACTTTAACGATAATATCGCTGTCTGTATTAATGATAATTCTAAACATGTGGCTGAGTATATATCTTGATATAAATTATATAGTTTGTTTAGACATCATTATTATGTTCGTCTTTCACTCAATAGCGAGGAGTGTTATTAAAAGGAAAGGAAACCGCCGACATTAAGTAACCTCCCCCCCAACCATCTAAGGTCTCATCACTTTTCAAGTAGAGGCATCCTTGCGAGGACGTAAATAAGGCGGGGCTCAAAAGGTTTATCCACAAAGATTTGCATAAGTAGGAAGAATTAATTATTTTTGCAAAGATTTGACAAAAAAGGGATATGGAGAAGATCATTGAAGAGATACGCAGATATATGCATGAGCGATGGACCCTCGGCGCCTTACACGGCATCAAGCATTGGGACAGGGTATATGAGAACGGACAGAAACTGCTGACACCAGAGGTGAACACACGCGTGGTGGGACTGTTCGCCTACCTTCATGACTCCTGCCGTAACGACAATGGGGCGGATCTTCTTCATGGACCGCGGGCAGCACGATGGATAGAGACATTACGAGAGACGTATCTGAAAGAGGTGACAGAGGAGGAGATAAAACTGCTGAAAGAGGCATGCCGCCTGCATACGACGACAAGAAGAACAGGGGACCCTACCATCGACGCGTGCTTCGACGCTGACCGACTGGACCTGTGGCGGGTAGATATCATCCCTGACCCAAACAGACTGGCCACAGAGAAAGGGAAAGAGATCGCAAGGAGGACTGACTATCAGACAATCATTAAAAAATATAGATATGAAGGAAAGATGTAAATGGATAGGGGCCGGCATCCTCGCCATCACAAGCATGACACTGCTCAGCGCATGCAGCGATGATGAGGAGTCAACGACACCGGCACAGGAGGAGACAGTGGTACTCAGATGCTCGAAACCGGAATACCTGAAAACGGGCGATAAGGTGGCGCTGATATCACCGTCGTACTTCACACCCATGGAGAACGTGGAGAAGACAGCAGCAGTGCTGCGCACCTGGGGCCTGGAGCCGGTCATCGGACCGAACGTGGGGAAGATCGTGGACGGACGATATGCGGGGACGGTGGCGGAACGCGTCAGCGATATCCGTTGGGCCCTCAACGACCCTTCCATCAAAGCGATCATCTGTAACCGCGGGGGCTATGGCACCATACAGCTGATAGACGAGCTGACACTGACGGAGCTGAAGGCTGCACCGAAATGGATCGTGGGATTCAGCGACATCACGACACTGCACGGACTGATGAGCCGCGCAGGGGTGATGAGCATACAGGGGACGATGAGCTCGTTCTTAGCCAAAGGGGGCACCGACAAGACAAGCACGCTGATGCGGGACCTCCTCCTGGGGAACGTGCCACGTTATGTGTTGCCGCCACACCCGGAGAACATCACAGGAAAAGCCAGTGGTGTGCTCGTCGGCGGAAACCTCTGTACATTCGCACCGAACATCGGTTCTCAGGCTGACGCCACGAAGGGTAAGGACCTGATCCTGTTCGTGGAGGAGGTGGAGGAGTCGATGCATAACATCGACCGACAGATGCGTATCCTCCAGATGAACGGGGTGCTCAACCGTTGTAAGGGGATCATCCTCGGGGAGTTCACCGACTGCGGCACGGAGTTTACGTACGAGAGCGTGGAGGCGATGCTCCACGAGATGCTCGCCGCCTATCACATACCGGTGCTCTGCGGATTCCCCGGCGGCCACGGTGATGTGAACCTGCCGATCGTGATGGGTGCTCCCGTCACCATCGATGTGCGTAACGACGGGGCTACGGTGACCTTCGACATCGACGGTCGTCAGCAGGAGGTGCGCACAGCGGATATCTCCGTGACACCGACACCGCTCCCCATGCGATTGATGATGGCAGGGAAAGTGAGTCAATAAGGATGAACAGGAAGATCACAGAACAGGAGTCGCACTACCGGCATCTCGAGAGGATGACGGTGACGGAGTTGCTGACGCATATCAACGAGGAGGATGCGGGGGTGGCCCAGGCCGTGAAGATGGCGATACCGCAGATCACGGCATTGGTGGAGGCTATCGTGCCGCGGATGCAACGGGGTGGCCGTCTCTTCTATGTGGGGGCGGGCACCAGCGGACGGATGGGTGTGCTCGACGCCAGTGAGGTGCCTCCTACCTTCGGTGTGCCCGACACATGGGTGGTGGGTATCATCGCCGGGGGTGACAGGGCCTTGCGGCATGCTGTGGAACAGGCAGAAGACGATGCGGACCAGGCATGGCGGGATATCATGGCGTATCATCCCACTGCCGACGATACGGTGGTGGGCATCGCTGCCTCAGGCACCACACCCTATGTGGTAGGGGCTGTCAAAGAAGCGCGCAGGAACGGTTTGCTGACAGGGTGTATCACCAGCAATCCCGACACGCCGTTGGCTGCAGCCTGCGACTATCCCATAGAGACGATCGTCGGTCCGGAGTTCGTGACGGGGTCGAGTCGTATGAAGAGCGGCACGGCACAGAAAATGGTGTTGAACATGATCTCCACCTCACTGATGATCCGGATGGGGCGTGTTCGTGACAACCGTATGGTGAACATGCAACTGACCAGCAACAAGCTGGTGGACCGTGGGGTGCGGATGCTCCAGGAGCTGCTCCATCTGGATGAGGAGGAGGCGAAGAGACGGCTCCTTGCTGCGGGCAGCGTGAGTGAGGTGCTGAAGAGAGAACAATCGGAAATTTAATATAACTTAGAATGAAAAGGATATATAGAATCATCAGGGGCTTATTTGCCATCATCGGTCTCCTCACCGTCATGTTGCTGGTATGGATGAAGATATCAGGTCAGTATATAACCATCCACGAGGGTGACAAGCTGTTATATCCTGCCCGTGTGGATAGTCTGAGAGCGGCAGGGGCATATAGTCCTGACACGGTGGATTTCACCATGCGCATCGTGCAGGATTCCGTACAGGCGAAGAAGATACGCGACTACTTCCAGTTGGACACGCTCTATACTGCCGACAGCCCGACATGGGAGAAGGCTGTGGCCATCGCTTCGTTCGTGGAGAGGAACATCCCTCATGCGAACCAGAAGGTGGAACCTGAGCACAGGAACGCCATTGCGCTGTGGGAGTACACGCGCGAGGTGGAGCCGGGGTTCAACTGCCGTCTCCATAGCATTCTGACATTTGAGCTGATGCTGGCAGCGGGGCTCACTCCGAAGTTCGTCACATGTCTGCCGCAAGACAGGAACGACCCTGACTGCCATGTCGTCAATGAGGTATGGCTGCCGGAACTGGGGAAATGGGCGATGATTGATTCCGACATGGGCGGTCATTATGTGAGTGATGAGAACGATGTGCCGTTATCGTTGGCAGAGATGAGGGATCACTATATCGCCGGTGAGAAGATGTGGATGCACCCGGGCTTTGGGAAGGGCAGCAATAAGCTCAGTCAATACTATGCGTATATGGCGAAGAATACTTACTGGTTCATGTGTGAGGAGGAGCTTACCTACGGTGTGGAGGATCATCCGGCTGGTGATGCCAACCGAGGGAGGATGCTCAATCTCATTCCGACGGGGTTTGTGCCTTTCGGCACATGGGACAACAGCATCAACACCACGAATGCGGAACGGTTCTGGGCAAAGCCGGAGCATCAGAAGGATCCATCGGAGTATAACAAATGATAAGAGATATTGTTTTCATCGGAATAGGTAGTGGTATAGGTGGCATCTGTCGCTATCTTGTATCGCTTTTCATGGGACATATAGGAAACGGTTTCCCATGGGGGACGTTTGCAGTGAATATTGCCGGTTGTCTGTTGATCGGCATCCTATGGGGAGTGACCAGTCGTTTTCAGAACATCTCACCAGCATATTCTATGTTCTTTATAACCGGCTTTTGCGGCGGTTTCACCACATTTTCAACATTCTCGAAAGAGGGACTGACCTTGTTACAGTCGAGCAACTACAGTTTATTCTTCTTATATGTAGTTGGCAGTGTGGTGTTGGGAATAGCAGCCGTAGCATTAGGATATTTTGCAACAAAGTAAATTATATGTGTGAAAAGAAACCTGAGATTTCCCTTGCTCCCTTACAGGAGGATGACAGGGAACAGTTTATCAAGGACAATCAATGGGCGTTCAGATATGGTGCCCAGATAGAATTTGGTATGCGTGATGACCGAACGGAAGAGGGTTCGGAGGTGATCTCACGAGGTACGATAGAGCGAAGCATTGACGGGGAAGATGCCGAGACATACCGTATCGTGCAAAACGGCGAGCATGTGGGCGGTGTGGTGTTAAGCATTGACAAGAAAGCTGGAAAGGGAGAACTGGAGTTGCTTTTCGTGAATCCGGAATCCCACAGTAAGGGTATTGGGAAGGCTGCCTGGCAGGCCGTGGAGAGGTTACATCCGGAGATCCGTATCTGGGAAACGATCACGCCTTATTTTGAGAAACGAAACATTCATTTCTATGTCAACAGCTGCGGATTCCAGATCGTGGAGTTTTGGAACAAATATCATCATGGGCCGGCAATACCAGAGGAAATAAATGAAGACTGGAGCGAGGATGATGAGATGTTTGTCTTCAGGAAAATGATGTGAGAGGAGTAGACGAGGAGACGAGGAGACGAGTAAACGAGTAAACGAGTAAACGAGTAGACAAGTAAACGAGTAAACAAGTAGACGAGTAAACAAGTAGACAAGGAGACGAGGAGACGAGTAAATGAGTTATCGAGTTGATGGAAAGGATCCGTTACGAACCGAACGCCCCACCCCCAGCCTTGGGGGCGGGGACGGGGGCGGGGGAACTCTAAACTCTAAACCCTAAACTCTAAACCCTAGACTTATTCCTCAAGACATTTGTCGAGGGCTTCGGCGATAGCCTGTTTGTCGAGGTTCTGTCCGATGAAGACGAGCTTCTGCATACGGTCGCCATACTGCTCGTCCCAGTCGCGCTGCACCCCGGGGTTCTGCTTGATGAACTCCTGTAGTTCGCGTTTGGGCATGGTGGCATACCACTGTCCGGCATTACGGATGGAGAACTGTCGCCCTGCCTGTTCGAAGACATAACAGATATCTTTCTCATCAGCGAAGTAACAGATGCCCTTGGCACGGATAATATTCTTGGGCCAGCTCCTGGCAACGAAATCGTCAAAGAGGGAGAGGTTCATAGGGGCACGACGGTAATACACATAGGTACCGATGCCATACTCCTCCACTTCCCCACCGTCATGGTGATGATGGTGGTGGTGCTCATGATGTTCATGGTCATGCTCATCATCATCATCGTCGTCGTGGTCATGGTCGTGATCGTGGTGATGGTCGTGATCGTCATCGTCATGATCATGTTCATCGTGCTCGTGGTGATGCTCATGATTGTCATCATCGTGTTCATCATGCTCATGATCGTCATCTTCATCATGGTCATCATCGTCATGTCCCTCTATCTCCTGTATCCATGCGGCAGAGGTAGCAACCTTGTTGAAGTCGAACATCCCTGTGTGGATGATCTTCTCGAGTGGCACATCACCATAGTCGCAGGGGATGATGGCAGCCTTGGGTTGCAGGGCGCGTATCACCTCTTTGATACGTGCGAGCTTATCGGCAGGAACGTCGGAGGCTTTGTTGAGGAGGATGATATTACAGAACTCTATCTGTTGGATGACGAGGTTCTCGATATCCTCCTCTTCGAGGTTGTCTTTGAGCAGCGCAGCACCGCCGGCAAAGTCGTCCTGCAGTCGCAGTGCATCGACGACGGAGACGATGCAGTCGAGTCGTGGCAGTCCGTTCTTGATCACCTCGGGAGCCATGTCGGCCATGGAGCAGATGGTCTGTGCGATAGGTGCGGGTTCGCAGATGCCACTGGCTTCGATGACGATATAGTCGAAGCGTTTCATGCTGATGAGGTCGTACAACTGTTGTACGAGGTCCATCTTCAGGGTGCAGCAGATACATCCGTTCTGCAGGGCTACGAGGCTGTCGTCCTGTTGGTTGACGATACCGCCTTTTTCAATCAGGTCGGCATCGATGTTCACTTCACCGATATCGTTGACGATGACGGCGAAGCGGATACCTTGTTTGTTTTGCAGTATGCGGTTCAAGAGTGTTGTCTTGCCGCTGCCTAAATACCCCGTGAGTAGTAATACGGGGATTTCATTGTTTGTCATATAGAGTATATTTTTAATAATGTTATTATATGTTCTTCTCTCTGTTCCTTTTCTTTACTTCTCTCTGTACCCTTTCTTTACTTCTCTCTGTTCCGCCAGAGAGAAGTAAGCAAGAGAGAGCTCGTTGCACGCTTCGAGTCAGAACAGATTACGATTCTGAAAAACTGTGCTGCGGGACTCGCTTCGCTCAGACAGGTCCTCGCACTGACTCCGTCACCGTTTTTCAATCATCG
>JAFZPF010000244.1 GCA_017550455.1 Prevotella sp.
AAGCACGGAAACAGGGCAATATGTCGACAAATAAAGGGCAATACGGGCCTCTTGATGGCTCATATACGCTAATGAGGTGCCCGCAGAGCTCATATAAGACAGAAATCATAAAAATTGCAGCGTAGCAATACCACGACTCACTTACCTTCCATGTATAAACAAAAAAAGAGGATGTGCCTATTTTGACACACCCCCGGAAACAATGGGCAGACATGAAGTCTGCCCCTACTTGTCTACCGGTAACTTGGTAACTCGGTAACTCGCACCTGCATTTCATGATCCGTCACGTGGCCGTATGGGGGATGGATGGGATGCGGATGGGGTGGCGTATTTCAAACATCCACAAAAAACGTTATTTATTACAAATAATTAGAGCAGGATGTGATAAATTACTTTTTTATTGTTACTTTTGCCAATTAGTATGTATATGCGTATTTTCGTGAAGAATCATTTTAAAGATATGAAAGAAAGAATAGTAGGGTTGCTCATCATCATCCTACTCATAGGATGGACGGGAACAGGATGGGCACAAGATCCTTCTCCCGCCGTAGATAACCGCCTGGCAGCAGACACGATGACCGTGGAGGCTCCTGCGGCTATCGACTCACTGGACCTGGCGATGATGGCTGCCGAAGCTGCAGGAGGGGAGTCGATGGGGTTCCACCAACTGCTGAAGATGAAGTTTATTGAGGGTAATGCCGGTTTTATGTCGCTGGTAGCCCTGGTGCTGGTGTTAGGACTCGCCTTCTGCATCGAGCGGATGATCTATCTCAGTCTGTCGGAGATCAATGCGAAGAAGCTGATGAAAGACATCGAGGAGCGTTTGATGAGCGATGATGTGGAAGGGGCGAAGACGCTGTGCCGGGAGACACGCGGTCCGGTGGCCTCTATCTGTTACCAGGGCCTGACACGTATCCATGAGTCGATGGAGAATATCGAGCGGAGCATTGTCAGCTACGGTGCCGTGCAGAGTGCTAACCTGGAGAAGGGCTGCTCGTGGATCACCCTGTTCATCGCCATTGCGCCCTCCCTGGGATTCTTAGGGACGGTGATCGGTATGGTGATGGCCTTCGACCAGATACAGAGTGCCGGCGATATCAGTCCTACCATCGTAGCCTCCGGTATGAAGGTGGCGCTGATCACCACCATCTTCGGTATTATCGTGGCGCTGATCCTGCAACTGTTCTATAACTATATCCTCACGAAGATAGAGCATCTGACCAGTCAGATGGAGGAGAGTGCCATCACTCTGCTCGATACCGTCATGAAATATAAGTTGACACGATGAAGAACGAATGGATGATCGACGGACTGTTCTGGTTGCTCTATGTCATGCTGTTGCTGACCGTAGTGGTGACCATCGTGACGGTGGTGCGCGCATGGCTGCACCGTGACAAGAGCAGTGATGTGCAGAACCGCATACCCGTGGCCCGTATCCGTTATGCGGCGATCGGGACGGTGGCTGTCTGTCTGTTGCTGACCTATCTCTTCGGGTCTTCCTCACCCCTGGATATCAACGGCGTGCAGTATGCCAATCCTTTCTGGTTGAAACTCTCGGATATGTTCCTCTATACCGTGACCTTCCTCATCATCGTGGCGGCAGCCATCCTGTTGGTCAACAACGGCTACCGGTGGTATATGACGATGCGGAAGAAGCCGTCACGACAAACGAAAAGCCAAGGCTGATGCTGATAAGAAGAAAACACCGTAAGGTACCGTCACTCAACACTACATCAACAGCCGACATCTCGTTCATGCTGCTGATCTTCTTCCTGGTCACCACATCGATGGACCAGGACAAGGGGATGACACGCCAGCTGCCGCCGATGGATGATGAACAGCAGGAGGAGGTGGTGGACGTGGACAAACGGAATGTGATGGCCCTGAAGATCACAGCGGAGAATGAACTGCTGGTGGACGACAGTATGATCGCGGTGGGGCAGTTGTCCGACAGGGTGGTGGACTTCGTGAGTCACTGTCCTGACCGGAAGAAGCATGTCATCACGCTGGATGTGAGTCGTGTGGCTAAATACAATACATATTTCGCCGTGCAGAACGAGATCGTCACGGCCTATGGCAAACTACGCGATGCCCATGCGTATGTGCTGTACCACCATGACTATGCCGCCTGCTCTCCCGATGAGCGGGAGGTGGTGCGGAGAGAATACCCGCAACGGATCGCGGAGAACTACCGGCCGGCGGAGACACAGGAAGGAGGTGGCGTATGAGCATGTTCAAACAACGCAGGCACAGGGAGATACCACAGTTGAACATGGCATCGATGCCCGACCTGATCTTTACAGTGCTGTTCTTCTTCATGATCGTCACCCACATGCGGAGCGTGCCGGTGAAGGTGAAGCACCAGGTGCCGGCAGGTACCTCACTGACAAAGCTGGCGAACAACCAGGTGGTGACGTATATCTATATCGGTAAGCCCTTGGGTGGCGCCGACGGACAGACCGTGGTGCAGTTGAACGATCGGATCGTTGATGTGGCGATGATCGATGACTACCTCTCGGAGCTGCGTCGACAGTTGGGTAATGAGGATGCTGACCGTATGGTGGTGTCGCTGAAGGTGGACAAAGACACGGAAATGGGGTTGGTGAGTGATGTGAAGCAGGCGCTCCGTCGTGCCAACGTCACGCGTGTGCATTATTCGGCCATAGAGACAATTACCAATAAACAATTACCAATAAACAATTACCAATAAACAATAACCAATAACCGCAACGCGCTTACTTTTTTTCCCTTTTTTATTTGTTATTTGGCTTTTTCTTTGTATTTTTGCATAAAAACCTAAAAATATTGAAATGGGACATCATCAATTAGACGCTTTAGACAGGAAAATCTTGCGGATGATCGCGGAAGATGCGCGTATTCCTTTCCTGGAAGTAGCAAGAGCATGTAATGTTAGTGGTGCAGCTATTCACCAGCGTATACAGAAGTTGACAAATATCGGTGTGCTGAAGGGTTCACGCTTTATCATCGACCCGGAGAGCATCGGGTATGATACCTGTGCCTATGTGGGCATCAACCTGAAGAATCCGGAGAAGTTCGACGTGGCTGTAGAGGCCCTCAAGGAAATCCCTGAGGTGGTGGAGTGCCATTACACCACCGGTGACTACGATCTCTTCATCAAGATCTTTGCCATCAACAACCACCATCTGCTGGATATCATCCACGAAAAGCTGCAGCCCTTAGGACTGTCAAGAAGTGAGACGATCATCTCGTTCGGCAGCGCCTTCACGCGTCAGCTGCCGATGAGTGATAAGGGGTGAGATCACGGCCGCACATAATCGACGAAGGAATAGTTGTACTGATGTCTTTCGTCGATGGTGTGTTTCTCTTCTTTTTCTACGATCCATTCATCATAAGGCGGGAAGAAAGCGTCCGCCTTTTCAGGTATGTCGTCTATCTCCGTGAGATATAGACGGTCAGCTATCGGCATGGTCTGTCTGTAGATGCTTGCACCGCCGATGATAAACAACTGTTCATCATCCTGACAGTGGGAGAGGGCCTCTTTCAGCGAGGGATAGCAGTCGCACCCCGGCAGTTCTTTAGTTGATCGTGACAGCACGATATTCCGCCGGTTGGGCAGGGCTCCTTTGGGCAGGCTCTCGAAAGTCTTCCTACCCATGATGATGGTATTCCCGGTGGTCAGTTGCTTAAAGCGTTTCAGGTCGTTAGGCAACCAGTAGATGAGTCGGTTGTCTTTTCCGATGGCTCTGTTCTTAGCCACTGCCGCAATGATATTGATGGTCATAGCAAACGTTGTTTGGGGTTAAACACTGACGGTGGCCTTGATATGATCCCACGGATCATAGTTCTCCAACCGGAAATCCTCATAGTTGAAATCCAGAAGGTCCTTCACATCGGGGTTGATGTGCATGGTGGGCAGCGGTCGCGGCGTGCGTGTCAGCTGCAGTTTCGCCTGTTCCAAATGGTTCAGGTACAGGTGGGTATCACCGGTGGTATGGATAAACTCCCCAGGCTTGAGGCCGGTAACCTGCGCCATCATCATCAGCAGGAGGGCATACGAGGCGATGTTGAAGGGCACCCCTAAGAACGTGTCGGCGCTGCGCTGGTACAACTGGAGCGACAGCTTGCCGTTGGCTACATAGAACTGGAACATCGTATGACAGGGCGGCAGGGCCATCTTGTTCACCTCTGCCACGTTCCATGCACTCACGATCATCCGTCGGGAGTCGGGGTGGTGACGGATGAGGTCGAGCACCTGTTGTATCTGGTCGATGGTGCCCCCGTCGTAGTCGGGCCATGAGCGCCACTGGTGCCCATAGACCGGTCCGAGGTTACCGTTCTCGTCGGCCCACTCATTCCATATCCTCACGCCATGTTCCTGCAGGTATCTCACGTTTGTGTCGCCTTTCAGGAACCACAGCAGTTCGTAGATGATGGATTTCAGGTGCAGCTTCTTCGTGGTGAGCAGTGGAAAACCGTCTTCGAGGTTGAAGCGCATCTGGTTGCCGAAGATGCTGATGGTGCCCGTACCGGTACGGTCTTCCTTCTTCACACCCTCGGTAAGTATTCTGTTGAGCAGATCGAGATATTGTTTCATGATGATGTTCCGATAGTTATTATTCCAGTTTGCAAAGATATAAAAAATCTGATGAAGCGAGAAGAAAAAGATGTGTATTTCTTTTCCCGAGTCAGAAGTTTTTATCTGATAAGTGAGCGTAGAAAAAGATTTGTGGTTTTATAAATGTACTTCTGTGCTCCAGGTCAACCGGTAATCATCGCCTTATTAAATGTAAGGTAATGATATTGCAGTTGGCACATGACGCTGAAAGCGTCGACGCTCAGTAGCCGCAGGTCACGACCTGCGGAGAATGTAGCAACAACGAATATGCACGCTGAAAGTGTGCCCCATCAATATTGATGGGCAACCCCTCCAGGGTTGGATGATTGTTACAACACTTTGTCCGTAGGTCTTACGACCCACGGCTATTGAGCGGTAACCGCGTTGCGGTTATTAACTACATACATGTGCCATCTGCTAAATTATTGCCAAATGTAATGACATAGTAATATCTTTTTTTCTTTGTTTTTCGGAAATAGCCGTACTTTTGGGAGCTAAGATGCTGATGGCTTATGAAAATACTTGTTGTAGATGATGAGTTGGATATCTGTGAGATCCTTCGATACAATCTCGAGACGGAGGGGTATGAGGTGGTGACAGCCCATTCCGCCGAAGAAGCATTGACACTGCCGCTACAGGATTATTCGCTGATCCTGCTGGATGTGATGATGGGTGAGATATCCGGTTTCCAGATGGCACGAAACCTGAAGAATAACTCTGCGACGGCTCATGTACCTATCATCTTTATCACGGCCCTTGACGGTGAGGATAATCTCGTGAAAGGACTTAATATCGGTGCTGATGACTATCTCACGAAGCCGCTGAGCATGAAGGAGCTGAAGGCAAGGGTGAGGGCGGTCATCCGACGGTCCGCATCATCGTATCCCCCACAGGCGGCAACGGCAGCAGATGACCATCTCATACGCTATGAGGGTATTGTCATCGATATGAATGCGAAGACCGTGACCCTCGACGGCGAGGAGATGCTTTGCACCAGACAGGAGTTCGAGCTACTGACGTTCTTCCTCCAGCACCCTGACAAGGTGTTCTCCCGTGAGGACCTGCTGAAGAGCTGCTGGCCCCACGACACGCTGGTGCTCAACCGCACCGTCGATGTGACGATCACCCGTCTGCGTAAAAAGTTCGGCCGCTACGGCAAACATATCAAGACACGCTTCGGCTACGGCTACAGTTTTGAGAAGTAAGGCTTGGCGGGCGTCTGCCACCGTGCCCGCCGTTTATTCCTGTCCATCACGGGGACCGTCCTCAAAATCATTATTTCGTTTCTTTCCTGCCTGCACCACGTTCATCACATAGTCGCCGAGCTTCTCGCACTCTGAGATGAAGTCGACGTAGAAGACACCGAGCTGATAGTCATAGAGCCCGGCATTCACATCATGCAGGTTCTGGTTCTTCAGTTGTGTCCGGTAGTTGTTGATTTCGTGTTCGATGTTGAGGGAGGTCTTCATACTTATTTTTGTCGTAGGCAGGTCTATCCGCTTCATCATCTCGGTGAGCGCACTGTCCACAAGTTCCATCATGGTCGTCATATGCTGTGTCTGCTCAGCGGTAAAGGCTTCCTGGCAATGCATGCGGTGACGGTTCAGCGTACGACCGAGGTTGTAAACGGAGTCTCCGATGGATTCCAACTCGGTGATCTGACGTAACATCTTCTGAATCTTTCCCTTGGAGGTATCCGACAGCCGTCCTTTGCTGACCTTGTTCAGATAACTCGCAATCTCCATCTCCATCGAGTCGGTGATATTCTCGTACTTCTCAATGCGTGAGAAGAGTTTGTTGAACTCCATCTCATCCTCTAACTGCATGAGCTCCGGCACAAAACGGAACATCCGCTGGCAACGCTCGCCGAAACTGTGAATCTCCTTCTGGGCCTCCACGATGCTCAGTTCGGCCGTTGACAGAAGACCGCCGCTGATATATTTCAGACGGTAATCTTCGTCCTGCGTCTTCATCGGTAACACTTTGCATACCAGCTGCTCGATCTGTTTCACAAAACCGATGAGCAACAGGGTGTTGATGATGTTGAAGGCGGTGTGGAAGGCAGAGAGCTTGAACAGGGCGTTACCACCACCCATCATATTATCCACGAACCAACTGACGGCATTGCAAGCCGGATAGAACACGAGGAGGAAGACCACAACACCAAAGACATTGAAAAACATGTGGGCAAGGGCGGCACGACGGGCCTGGGTGTTGGCCGTGAGCGACGCCATGAAAGCCGTGATGGTCGTACCGATATTCTGTCCCATCGCCAACGCTGCTGCCTCCTCAAAACCGAAGCCTTTGATGTTCATGCCAAAGAGCATCAACGTGATAGCCATCGTGGCGGCAGAGGCCTGGACAATCATCGTCACCACAGCACCGACGATGACAAACAGGAGGATGGTGAGGAAGGAATCCTGCGGCACATGAGAAAGCATCGCTGCCACCATGTCACCGATATTCATGGCTGTGGCTGCCTCCTGAAGGAATGACAGACCCATGAAGAGGAACGAGAAACCAAAGATAAACTCACCGACGCTCTTCCTGCTGCCTTTCCTGCTGAAAAGCAATGGCATGCCAAAGGCAAGCATGGGGATGGCAAAAGCCGCAATGTTCACCTTGAAGCCCACGGCGGAGATGATCCACGCCGTCACGGTCGTTCCGATGTTGGCACCCATAATGACACCGATAGACTGGGCCAGTGTCATCAGTCCGGCATTCACAAAACTGACCACCATCACCGTGGTGGCACTCGAAGACTGAATCATGGCGGTGATGAGAATACCTGTCATAACACCCATCACACGATTCTTGGTCATGGCAGCAAGGATACTGCGAAGACGATTGCCTGCAAACTTCTCAAGGCCCTCCGACATGGTCTTCATACCAAATAAGAACAATGCCAGTGAACCGACAAGCGATAAGATGTTGATAATCAATTCCATTTATTGGTGTTTCAGTAATGATGACACAAAGGTATTACTGTCTTGTTTCGTCTCTGTTACGACAATGTTAAAATCTTGTTACAGACATCTTCGTAACAAGGTGTTTTCATAACTGAAATGCTTATGTAACATCCTGCAACTATTTTTGCAGCGGCATAAACAAATAATCAATGATCAATGGAAAAAGAAAGAACAGAAAAAATTATCAGGATAGTTGATTGGGTGAGATTTATCATTATCGCCTTACTCCTCGGATTTGTCTTTTACAATACTATCTCACAATAATCTTCCCCTCAACCTTCATGGCCCTGATCTTTCCGATGTCGTTCAGACGACTAAGGATATCGTTCAGGTCACTGCCGCGGGTCGCCACGAAACGCATACGCTCGGTGAGTAAGGCAGGAGACTCGCATACCACATCGATGTTATAGTTTCGTCCGATAGCCAGCAGGATATCTTTTACCGGCATGTTGTCGTAATAGAAATAGCCGTCACGCCAGTTGGTGTATTTCTCGGTGCTCACCGTACGTACGTTGAATGCCGACGACTGAGCGTTCAAGGTGGCTTGCTGACCGGGCTTGAGGATCATCTCGTTCTTCGCAGTCTTGGCCGACACCCTCACGCTACCGTTGATAAGTGTTACGGTGGGGACATCACCATGATAGGCTGCAATGTTGAACTCTGTGCCTAATACCGATACCTGCATGTTGTTGGCAAAGACAATAAAAGGATGATCCGTGTCTTTGGCCACCACGAAATAGGCTTCACCCTTCAGTTCTACCTCACGGGTGTTGCCCAGGAACTTAACCGGGAACTTCAGACTGCTGCCGGGATGCAGATGGGCCTTACTGCCGTCGGGCAGTTCCACAAGCAGACTCTTGCCGTTTGGGACATTCATCGTAAGCCGCTCCATCGGTTCTACATTCAGGATGGTACTGTCGGCCTTGAAGCTGACAGCATGTGTGATAATCCTGCTGATCACTTCTTCTTCCGGCATGGATACGGCATCACCATCACTGTTGGTGAGCGTGATCTGCGGTTGGGGATCATCTACGGAGAAGACGGTGTATGTGTCGTCGTTGTCAGCCTTACTGAGGATTTTCTTCTCACTGACATGATCGGGGAGGAACAACAGGATAAGGGCACCGATAACAGCTGCCACGGCTACCCATCGTCCAATGAGAGTGATACGTTTCTTCGTGGATCTATGACTGTTGAATTGCTGAAGACGTGCCTCCACATCGATATGCTCCTGACTGCGGCGCACAACTGTGGTGGCTGCCTGTATCTGCAGACAAGCCTCCTTGGTTGCCTCATCTTCAGCAACCATCCTCAGTTGTTCCTCTGTAGGAATATTTCCGGCTTCCATGATGTTGAGTGCCGTTTCAACTGTCTTATTTTTCAACTCTTCATCTGTCATATATACACATCTTACCAAAATAACACTTTCATAGGTTCATAAGGTCATGGATTTAACCTTTTTTGTGTTTTGTACCAAAGTATTTCAGTGCTTTCACTATATGTTTACGTACGGTACTTACACTGATTCTCATCTCGTTCGCCACCTCTTTATAACGTTTCCGGTCAACATAACAGGCAATGAAAATATCACGGGTGGGAGGACCTAATTCATCGATACGCTCATCCATCTCCTTCTGCAGGTCCTCCACGATCATCATTTTCTCCGGATTCTCCACATAGTCGGTCATGTGCATGCGGAACTCCACATACCGTTGATGTACCTTCATATGTCTCAGATGGTTCATACATCGGTTTCGGGTGGTGGTAAAGAGATAGATCTTAGCGGCTTTAGGTTCGAATGTCTGGATGCGGTTGATATCCTTCCAGACATCTTCATAGACAGACGTTACGATATCATGGCAACTCTCTTCGTCATCGACAATCTGTCGGGCGAAGAAATAGAGTTCCTCATAATGCTGGCGGTAAAGCCTATCGAATACTTCTGTCTTGTTCATAAATCGGACGCAAAAATACAAATAAATTGTTACATTTTTTATGGAAATAAGTATTTTTTTTAAATTATCGTGTCTTTTATTTTTATAAAAGTGTTTAATATTAAATTATCGACATATCTATTTTTATTTTTAATACTAATCAGCTTATGGATAAAAACCGCATTATTCTCATGGCGTTGTGTTTTTTCCTGTCTGTTCCTTCTTTAATGGCAAGAGATGCTGGAAGCTACGTTGTTCAGCAGTCTGACAGGAGAATCACGATGACCTTTAACAATGAGAGCCTTCCTGCGGCTTTAAGTCGTCTGGAGAAAGAGACCGGTTACAAATTCTCTTTCAACTACAGTGACATCGGCCGTTATCAGGTAAAAGGCAGTGTAAACAACAAGTCTTTCCGAGAGGTGATGGATTTCTTGATTGCTGATAAACCTCTGGCATACAGTATCAACGGAAACCTCGTTGATATAAAGTTGAAGAGCACACAGCAAACGAATCCGGGAAGAAGATCTTTGGTGACGGGAAATGTCATAGACAGAGAGGGTGAGCCGGTAGTCGGCGCAACGGTGTTCGTCGAGTCTGACAGAAGCAACGGTACGGCAACGGATATTAACGGTAACTTCCAGCTGTCGGTGGGAGAGACTGTCAAATCACTGATGATCACCAGTATCGGTTATGATCCTTATCGTCTGGATATTTCCAAGAAACGTACCGGTCTGAGGGCGTCTCTGAAGATGTCTTCTGAGGCTATCGACGAGGTGGTTGTCACGGGTATCTATCAGCGTAATGTAGAGAGTTTTACCGGTTCTGCCACCACCTTCAGTGAGAAAGAGTTGAAGCAGATCGGTAATGCCAATGTGCTGCAGAGTCTGAAAACCCTCGACCCCTCCTTCAACCTCATGGACAACAATACCATGGGTAGTGACCCGAACCAGACCTTACAGATAGAGGTGCGAGGTAAGACAAACGTGGTGGGATTGACCGAGGAATATGTCAACGACCCCAACCAGCCGCTGTTCATCCTCGACGGTTTTGAGTCAACACTAGCTACGATCAGTGATCTGTCGATGGACCGTGTACAGAGCATCACCCTATTGAAAGATGCTGCCGCCACCGCTATCTACGGTTCGAAAGCTGCCAACGGAGTGGTGGTTGTGGAAACCAAGGCACCGGAGGCAGGAAAGCTGACCGTCAACTATAATGGTAACCTGAACCTCACGTGGGCGGATCTGACCGACTATAATCTAATGAACGCGCGCGAGAAGTTGGAGTTTGAGAAACTCAGTAACGCCTATCGTTCGATCGATCCCATCAGTGGGCAACCTTATTTCGTAGAGTATGCTGATCTGTATAATGCAGCAGCTGCTGAGATCGCCCGTGGCGTGGATACCTATTGGTTGGCAGAACCGCTGCGATTTGCTGTTTCTCATCGTCACAACATCTTTGTGGAAGGTGGTGACAAGACATTCCGTTATGGTGTGGGTGCCAACATCGGCAACACACAAGGTGTGATGAAGGGTTCTGATCGTAAGACAGCCAACGGAAATATCCGTCTCATCTACCGTACAGGAAAATTCTCGTTTACCAACAGTACGAACATCGACTATGCCAAAGCATATAATCCTACCGTTTCCTTCAAGAACTTCGCACAGGCAAGTCCTTACCTTCGTAAGTACGATGAGGATGGGAATATCCCGTTGATGCAGGCATACGACCGCTACTGGGAGGTAAATATCTACAACCCGATGTACAACTGGCAGTTCAATAATCAGAATAATGCTGAGACAACAGGGTTTACCAATAACTTCGAGACCGACTGGCGTCCACTTCCCGAACTGCGTGCCCGACTGAAACTGGGTATCGGTAACAGTCGTACCACCTCCATACAGTTCTATTCCCCATTCAATACGGAATATATTGAGTCAATAGCCTCGGAGAAGGGACGTTATGACGAGGCGAACACCAATGCCTGGAATTATGACGGTGACCTGAGTCTTACCTATGGAAAGTTGTTCGCAGAGAAACACCAGTTGAATGCGATGATCGGTATGCGTATGACGGATAGCAAGAGCAAGGGCAGTGCCTTTGCCTTGAAGGGCTTCACCGATGATGATGTGGTGAGCGCCATCTTCGCCCAGGAGTTTGATAACAGCTCCCGTAGTACTACTAATATCAAGCGTCGTACAGCCAGTTACTACGCTAACCTGAACTATGCTTTTGACAACCGCTATCTGCTCGATGCCAGTTGGCGTAAGGACGGTTCCAGCGTGTTCGGTGTGAACAAGCACTTCACAGATACTTGGTCTCTCGGTCTCGGATGGAATATCCATAACGAGCCGTTCATGAAGCAGCAGCACTTCATCAACTATCTGAAGCTCCGTGCCTCTATCGGTAACCCCGGAAACCAGAACTTCAGTGATTATATCTCCATGAAGGTGTTTGCTTACGATACCGCCTATCCTACACCTTGGGGCAGCAGTATCCTTATCTCTAAATATGGTAATGACAACCTGAAGTGGCAGAAGACACTCGATGAGAACTTAGGTGTTGACCTCTATATCCTTGACAATCGCCTGCGTATCAACTTCGATATCTTCCGTAAGAATACCGACCCGCTGCTGATCACCTTGTCATTACCTGCCTCTACAGGTGGAACCGGCATCCCCACGAACATGGGTACGTTGCTAACTACCGGTTATACCGTACAGGCTAATTTCCAAATCATCAGGAAGTACGACTTTATCTGGTCTATCAATGGTAGTGTACGACATATCCAGTCGGAATACCGTGATATGGGTGATGCATTGAGTAACTTCAACAAAGAGAACCAGTCAAAGAGCATGACACGTTACTATGACGGTGCCAGTCCCACTGATCTCTGGACGGTTCCTTCACTGGGTATCGACCCTGCATCGGGTAGGGAGTTGTTCCTGAAGAAGGACGGCACCACCACTTTCATCTATGACTATGATGATGAGGTGGTTGTCGGTAATACTGAAGCCGATTATGAGGGTGTCTTCGGTACCTCCCTCTATTACAAAGGATTCTCCTTCTCGGCTAATTTACGTTATCGTATCGGTGGACAGGCTTTCATGAGTGCCCTATATAATAAGGTGGAGAATATCACCACCACGACAAGATGGTACAACCAAGACCGTCGTGCCCTCTATGACCGTTGGCAGCAACCGGGTGATAAGACCTTCTTCAAAGCTATCGATGAATATGAGACGACACCGATGTCATCCCGTTTCGTCCGTGACAACAATCTCTTACGTGGTGAGAGTTTCTCCATCGGCTATGAGACACAGGCTCCGTGGCTGAGGAAGGTAGGTGCTTCTTCGATGACTCTCCGTGCCTATATGAACGACCTATTCAATATCTCTTCCATCAAGGAGGAGCGAGGTATTGACTATCCGTTCGCACGCAGTGTATCCTTCTCTCTGGGACTCAGATTCTAAATAATTGACAATGAATAATGAATTGATAATTATGAATACAAAACAAATATACAATAAACTGATAGCAGGTCTGTTCTGCTGTTTCCTGTTCATTGTTCCTTGCCTCTTGTCATCATGCGAGTCGTGGGTGGATGTGACACCCGATGACCGTATCGTGGAGACAACGGTCTTTGAGCGCCAGCAAGGATATCAAAAACTGTTGAACGGTTTGTACAGTGGTATGTCGAGCACATCACTCTATGGCCGGAACATGTCCGCCCTGATCGATGTGATGGGACAGATCTACCTGGTGGACAAATATCATAACTATGGACCTATCGCTCACTTCAACTATGGTGAGGATCAGGCCAAGAATATGGTCAGTACGATATGGAATAATAGCTATAGTATCATCAGTAATGCCAATGCGCTGATAGAACATACTGACGATGCCGACTGTCCGCTGAGTGAGCGACAGAAGAGTAGGATGAAGGCTGATGCGCTGACAGTACGTGCCTTTATCCATTTCGATCTGCTCCGTCTTTTCGGCCCCGTCCCCTCGGAGATGTCAAATCGGGCTATTCCTTATCAGACCAGTTCCAAATTGGATGTACAGCCTTTCGAGACGGGTGCCCAGATACTCTCAAAGATCAAGGCTGATCTTACAGAAGCCGTCAGGTTGTTACAAACCACCGAGCCACTGCTCAATCCCGATAATTACACTGCCGATGATCTGGCAAGTCGTCCTTATCGCTTCAATTACTTTGCGGTGAAAGCGGTGCTGGCACGTGTCTATCTGTATGAGGGTGACAAAGCTAATGCCTTGCGGGAGGCAACAGAGGTGATCAATGCCGGTGAACAGTTCTTCCCCGCTACCACAAGCGCTGCTGCCGGTTCCTCATCCACACCCGACCGGGTGTTCTCCTCTGAGGTACTCTTCGGACTGTACGACACCTCTCGTAGCACTCATCTGTACAACACGCTCTTCACTCCGACCCTGACGGAATATAATATCCTGACGGTAGCCGGTGGACTGGGAACAGGACGTTTGGCAGAGTGGTATGATGATCAGAACGATTATCGTTATAAGATATGGGCGGTGGACGTGGTAGATGGTAACGATAAACTACATCAGCAGAAGTACAAGAATGTTACCGATGGCGGTGACCTGAACTTCATTATTCCGTTGGTGCGGATGGGTGAGATGTATCTCATTGCAGCCGAATGCGCCACCAATACCGCTGATGCCACCAAGTACCTTAACACCTTGCGTAATCGTCGAAACTGTTTCTCTGTGGAACTGAGTGACACGAATCTTCGTGACTATCTGACATTGGAGTTCCGCAAGGAGATGTTGGGAGAGGGACAGATGTTCTTCTATTTCAAACGCTGTGAGATGACTCAACTGCCTAACTCTGAGAGGACCGAAGGGACTATCTCCATGAGTCTCAGCTCGTATGTGGTGCCACTGCCTGACAGTGAACTAAGCATGCGTGAGGGATTTAATGACTGATCGTCTGTCTTCCAGTGTTCTTAAGTAAATATGATCAAAGGATTTTTTGACAATAGATAATTATGAAGATAAACAGTTTTTTTAGAAAGATACGCAGAGCAGTGGTGTTCTTATGCCTGACGCTCCTCGTTCCCTGTCTTCTTTCTTCGTGTGATGAGAAGATGATGGACTATGAGGGACCGGAAAGCGTCTATTTCCTGCAATATACGGGAATAGGTATGAAATATTATAACACCTCCTCTACCAACCTGATGAACTACACCGAGCAGGAAATCGACTACCCTGTTGCTGTAACCGTAACAGGAGAGACACGTGACTATGATCGTCCTTATCTGATAGCAGCGGCAGAGGGTACTACCGCGGTGGAGGGTGTGGACTATAGGATACCCTCCGGCGGAGTGATCAAGGCAGGTACATATAACGATACCATCATTGTAAAGCTCCTCAAGAATGACAAGCTGTATAATGAATCGGTAAAACTGGTGCTCACCGTTGTGCCCAATGAGTATTTCACTACTGATCTGTCAGCCATCCAACCAAAGGATGCTTTCGATCCACGGTTCTTCGAACTGACATTTACTTCTATGATGGATAAACCGTTCTGGTGGGAAAGTTATAGTACGACAACAGATGTGGAGAATGGTAACCTGGGCTTCTTTACCGCTAAGAAGATCTCGCTTCTTAATGAGCAGTTCAACCTTACTTATGCCGACTGGCTACAGGGTAGTGGGATGACTACCACCAAGGTAAGGTATATCTATCTGCGTTTCGGTAAATACCTCATACAGCAGTACCGTAACCATACGCCGGTATTAGAGGATGACGGACGTCTGATGTGGGTGACCGGTTGCCCCTGGACCTCTGTCGTGGGACAACCTTGGGACGGAACCTTTAATCCCAACTATTAAAAAAGGCTTTAACCCTCTGAACCATTTTGTTATAATAAAAGATAAATGTTTATTTGACAATGAGAATTATGATGACAAACAGTAAATATATCAATCAATGGATAGCCGGATTGTTCACCTGTTCCCTGCTTATTGCTCCTTGTCTGCTCTCTTCATGTAGTGAAGATGAGGGCAATTATGACTATCACGATATTCCCGAGGTGACAGTCAAAGGGGTAGAAACGAACTACACGGTGATGCGTGGTACCGGTTATGTGCTTGAGATCAAGCCCGAGGTAACGACCACCGGCAATCCCAATGACCTGGAATACCTGTGGATGATGCAGACCACCAACAGTCCGGAACTTAACCAGACGTATGTCTTAGGACAGGAGCGCGATCTGTCATGGGATATTGATGAGACGCCTCCTTCACCTATAGAGAACGGATCAACCATCGTTTTCCGTGTCACTGACAAGACGAGTGGGGTCACCGTCACCAAATCAGCGGTCATCACCTCCACCTCCCGTCTTGGCAACGGTATCATGCTGATGACAGAGAATAAGGAAGGCAACGGTGTGCTGCAGTTTATCTCGATAGCCACTGACACAATGGTGGTCTATAATGCCTTAACCGAAGAGTCGGGCTTTAACCTGCCGTTAGGTAAACCAGTGAATGTTATCACTACAGGTCGAGGCGTCTTATTACCACCGGCCACCTATTGGCTCTCTACGGAAGATGACGCATGGATCATTGATGCCAACTTCCACATGACAGAGGGCAGTGCTTTTTCTGACAATGTGCTGCTCACCGATGAGGCTTATGAGAGAGGAAAGAACATCCTGGCGGATGCCTTCCCACACCGTAGGCGAGTAGGGGAGACAATGATGAACCTGAACAGTATGAACTCGGCGTTCTGCTGTACCAATGGTCTTCTGTTCTTCGGATCAAATAGCTTCGTTGATCCTGTGAATAAATTGCCGGGTGAGAATGATATCTCTTTGGCAAGACCGTATATCTTCTACCCCTTCTCTTATGCTGCCTTCAGTTATTTCATGTTCTACGACTATGTACACGAGCGTTTCCTGCAGGTGGGTGCTTCGGGATTAATAGCCGTTCCCACTGCAAGCAAACCATCTGATGCGGAAGGGGATATCTTCCCATGGGATCAGAGCGGTGTTAACCGTACGCTGGTATTCGGTCAATCTACGACCAATACCGATGGCGGCTCAACCAATGGTAACTGCTTCGCTTTGATGAGGAATAAGTCCACCAACGACTTCTTTATCTACAAGTTCTATAAGTTCCTCACTATCAATAGAAAGATTGATTTCTACTCCATCGGTAAGGTCGGAACGGATCTAGATAAGGCTTCCTTCTATGCCTTCTCACCGAAACGTACGATACTTTACTACTCTGTAGGATCCAAGTTGTATGGCCTTGATTACAACAAAGGCAATGAGAAGGTTTATCTGATCAAGGACTTTGGCGAGGAGATAACCTATATGCGTCTTGATGACCAGATAGAGCCAACCGACGGTTATATCTATTTGGCTACCTACGGCTCCAATGGTGGTACGTTCATGAAGATGGAGGAGGGAACAAATCCTGATAAGCTGGAGTTGATGGAAGTGTCTGATTCCAAATGGACCGGTCTGAATAAGATTGTGGGTTATAGCTGGAAGTAATGACTTGCTGACCATATCAGTATCCCCCTCGGACTCCTTACAAGCCTGAGGGGGATTCTTTATTTATCAAAATGTGTTAAAGTCATGTCCGTTTTTGTAGGGTAAGTGTTTTTTATAAAAGGGATTTATTACTTTTGTTTAAAGACAGTATATACGAGATGAAAAGAGTGATTCTTACTGTGGTCATTGCCGTGGCTTTCGTTGCTCAGGCGGCTGCTCAGGTGAACTATAGTGTAAGTGGTACGGTGCCTGACTCTCTCAATGGGAGGAAGGTATATCTTTATGAGGAAGAAATAAAAAACCATCTTGTCGATTCCACGATTGTAAGGAAAGGCAGGTTTCATTTCAAGGGGTCACGAAAGGAACCTGTTGCGGCGCGTCTGTATATAGGTAAGAGGCCTTCTCGTCAGGAGTTTGCTTTCGTGTTGGACGAAGTGCCGGTAAGACTTTCCTTACTCGGTGGTAAGAAAAGTGTGAAAGGTAGCCGCCGCACAGCGGCAATGGTGGAGCGCGACCGTCTGTATATGGAGCGACAGACAAGCAGTAAGGTGTTTGAGCTCAAAAATAAGAAAGACAATTCCCCATTAGGGATGTTAATGGCCCTCGCCGCCCTCTCAAAAGAAGAACATGAAGAGCGACAACGGGTGTTAGCATATAATGACAGTGTGTATAATGTCTACTGCACGAAACTCAAGGCACTGATGTTAGACAATGTGGATAATGTCGTGGGGGCTCACTGCTTTAGTTATCTCTATGACCAAATCGACATAGATGAGCAAGACCGTATCCTGGCATCCGCCAGCCAGGAGTTTCTCAACACCCCCATGGTGGTACGTAAGATTGCTTCAAGGCATCAGGATGTGGGCCATACGTATTCCGACTTCGAACTGCCGGATATTGATGGTAAGACGCACAGACTCTCTGATATAGTGGGAGAGGGTAAGTATGTGTTGGTTGACGTCTGGGCGAGTTGGTGCCTCGGATGCCGTATTGAGACACCCCATGTGAAAGAAGCATATGCCAAATATCATGACAAAGGTTTTGAGGTAGTGATGGTATCAATAGATGCTACACGTGAACCCTGGTTGAAGGCGATGGAGAAGGATGGGGTGAAGGACATGGGATATCAGTTGTTTGACAAGAACAGTGTTATCCGGAAAATATATGGTATAGGCTCCATCCCTTGTTCGATGCTCATCAACCCACAGGGAAAGATTATTGCCAACGACCTGCGTAATAACGACTTAGAGGATCATCTTTCGAAGTTAATAGGAGAATAACGATGAAGAGACTGTCTCTGTGTTTGTGGTGTCTTGTGGCGGGTATTTGTAATGTGATATCCGTTTTTGCTGGTGATGGTTCAACGGGTTATGTCAATCCCTATATCGGAACAGGTGGACACGGTCATGTGTTCATGGGAGCCAACGTGCCGTTTGGCTTAGTGCAGGTTGGACCAACAGAGCGCAAGGTTTACTGGGATCTGTGCTCCGGTTATCAGTATCGCTGGAGTTCGTTACGGGGATTCGCTCATACCCATCTGAGCGGAACAGGAGCCACTGACCTGGGCGATATCTTACTGCTGCCGGTATCAGACAGTAGTAAGTATGCGGAGCGGCTCACCCATGAGATGGAGGACGCTCGTGCGGGTTATTACGCCGTGACCCTGCAAAACAGTGGTATACGCGCTGAGATGACCGCTACGATACATGCTGCTATTCACCGTTATACCTATCCGGCAGAGACAAAGAATCGGTTTATCCGTCTCGACCTGGATTTCGGCATTGATGATGAGATGAAACATTGCGAGTGTCAACGGATAGAGGACCGTCTTATCACCGGTTACCGTTATTCAGAGGGATTCGCAGACAGTCAGTATGTCTATTTCGCAGCCCGTTTCTCCGCACCCTTTAAGATGGAACGCTTGGAGAGGGAGAAGGCCACGTGGTGTCTGTCGTTTCCAGAAGACTCCCAACCCATACTTGTCAAGGTGGGTATATCCCCTGTGAGCGCAGCCAATGCCTTGCAGAACCTGGATGAAGAGATAGCCGACTGGGACTTTGACCGTGTGGCGGATGAAGCACGGCAAGCCTGGGACCGACAACTGGGTAAGATACAGATAAAGACGAATAATGATTCCATAAAACAGATTTTCTATACTGCCCTTTATCATACTATGGTGGCACCGTCGGTGTTCTCTGACCGTAACGGTGACTATTGGGGTGCTGATGGTCGTGCCCGTCATGCTGTCGGTAATACCATCTATACCACTTTCTCCCTTTGGGACACCTACAGGGCTGCCCATCCGTTGATGACACTGATTCATCCCGAACGGCAGAAAGATATCGCTGCCACATTTCTTCAGATCTTCCGTGAACAGCAGCGTCTGCCTGTCTGGCATCTGATGGGTAATGAGACCGACTGCATGATCGGTAATCCCGGTATACCTGTGCTGGCGGACATCGTACTTAAAGGGTTTGACGTGAACCGCGAGGAAGCTTATGAGGCTATACGACAGACGGCAATAACGGATATCCGTGGGATGAAAGCACTCAAACAGTATGGATATATTCCCTGCGATCTGGAGAAGGAGAGTGTCGCCAAGGGTTTGGAATACGCCATGGCCGACGATGCCGTGGCCCGCATGGCTGAACGGTTAGGTAAGAGAGACGATGCGGCATTCTTCCGCCGTCGTAGTCAGTCGTATCAGCGGTATTTTGATAAAGAATTGCTTTTCATGCGGGGTCTGACCAGTGACGGGACATTCCGTGAACCATTTGATGCTTTTGCTTCCAAACATCGGGATGATGACTACACAGAGGGTAATGCCTGGCAGTATACGTGGATGGTGCCGCATGACGTGCCTGGATTGGTAAAGTTGTTCCCCAGTGAGCAACGGTTTGTCGAAAAGCTGGATTCCCTCTTTATTGTGACGGGGGGTCTGGGAGCAGGGGCATCACCGGATATCTCGGGACTGATAGGACAGTATGCACACGGTAACGAACCAAGTCATCATATCGCCTATATGTATCATTATGTAGGAAAACCATGGAAGGGGGCCGAGCGGCTGAGAGAGATTATTTGCACGCAGTATACCAATCAACCTAACGGGTTGTGTGGTAATGAGGATGTGGGTCAGATGTCTGCATGGTATGTGCTGTCAGCTATAGGACTCTATCAGGTGGAACCAGCCGGCGGGAAATATCTCATTGGTTCACCTATTGTGGATGAATCGGTATTGCAGGTGGGGGAGGGACGCTCCTTCCGCATTGTGGCACATCACAACAGTGATACGAATATCTACGTGCAATCGGCTCGGTTGAACGGGAAACGTTATACAAAGTCGTACCTCTCTTTCGAGGATATCGTAAAAGGAGGCACCTTGGAACTACAGATGGGCAGTACCCCGTCAAAGACATGGGGCGTGAAGAAGAGTGACAGACCGTAAACTCATCAACTCAAACTCATAAATGCCTTTTAATTTGTGTTAAAGAGATTTTTTTCTTACTACTATTTTTCATTATTTACATAGAATTGTATAGATTTGTAAGAAATAATTTACCATTAAACAATAGAAGGATATGAGAAAGATATTACTGATGGTGGCGCTGGTGGTGTGTACTGCCGCTCAGGCTGGAAAAGTGGTGACAGACAGTATCAACAGCCGCATTTTGGGAACGTGGGTGAAATACAATGTTTATCTCCCCAATGGTTTTGACACTGATACACAAGCACATTACCCTATGGTATACCTGTTGCATGGTCTTACCGATACCTATACGGCGTGGCGTGACAAAGGACAGATGCAGACGGTGGTGGATGAACTGATAGAGACAGGAGAAGCCCGTCCGATGGTGATCATCATGCCTAATGCAGGTGGTCCCAATCGGTATGAGATATGGAACGGTTATTTCAATATGCCTGGGTGGAGCTATGAGGACTTTTTCTTCCAGGAGTTGTTACCGCAGGTAGAGAAGAAATACAGGGCCGGTGGCTCGAAAGGGCAGCGTGCTGTCATGGGATTGTCGATGGGCGGCGGTGGCAGTACGGTATATGGTCAGCGCCATACAGATATGTTCTCATCGGTGTTTGCCATGAGTGCATGGCTCGACAGTGAGGATATGCGTCGTCGGGAAACGGGTGTCGATGATAAACTCTATTTACTCAACAAAGCGGTTAAGGACCATTCGGCACTCAACTATGTGCGTAATGCGGATGAGAAGACGGTTAACGAGTTGCGTACCGTGAAGTGGTTTATTGACTGTGGGGATGATGATTTCCTTTTCACCCAAAACATCCAGCTCCATCAGTTGATGCGACAGAAGAATATCAAGAGTGAGTTACGGGTACGTAATGGACAGCATAACTGGGAATACTGGCATTATTCCATCCGTATGGCATTGCCTTTCGTGTCGAGGAATTTCTATTAAGAGTTTTAGGCTATTGCTTTATTTTGGTAATAACATAGAAGTTGACCTAGAGCCCTGAAAGTGCGATAGAACATAGGCAGGGGTGAAGCGAAGCGTAACCCCTGTGAAAAGGTTGCTATTAATGAATGCCGTAGGTATGACAGAATCTGTCACCCTTTCAGGGTTTTGATGATTGTATGCATCATTGCAGGGGTTCCGCTGCGCTCCACC
>JAFZPF010000245.1 GCA_017550455.1 Prevotella sp.
GCCAAAAATGACAAGTTTATTTTGTATTTCGCTCACTTAATTGTTCCTTTGGCTTCGCCGAAGATACTCACGCTCGACATAAAAAAAACAATAAATTATTTTTTTCTGTACTCGCTTATCCGTATCTTTGCACAATGAGATAACTCTTAATAGTAAAAAGGAATGAAGAATCGCGATATTCGAAAGACAGGACTCATCGTGGCACTGATTGCCGCCCTTACCATGCTCCCGTTTTTGGGAGCTACTGAGTTCTATACCAAGGGAGAACCGAGAGAAGCCATCGTTGCTGTGACGATGTTGCAGGACGGCAACTGGATACTGCCGATGAACAACGGAGGTGATCTGGCCTATAAACCTCCAATGTTACACTGGTGCATCGCCTTATTATATAAGGTGACGGGCGTGATGAACGAGTATCTCTCACGACTGCCCTCAGCCTTGGCTTTCATCGCCCTGATCGTTGCAACGTTCTTTTTCTTCACAAGGCACAGTGACCGGCGCAAGGGACTGTTGACTGCCTTACTTGCCCTGACCGCCTTTGAGTTGCACAGAGCCGGTAATGTGTGCAGGGTGGATATGCTGCTGACCACCTTTGTCGTTGCTGCCATCTATCTCTACTACAACTGGTTTGCACGTGGTTGTAAGGGGTGGCCGCTGTGGGCAGTACTCTGTATGAGTGCTGCCACCCTGACGAAAGGTCCTGTAGGCATTATCCTGCCCACGATGGTCATCGGTGTCTATCTGCTGCTCTACAGACTGCGGTTCGTGCCGATTCTCAAAGTGGCGATATGCACGCTCCTCGCCCTGATATTACCTGCACTATGGTATTGGGCAGCCTATCAGTCGGGAGGGGACACCTTCCTGCAGTTGGTCATGGAAGAGAACTTCGGCAGATTCACCGGACAGATGACTTACTCCTCACATGAGAAGCCCTTATGGTATAACTTCATGACCTTAGCATGGGGATGGCTGCCATGGACGGCAGCACTCCTTGCCTCCTTGTTCTTCCTACCGAAAGGTACCCTGTCATGGCAACGGATCAAGGGGAGATTTACCAAGAAAGCACTCCCCCAACCCTCTATTCGATGCTACTCCTGGTTGGCTTTCCTGCTTATCCTCTTCTTCTATTGTATCCCTGCCAGCAAGCGCAGCACCTATCTGTTGCCCTGCTATCCCTTCATGGCCTACCTGTTGGCGGAATACCTTATATATATCATGGAGGTCATCCCAAGTTTACGGACAAAAGTAAAGTGGGCATTCGTGGGTGTGATAGCCATTTATATGTTGGTTGACGGCCTCATCGTCCCTCTGTCTGTGAAGAAGAAATACGACCGTCCGTTGGCGAACTATATCCAGGCGACTTTCCCTCAAGAAGAGATCTATTCCTACATATCCGATCCCTTCCTGCATTTCTACTGTACGAACTACTACCTACGCGACCGTATCCTGTCGTTTGAGAAGAAGGGACAGACCGCAGAACAGAGGAAGCATGTGGAGACGCCTGCATCAGGCATCCTGATGATAGCGGAAAAAGAGCAAGAAGCCTTTAAAGAGAAATATGGAAACAAGTATCAGCTTGTTCCCATATCCCACACGGTAAATAAGATGACCGAACAAAAGTCGCGAATCTTTTTCTACAGGTTCAGGGAGCGGTCCACGAAATAATGCGGGCGGCGCTTCACCTCTGCATAAATCTTTCCGATATAGGTTCCGATAACACCGAGTGCTGTCGTTACCACACCACCGATGAACCACAAAGATACGAGTATGGAGGTCCATCCCTGAATGGTATGGTCTTTGATATACTCATAGATCGCCCAGATAATGGCGATGGCAGAGATGAACATCATCGCAAGTCCTACCACCGTGATAAACTGCAGGGGCGCTACAGAGAAGGAGGTGATACCGTCGAACGACAGGCGGATCATCTTACTCAATGGGTATTTGGTAGTGCCTGCCTCACGCTCCTTACGGTCGTAATACACGAAACCTTCCTTAAAACCGATCTTCCTGACCATTCCCCTCAGGAAGAGGTTCCGCTCAGGATACTCCATCAAGGCTTTTACCGCCCGCCGACTCATCAGTCTGTAATCGGCATGGTTATAGATGATATCACTGTCGGCCTGCCGCATCAGCTTGTAGAACATCTGTGCTGACCAACGCTTGAAGAAGCTGTCGGTGGTACGTTGTTTCCTCACGCCATACACCACATCACATCCGTCTTTAAACTGATGTACCATATCGATGATCGTGTATTCATCATCCTGCAGATCAGCATCGATAGAGATCATCGCATCAAACTTCTCCACCGTCTCGGAAAGTCCTGCCCACACACAACGCTGGTGACCCACATTACGCGACAGTTTGATACCACACACATGACTATCCTTCTTACACATCTGTTCGATGATCTGCCAGGTAGTATCCTTACTGCCATCGTCAACGAATACCAGACTGGTCTGCACATCTTCCTTACTGAGTTCTACAACGATTTTCTGCAGACGATCATAGGTAAGGGGAAGGACTTCCTCCTCATTGTAACAAGGCATGACAATAGCCACTTTGGGATTTTTCCTTGCCTTACTGTCGGCTTGATTCTGCGAATCGACGGTATTATAATTGTTTTCTACCATTGTTGTAATTGATAATTTGTGGTAAAGATAAAGGAAAAAAGTACTTTAGCATAGGTAAATGATGTTACAATTATATTACAAACCGTTTTTGTTATTAGACAAAATGCTTTTTTCTCCATCTATATATTGTATTTATTTTACAGGTAAGTACATTTCGCACTAATCTACGTCTTGAAAATAGATTACACATTATATTATTAGATTATGAAGAAAATAGGTTTACTATTTGTATTATTAGTTGGATTCAGTGCTGTTTCCTTCGCACAATATCCTTCGTTGACCGATGAAGCAGCTCAATTGGTGGGCTCTTTGAAACAAGCTTGGAAAAATCATGCCGACTCTGCTTGGGAAGTCGCATTCCCGATTGTTGTAAAGGAAGCGATGGAAGGACGTCCATACGTGCCTTGGGCCAGCCGTCCATATGATTTGCGTCAGGCTAAGATTCCTGCATTCCCCGGTGCAGAGGGTGGCGGTATGTACACCTTCGGCGGTCGTGGCGGTAAGGTGCTTGTTGTTACTAACCTGAACGATTCCGGTCCCGGTTCTTTCCGTTGGGCTTGTGAACAAGGAGGTGCCCGTATTGTGGTATTTAATGTTTGCGGTATTATCCGTCTTAAATCACCTATCTATGTTCGTGCTCCTTATATCACGATAGCTGGTCAGACAGCTCCTGGTGACGGTGTCTGCATTGCCGGTGGTTCTTTCCAAGTAGATACTCACGATGTAATTGTCCGTCACATGCGCTTCCGTAGAGGTGAGACCTTGGTATGGGACCGTGAGGATTCCTTCGGCGGTAACCCTGTAGGAAACATCATGATCGACCACTGCTCTTGTGAGTGGGGTTTGGATGAGAACATCTCTTTCTATCGTCACATGTATGATATGCACGACGGAAAAGCCTCTCGTAAGAGTCCGACCGTGAACGTAACTATCCAGAATACTATCTCTGCAAAGGCTTTGGATACCTGGAACCACTCCTTCGGATCAACCATCGGTGGTGAGAACTCTACCTTCATGCGTAACCTGTGGGCCGACAACACCGGACGTAACCCCTCTATCGGTTGGGGTGGTGTGTTCAACTTCATCAACAACGTGGTCTATAACTGGGTACACCGTACAGCCGACGGTGGTGAGTACAGCACGATGTCTAACTTCATCAACAACTACTACAAGCCAGGTCCTCTCACTCCGAAGAATGCGCCCATCGGCTATCGTATCATCAAGGCTGAGAGCCGCAGTGAGAAACTGTTCCCATACAGACAGTACGGACGTGTCTATGCTGTAGGAAACATCATGGAAGGCAATGAGCGAGTAACCAAGAACAACTGGGATGGTGGTATTCAGACATCTGACGGTGATGGTAACCTCACCCCGACAGAAGCTGCCGTGATGCGTAGCAACGAACCGTTTGCCATGCCTCCTCTAACAATTATCGACAGTGACAAGACCTTCGATTATGTGATGGAGAATGTAGGTGCTACCCTGCCTATCCGTGATATCGTTGACCAGCGTATTATCGATGAGGTACGCACCGGTCAGGCATACTATGTGAAGGAACTGCCGAAAGACAATCCTTACGGTGATATGTGGGGTCTGTCTCCAAAGAGCATGAACGATGAAGGATTCTTCAAATATCGTCGTCTGCCGAAAGACAGTTACAAACAAGGTATTATCACGGATCCTCGTCAGATGGGTGGTTATCCAACCTATAAAGGAAAGGCATATAAAGACTCTGACGGTGACGGTATGCCCGATGCATGGGAAAAGAAGAACGGCTTGAATCCGAACGATCCTTCTGATGCCAATAAAGACTGTACCGGTGACGGATACACCAACATTGAGAAGTATATCAATGGTATCAGCACTACCCAGAAGGTGGATTGGACCGACCTGCGTAACAACCACGACACGCTGAAAGGAAAGAAGAGTCTGCTTGACTAATCGGCTGGTTCATCTAAACACATAAAAAGAGCACTTTCGAGTGCTCTTTTTTATTTAATACTTTTCAGTTATCCGCTTTTCGTATAGCTATCCTGATGTCTGTCTTGAGCTTCTTTTTCTCAGTGACAGTCAATGGAAAGATATCTTTACAAATATATCTTCTTACGTAATTATTGTTACCGTGGGTTAAGTTCTCTTTTTCACTTGACATAATGGGGTATTTATTATAAAGACGCCAAACACCCCCTTATGTACTCAAATAAATATATTTGTTTTCGTGGAAAAATTACGTAAACGCAAAATACTACGATGCATCAGGTTACGAACACTCTGATAACTGATGCCCATGATACGGCAGATCTCATCATATTTCCGTTGCTCAAGGTAATACAGACGGATAATCTGACGCTGACGGGGAGACAACTGATCAAAGGATTTCTGTACAAAGGCTGTCAGTGACTGCTCACGCTCCATCCGCTCACGGTTATACTCATCAGTCTCTGCAATACCACGCATCATACTGTCATCTATCTCATTGTCGCACAAACGGACATTACGGCGGAACTCATCATTGATTCTGTTCTTCAGGGATACATATAGGTAGCTGTCAATATTATTGACGCTGTCTAAGATATTCTTCTTCGTATATAACTTTACGAAAACATCTTGGATACAGTCCTTTATCATCTCTCTGTCATTCGTGAAACGAGATCCGAAGGCAAAGAGGTTATCTACATGTTTGTCGTATAACTGACCGAAATCAACCATTATTGTTTAGAGATAGCTTGAACGTAGTATGATTAAGTTGCTGCGAATATACGAAGATTTTTTTAAATAACAACAAAATGTTGCGATTTTTTTCTTTTTTCGCCCAATTTTATCATTATTTAATAAATTACTCGCAGCAACTTACGAATCTCGAAATAAATCGAAACTACATTCTTATCGCTTCTCTAACCAATAAACTGCATTTTCTTTCGCATTGGGAATCGATAACGATCCATTACCCTTTAATGCCTTGTTCACCAGCTTTACTTCACCGGAGCGCTGAGAAACCTCATACAGGCGATATTGTCCATTGGCTACATCAACAACAGGATGA
>JAFZPF010000246.1 GCA_017550455.1 Prevotella sp.
ACGAGGTCGGGATGATACTTATTGATCACATCCAGGGTGCGGTCATAGTAGTTCTCGATATAGGCAGCATCGGGGATGGCTGAGTCATGGCCCTCGCGGTTCGTATAACCCGTACCTTTCACGGCATGATCGCGGGCATAGAGGATACGGGGATCCTTCCCTTCCCACCATTTGCCTTTACCATCTTCCTTCGTCAGCACACCGTCGTAGGGCACACCTTTCATTTCACCAGTCGCATCGGCATTCTCCGTAAAGTCAAACCAGTTCCATGCCCTCGAACTATGGATGCTCACACCAAAGCGCAGTCCTTCTTTCTCCGCTGCTGCCTTCCATCCTGCCACGATATTCTTATGCGGGCCCTCCGCTGTGGCATTCCACGGGTGGTACTGACTATCCCACAAGTCAAAGTTATCGTGATGATTGGCTAAGGTAACGAAATACTGTGCCCCAGCCCGCTTATACAGTCTCATCAGTCGTTCCGGGTTCCAGTTGGCTGCCTTCCACTGATGTACCAGCTCCTTGAAGCCCACCTTCGAGGGATGATCATAGTGCTGCAGATGGTATTTGTTCTCACGTGAGCCTTGTTTGTACATGTAATACGCATACCAGTCGCCATACTCAGGAACACTCTGCGGTCCCCAGTGGGCCCAGATGCCGAACTTCGCGTTCTTATACCACTCAGGCACCTCGAATTTCCTCAGCGAGCTCCACGTGGGTTTGTATTTCCCTTGCAACATCGGTTCTACCGAACTGTTCACGGTGTAGTACACATCCGTATTGATCTTGATGATGGCAGCACTATAGGCAGGAACCTTCATCGACACCGCATGATCCTTCACACCGAGACGATTCCAGTGATCCAGTTGCCAGGTACCGTCGGGCTGGATAGCACTGCCGCCCAGGGTAATATCTTTCTGTTGCAGGATATCACCGTCTTTCTGTTCCAACAGGATGTAATCGGCGGAGAAGAGAGTCTTGATATTGTCAGTCAACGAAAGGTTAATGAACCGTTCCTCATCCTTCTTATTGACAATCGTCACATAGAGAAAACCATGGTCGTCACGCTTGGCATAGGCAGAGAGTTGTTTCGTGTCCAGGGGCATACGCACCGGCATCAACTGTCCGTTGCCACCGATACCAAAGGCTTTCATCGCATAACTCAACGGGCGCACATCAAACTGCTCACCATCGGTCACGAAGGTGGCATAATACGCCGGCATGCTGACACCTCCTACAGCATCCCCCGTATGGAAGTTCATACCGACGATTCCTCTCGAAGCCCACCAGTAGAGATAATCCAACCCCCACAGCGCCGAGGCAAATGAGTTGCTGGCACCCTTCAGTCCACTGTACCAATAACTGTTCGTCTCCGTCATCCGGATGGGAGAGCGACGGAGGATCGGTTCCATCTGGTCATAGACCTTGGCATACTCCGTGACCATCTCATCAGAGAGGAGGAAATGACTGCGCTCCACATAGTCGAAAGGTATCAGGTCGGCATGCGTCTTCGCATCGTTAGGATTCTTATACGAACAACCGCCGGGATAACTGTGCAGGGTCATCAGTGAGAGGGGATTGCCTTGGTAATCACGCAGCAGTTTATCGCAGAGAATCGGGTTGGGATTATCATCGGGAGCACAGAAGCGGGCCTTAGGTGCCACCTCACGCATCGCCTTCATAATGGAGTCCCAACGGGGTTTCAAAGCTCCCTCATAGTCTTTGTAATACCCCGGTTCATTGCCGATGGAGAAATAATCCAACTGCTCCGGATAATTCTCACAGATATATTTCGCTATGGCAGCGGCATTGGTGGCAGAACCGTCTTTCAGTCGTACGGAATAGATCACCTTCGCACCGGCAGCCTTGGCAAAACGGAAGAGGTGATCGACATCCTTCTCCGTAGGCGTGGGTGCACCTTTCTGATCCACCGAACTACCGCCGATACGTAGACTCTTGATGCCTAAGGTCTGGAAGATACGCACCAGTTTGGTATTCTCCGGCGTGAAGTAATACTTACCGTTGGCATCCGGACAAACCATACGGGTCTCATAACTCAAGCCCAGATAGTCTTGAGGTACCACGGCACCCTTGTACTGGTAGTCAACAATCAGGTTTACCGTGTTGTCCGCTGCCAAGGAAAGCAGACTGTTGATGGCTAAGATACATAAGAGAAATACTCTATTCATAAACGATATTTTTATAATGAAGACGTAGTCACTCCACAAAAGTAATAATTCTTCGGGAAAGAATATTCTACGAATTAGTGATTTAATATTTGTGTTGGTTTCTTTCAAAAGGAGCCTCCCGCAGAAGCAGAACAGCAGCCTTATCAATAACCTATGCAAAGATAATCATTTTTAAGGCGAAATCCAAATAAATTTTTATAAAGTTATTCAAATTTAAATAAATTAACAATACATCAACCATCTGGTCTCTCGGTCTCTCGGTCTCACGGTCTCATGGTATAACGGTATAATGGTATAACGGTCTAATGCACCCATGGTCTTTTGGTCTCTCGGTCTCTCAGTCTTTCTGTCTTTTCGTTTTGTGTTTTTCCAGCCTCATCATCATTCGCTGAGAGAAATAATAAGGAATAATAAGATAATAATATAATATATATAATATACATTATTAATTATTATTATTAATAAGGTACGCGTTGGGAGATGTGATGTGGATTTGAAAACAAACATATAGGGTCATTAGACCATTATACCATTATACCTTTTTTGATTTTAGGGTGTAAATATTTGAAAATAAAGTAATTGCAAAAATACCAGCCATTATACCTTTTTATTATACCCATTATACTATGATGACAATCATGAAAGACAAGAAGACCGAGAGACCGAAAGACCGGAAGACCACGTATCTCATTATGGCATTTGACTATTGCGAAAGGGAGTAAAGTGTATCTTTTCCGATGGTTTTGATAACCAAAACACCTTGAAAAGAGTATTAAAAAGGTAATAAATCATCATCTTTTGGCTCCTAAGATATAACCATCAACATGAATAGACAACTTTTACACGGTTTCTCTCATTATGTCCAAAATATCATTGTATGACTATACAAATTATATACAAAAATATACTGTTGATAACACCCATATCATATTACTATTAACTTTGTACCGTCAAAAAAATCGAGTATTAACAATAAATAATAATAATATGAAGGTTACAAGAATTTTTTTCAAGGATGAAGTCAAGATATTAACTATCTTGTGTATGGTTTGGTCCATGACCATGTGTTTCACCGCCTGTAGTGACGACATCAATTCCGTAAATGAAAGCGAAGAAGCTCAGAATGACCTCCCATTGGGTGCCGAAGTAGACGCTTTCAACATCAATGACGGCGAGTTTACTGCTGAGAACTGGCGCCAGTCGGAGGCCATCTATCTCTATGATGATGAGGGCAAGCAGAAAGATCAATTTGGCCGTGATGGCTATACGCTGGTGAACCTGCCCTGGCTAAAAGGTGATGTCCAGACAAACCTGCCGGAAGGATTCTGTGATGACATGACCCGTGAGAATGGTTGGGAACTGGTGTTGAACCGTTGTGGCTGTCGCAGTATTAAGAACAACAACTTCCTGGCTGTCTATAATAAGTACACGGGTATCCTGCGTTTCTTCTTCTACATGCCTGAGAAATTCCAAACCGGTAACGACCATGTATGGGAAGTGATCATGACCGACAATATGGCCACAAACATGGAACTGCGTTACGGTCGTCCTCAGGACTGTGAAAAAATGAATAAGAGCGAGATAGGACTGATTGGTGACAAGACCACTTCTGAATATATTGCTCCCTGGGTGGCTTCCCTCAGTAGTGATGGTTTGATCACTCCTAACGCCGGATGGTGGGCTTTCGACGTGGATCTCTCCACCTATAGCGGAAAGGCTATAAGTGAGAACGACAACATCAAACTGCAGATGCGCTCGATGAACAAGTCGGCTATATCACTCAACAGTCAGATAGCTGCCTGTATCGACGGTTCGGTTAAAGCAGACATCGACCTGCTACAGTCACAACACTTAAGCAACTCTGTGTTAGGCCACGTATCCAAGTTAGTTAATATCGGTGGCAGTGCAAAAAAAATAGCAACAGCCATTACGGAAGAGAAGTGGGGAGATGCTTTCAATGCAGGTATCGGCATCTGCACGACCGTGGCAAATATGTGTGGCGTTAAGACAGAAAGCTCCCAGGATATCCAAGGTACCCTTGACGGCAAGATCTCTTTGGCCATGAATGGAAGCATCGCTTCAGAGGGTATTATCCAAAATTCCACCACCACCACCGGTGTTCCTACTCCCACGATGTACCTGAAAGATTTCGACTACACCAATACGCCGGGGTTAGGCGAAGGTATCTGGAATCTTGAGAAATCACCCGTTGTTTATTACACCAATGCCCGCGTTACCTGGGAGAACCGTTATTATCATAATATCTTCCCCACAGGCAACGGAGAGGCAGCTGTTTACACCACTAATAAGAAAAGTCCGTTTGGAGGACAGTACTTCAATCAGGATTCCGGTGATTCTCCCTACGTGAAAAGAAGCTACAGCAAGGAGCCTTTCTCAGGATATATCTGCTATTTCGATCCCTCTACCATCAAGGTGCAACTGAATCCAAAAGTCTTCACACCCGAGGAGATTGCCAATGCCAAGGTGTATGCAGTATGTGGTGTGCGCAAAGGTGCCGCGTATGGCAGCACAGATAAATATCGTGCAGCCTTCGGACTGACTAAGAGCAAAGTTTTCATCAGCGATCCACTGCATTATGTCAACCCACAACAAACTGCGGCCCCCTTTGATGCTATGAGCAGTTTTAAGAACGTACAAGAGATGAAACAAGGTGCAAAGTTTGATGCTGAAAGCTATGACAGCAGACTGCACGGTGTCTTCGGACGTGGAGATGATGACTATATCCTTGAGCCTCAGGGTCTCTGTGGTGGAGACGCTAATGTCCACGACTTCAACATCCCTGCCTATGAGGTAAATGTGACACTGGTGGTAGAGCACAACGGAAAAACATTCGTATATACTCGCACCTATCTGCCCGAATACGAGTTCATAGAGGCAGCCAAGGTTCCTGGCATACCTTACATCGATCCCTTCCAGGAGATGCCCGACAACTACGTGAGCGAGATCTACCAGCAACAGAGACGCCACATCGCCAACATCCGCGACTTTTTACGCTACACACTGCAGTTCGATCAGAGCACACTGCTCAGCTACATGTCTTATGGCATATTCATGAACTATGACAAGCCTAATGAAGCAGGAGCCTATCTCGTGGATGGTGACAACAACACCAAGTGGTGCACATCAAAGAAATGTCTGGTGAATGAATACAGCTACCCATATACCGCCTCACGTATGGATCTCGCCACAGGCCAAAAACGCGTATGGGCTGTTGAGTTCCACACCAACATCGCCTTCTGCCCTTCAGGCTACACGATGGTAACGGCCAATGATAATGGAGTGTTCCCCGAGCGTCGTCCCAAAGCATGGACACTCTACGGATGGACCGTAGACGGAGAAAGGGTTCTGCTCGATGAAGTGAAAGCAAACGCAGGAGGGCCCAACGATCTGACAAAGGCGAGCCTTAAGGAAAGAGATTTCTTTCTCACTATAATCGGCTTACACAAGGGTTTCAACCGCTATCGTCTGGAAATCTCTGAGTGCTTCGACAGTGATGATGACGCTACGATGCAACTCGCTGAGTTCCGTCTCCGCTAAAGATAATTGTTTCTCTATTCATTAATAACCTTCATATGACGGCCCATCCGGACTTCCGGGTGGGCTTTTCGCTCATTTATCCAAGGATGTGTCAAAAGCAAGCTTATCCGTATCTTTGACTTCGCCGAAGATACTCCCATTCGGAAAAGCCAAAAAGATTTTACTCAGTAAAATGTCAATTTAGAAACAACTCCATAAAGGAAAATTTTCCTTTATGATCGTTGTCCCTAAATTTATCTTCGATGTTTTTGGCTTTTCGCTCATTTATCTGTATCTTTGTCCCCATGGATGAGGATTTTGATATCAGACAAGAAACGCTTTCTAACAGTGAGAAAGAATACGAGAATGCACTGCGCCCGCTGAAATTCAAGGATTTCAGTGGACAGAAACAGGTGGTGCAGAACCTCGAGGTGTTCGTGGAGGCTGCGAAATACCGCGGGGAGCCCCTGGATCACACCTTGTTGCACGGTCCTCCGGGATTAGGAAAGACCACCCTCAGCAATATCATTGCCAACGAACTGGGTGTGGGCTTCAAGATCACCAGCGGTCCGGTGCTCGACAAGCCCGGTGACTTAGCCGGTATCCTTACTTCCCTGGAGCCCAATGATGTGTTGTTTATCGATGAGATACACCGTCTGTCGCCCGTTGTGGAGGAATACCTGTATTCCGCCATGGAGGACTATCGTATTGATATCATGATCGACAAGGGTCCTTCGGCCCGCAGCATACAGATCGGTCTGAATCCGTTTACCTTAGTAGGAGCCACCACGAGAAGTGGTCTGCTGACAGCTCCTTTGCGTGCCCGTTTCGGTATCAACCTCCATCTGGAGTATTATGAACCGGAGACGCTGACGAAGATTATCAAACGAAGTGCGAAGATCCTCGAAGTGCCCATCGATGAGGATGCTGCCGTGGAGATAGCACGCCGCTCACGCGGTACGCCCCGTATCGCCAATGCCCTGTTGCGCCGTGTGCGTGACTTTGCACAGGTAAAAGGCAGCGGACGTATCGACAGTTATATCACGAAGATCGCTTTGGCTGCCCTGAATATCGACCAGTACGGTTTGGATGAGATCGACAACAAGATCCTGCTGACGATCATCGACAAGTTCAAGGGCGGTCCTGTGGGTATCTCCACCATCTCCACCGCTATCGGCGAAGACAGTGGTACCGTGGAGGAAGTATATGAGCCGTTCCTCATCATGGAGGGCTTCATCAAACGTACCCCGCGCGGACGAATGGTTACCGAGCTGGCATACCGTCATTTCGGGCGTAATCCCTATACCGGCAATATCATGGAACCCAA
>JAFZPF010000247.1 GCA_017550455.1 Prevotella sp.
ACTCGTCCAGAACGACATTGATTATGAACGGAACCATGAGTACATCAGAATGCAGAAAAGAGTAAATGCTGACTTTACAACAGGATTAAAGAATATTAACTAAATATGTTTGGATAAAATCATAGGAAGCGGGGCATAAGCAACAGCAAATACTATTTATATTGGGTCATCTCCTATATTATTACCAAATCTTTTGTTGAATATGACTGCAATTCGGTTTTTTTGTATAAATTTGCCAAAACAATCAATCATTTATAGAATCTGCAATATGAGAAAACGAATCCTTATGACGATGCTTGTGGCTTATGCTGCCCTTAGCATGACAGCACAAGTGAGTCGCCCTGCCATTCCCCGCGATGCTGCCTTGGAGGCAAAAATCGAGAAGACTTTATCAAAGATGACCCTTGACGAGAAAATCGGACAAATGCTCGAACTGAATCTCGACGTGATGGGGAAGATGACCGTGGAAAACGACGGCGTCAAACGGACTTGGAAACTCAATGAGACGATGCTCGACACGCTGATCTCAAAATGGAGATTGGGTTCGATACTGAATGCCCCCGCCACCCGCGCAGCCTCTGTGAGCCAATGGCAGGAGTGGATCAGGCTGATACAGAAGAAATCGATGAAGTATATAGGCATCCCCGATATCTATGGACTCGACCACAACCATGGGGTTACTTATACCCAAGACGGAACCCTCTTTCCCCAGCCTATCAATATCGCTGCTTCCTTCAATACCGAACTGGCCCGCACAGGTGCTGAGATAACAGCCTATGAGAGTCGTGCCTCCAATTGTCCGTGGGTGTACAACCCCGTGGTCGATCTGGGGCGCGATCCCCGCTGGCCCCGTATCTGGGAGAGTTTCGGTGAGGATGCCCTGGTGAACACCCGTATGGTGGAGGCAGAAATCAAGGGTTATCAGGGTGATGACCCCAACCATCTTGGTCCGTATCATGTGGCCACCTGCACGAAACATTATTTTGCCTATGGTGCTCCATGGACAGGAAAAGACCGTACGCCTGTATATCTCTCGCCTCAGATGCTCCGAGAGAAATATTTCGAGCCATTCAAGGCTGCCGCCCTTGCCGGTTCACTGACAATGATGGTCAACTCCGGTTCTGTCAACGGCGTGCCCCTACATGCCAGTTATGAATACCTCACCCAATGGTTGAAAGAGGACCTGCAGTGGGATGGTATGCTTGTGACCGACTGGGCTGACATCAATAACCTCTTTACACGTGAGAGGGTGGCCAAGGACAAGAAAGATGCCATCCGCATCGCTATCAATGCCGGTATCGACATGTCGATGGACCCTTATAGCGTGGATTTCTGCGTCTTGCTGAAAGAACTCGTGGAGGAGGGCAAGGTTCCGATGACGCGCATCGACGATGCCGTGCGCCGCATCCTGCGTGTGAAATATCGTCTGAACCTCTTCGACCAGCCTAATACCGGAGGTAAAGGTTATGAGAAATTCGGTTCGGATGAGTTTGCTGCCAAGGCACTGGCGGCTGCTGAAGAGTCGGAAGTGCTGCTGAAGAACGTGGGAGGGCTTCTCCCACTTGCCAAGGGTAAGAAGATATTGCTTACAGGACCGAATGCCAACCAGATGCGTTGTCTGAACGGTGGATGGAGTTACACCTGGCAAGGGTCGAAGGCCGAGGACCTGTCAGAGAAATACAACACGATCTATGAAGCCCTCTGTAATAAGTTCGGCAAGGAGAACATCATTCTGGAGCAAGGGGTTACCTATAACGAAGAAGGCGCCTACGATAAAGAACACAAACCACAGATTGACAAAGCTGTGGCTGCCGCCTCAGGTGCTGATATCATCATCGCTTGCATCGGAGAAAATTCCTATACGGAGACTCCAGGTAATCTTTCCGACCTCTGGCTTTCAGCTAACCAGAGTAACCTGGTGAAGGAACTCGCCAAGACCGGAAAGCCCATCGTGCTCATCCTGAATGAAGGGCGTCCGCGTCTTATCGCTGATATCGAACCACTCGCCAAGGCCGTGGTCAATATCCTTCTTCCCGGTAACTATGGTGGTGATGCGCTCGCTAACTTGCTTGCCGGCGATGCCAACTTCTCCGGTAAGATGCCTTATACCTACCCCCGTGAGATTAACTCGCTCAACACCTACGACTATAAGGTGAGCGAGGAAGTGGGGACGATGTCGGGTGCCTACAACTATGACGCCAAGGTGTCGCTGCAATGGCCCTTCGGCTACGGCATGAGCTACACCACCTATGAGTACAGTAACCTGCGTGTTGACAAGAACCGGTTTACTGCTGCCGACGTGCTCACCGTGCGTGTCGATGTGAAGAATACCGGTAGTAGTGCCGGCAAGGAGTCCGTATTGCTTTACAGCAGTGACCTTGTCGCCTCTATCGTGCCCGACAACCGTCGTCTGCGTGACTTCACCAAGATAGAGTTGCTGCCTGGGGAGACAAAGACCGTCACCTTCCGTCTGCCAGCGAAGAGCCTCGCCTTCGTGGGCGCCGACTGCAAATGGATCCTGGAGGAAGGTGATTTCACGTTGAAGATTGGCAATCAGACGATCAACGTGACCTGCAGCGAGACAAAGAAATGGGATACACCCAACATCTGAGGATGGATCCTTTCAACCTCGTTCTCCTATGATTCCGATTTGATTACAAATGAGTGTCTTAACCGTCATCTAAAAAATTAAGGCGATAATATAGCAGATGACCTGATATGAACAGTGTTCGCTTTGATTAAGCCCCGGAGGGGCGTTAAGATTACAGGCAGGCGGTGGAGCGTAGCGAAACCCCTGCAATGATGCATTCGACAATCAGAACCCCGACGGGGTGACAGATATTCTGCCGTACCTTCGGCACTTAATGAAATGCGAACCTTTTCGCAGGGGTTCCCGCTTCGCTTCACCCCTGCCTATATTCTATCGCACTTTCAGTGCTCTGAGTCAACTGATATATCATTACCAAAATTAAATAACTTCGTTATGAAAAGATTCTCCTTATTCCTGATCGTGATGTTCTCTTGTGCACTCTTACTGGCACAGAAAAAACCAGCACCAAAGTTGTATGTACCTATGGATTACTCTGCCTGCGGCTACCATGCCTCAGAGACAGCGATACCCGATGTGGCTGTAGGTATCTATGTGACTCCTGTAGCGGGGGACAACAGTGCACGTATCCAGCAGGCTATTGATTATCTGGCAGCCAAGAAGCCGGATGTCAACGGATCGCGTGGCGCAGTACTCTTGGGCGAAGGTGTATATAATATCGATAACCCTTTGCGTATCAATGTTTCCGGTATTGTGATCCGTGGTATGGGGAAAGACAAAACCACCCTTGTAAAAAGAGGTGTGGATCGTGGCGCCCTTATCTATATAGAAGGTGTGAATACGTTCAGAGTAGGGGATACCATTGAGATTACCGATAAGAAGGTGATGGCTGGTAGCTGTTCCTTCGGTGTGTCAAACGCTTCTTCACTGAAGGTGGGTGACCGTATCCAGATAACGCGTCCGTCAACAGCGGAGTGGATCCTCTCTCTGAAGATGAATGAGTTTGGTGGAGGAGAGGGCTATACCGGATGGAAACCCTCTGATATTGATATCACCTGGGATCGCACAGTCGTGGCTGTTGAAGGAAATAAGATCACGGTAGATGCTCCCCTGACGACGACGCTCTCAGAGGAGTTTGGTGGCGGCTTCTTAACGAAAGGATATAATGAAGGAGAGATTACCGAGTGTGGTGTGGAGAATCTGTCATTGGTTTCCGAGGTAAATAATTGGAACAAGAAGGATGAGGATCACTGTTGGGATGGCGTACGGATGGAGAATGTGCGTGACTCCTGGGTGCGGAAGGTTGACTTCAAGCATTTTGCCGGTTCTGCCGTGAACCTCCAGAAGCATACCAGCAGGATCACCGTGGAGGACTGTGTGGCCAGAGAACCGGTATCAGAACTTGGCGGTTGGCGCCGGACTGTCTTTACTACACGTGGACAGCAATGTCTCTTCCAGCGTTGTGTCTCTTATGAGGGTATGCACGATTTCTCTGCCGGTACCTGTGCTGCCGGTCCGAATGCCTTTGTGCAGTGTGATGCTATCAATGCCCATCATTTCAGCGGTTCTGTCGGTGCATGGGCAGCCGGACTGTTGTTTGATATCGTGAATATCGACGGTCATGATATCCACTTGGGTAACCTTGAGCACTTCAATGCAGGTGCCGGTTGGAATACAGCTAACTCTATGTTGTGGCAGTGTACAGGTGCTACTATCTGGTGTTACTCTCCCGATGCAGACAACCGTTGCAGTGCCCATGGCTGCTGGGCTATCCTGACAGGAAATGGTGAGTGGACGAGCAGTAATGCCTTTGTGAATCCTTTCAGTCTTTTCTACGATCAGTTAGAGAAGAGAACAGGCAGAAAAGTAGAGGGTTATATCCTTCGTCATGAGGGAATCGTAACAACCAGTCCTACCATCGAGCAGGCCATGGAGATGGCACAACAGTCGTTGACACAGCCGCGTGTTACCATGGAGATGCAGATGAATAAGGTGCCGTTCACGGCATCGTTATCTACGGATGGTGTACCGACTGTTGATAATATCAAAAAGACAAAACCGGCAGCAGCTCCTGCGCAGAAGGTTCTTGCCATTAAGAATGGTGTGATTACGCTCGATAACAAACTGATAACTGGTAATCAATATGATATCCCATGGTGGTCGGGTAGTGTGAAGGATAACTTCACCCGTCGTGGTGCCCGTCCTGCCCTTACCCGTTTCGTGCCGGGTAGGGAAGGAACAGGATGGACCGACCGTATCGACTCTGTCGTTAATCATCTTAAGAATCACGGTTTCACCGCACTCTATCATCATTACGGACTATGGTATGATCTGCGTCGTACCGACCATGAGCGTGTGCGCCGCGCTGACGGTATGGTGTGGGCACCTTTCTATGAACAGGCATTCGCACGTTCCGGAGAGGGCACTGCTTTTGACGGTTTGAGCAGATATGACCTGACCAAACCGAATAGGTGGTATTGGAATCGTCTGAGGGAGTTTGCCACCAAGGGCTTGCCTTATGGTATCATGCTCTTCCAACAGCATTATTTCCAGCACAATATCCTGGAGGCCGGTGCTCATTGGGTGGACTGCCCGTGGCGACCGGTGAATAACATCAACGGCACTGATCTGCCAGAGCCTGTGCCTTTTGCAGGTGACAAACGAATATTCATCGCCGAGCAGTTCTATAATGATAAGAGTGAGGTGTTGGGTCCTTTACACAGACAGTATATCAGGATGTGTCTGGATGAGTTGGCCGACCAACCGAATGTCATTCACATGACCAGTGCAGAATATACCGGTCCGTTGCATTTCACTCGTTTCTGGTTGGAAACCATCGCTGAGTGGGAACAAGAGACTGGCAAACACCCGCTGATTGCTATCAGTTGTACGAAAGATGCACAGGATGAACTGTTAGCTGATCCCAAGTTGAGTAAGGTCATCGATATCATCGATATCCGCTACTGGCATTATAACACCAAGGGCTTATGGGCAGCACAGGAAGGGAAGAGCATGGCTCCCCGCCAGTGGATCCGCAAGTACCCCGTCGGTTCGGTAGGCTTCAACGAGGTATATAAGGCTGTGCGTGAATACCGTGACCGTTATCCGGACAAGGCTGTTATCTACTATTCTCCTTCTTATAACACTGCAGGGTGGGCAGTTTTGATGGCCGGTGGTTCGTTGCCCAACTTGAGAATACAGAATCCTGCATTGGCAGAGGCATTGCCGATGATGACTCCTTCAGAGGGTAACGACTGTCTGGTGTTGGGAAATGCCGATAAGGGTTATCTGGTGTATGCAAGAGGAAGTCATCCTGTTGTTGATGTAGCCAATGGACAATATCGCCTGTATGAGGTTTCTCAGCGCTCCGGTGAAGTAAAGCTGGTGAACAAGGCATTAAAGGGTAATGGATCGTTATCGATTCCCAATGCGAAAGAAAATGCAGTTTA
>JAFZPF010000248.1 GCA_017550455.1 Prevotella sp.
ACCTGTATTCACTATTATAAACGACTCATAACATGAAACAAAGAAACAATCTCATTCCTTGGATTACTGCCATTATACTACTGGCAGTCAGTCTTTCCGTTGGGGCCCAAAACGTATCGTTCAACAACGAACGACTGACCCTCAAGCAAGCATTTGAAAAGATTGAATCTGTAAGCAATTACAAGATTGCTTACAACGCTTCTCAACTTGATGTAAACAAACAGGTTGTCCTTAACCAAAAAAACAAAACTGTAACACAAGTTATCGAAGACCTGCTCAGTGACACCGGTTGTACCTACGAGTTAAAAGGTACTCAGATTGTCATCGTACCCAAAAGAATCAATAACACTGCATCTTCTAAGATTACCATCAAGGGAAAAGTGGTGGATGAGAGTGGCGAGGGAGTTATCGGAGCCAGTATCCTAGAGAAAGGCACGTCCAACGGTGTAATTACGGATTTTGATGGTAACTTCACCATTTCAGCAGATGCCAAATCCACACTCGTCTTCTCCTATATTGGTTTTCAATCAGTAGAAAAAATGGCTAGTCCCAATATGAGTATTACCTTGTTTGAGGACAAACAAGTGCTTGACGAAGTTGTAGTAGTGGGATACGGAGTACAAAAGAAACGTGATGTCTCAACAGCTATTTCTCAAATCAAAGCAGATGATATAGCCGATCTTCCAAGTGCTGATATCCGCCAGTCGATGGCCGGAAAAATGCCAGGTGTGCAGGTTATGCAAACCAGTGGAGATCCGGAGGGTAACAATCTGATAGTTCGTGTACGTGGTGTGTCATCAGCTACGGCAGGAAATGATCCACTATATATTATAGATGGTGTACCTATGGAGAATGGTCTTTCCAATATCAATGCTAATGATGTCGAGTCTATCGAAGTGTTAAAAGATGCCTCTTCAGCTGCTATCTATGGATCAAGAGGTAGCAATGGTGTGGTCATCATCACAACCAAGAAAGGAACATCTGATAAAGTTAAGGTTGGATACGATGGGTATTATGGTTGGGACAAGGTCTCAAGAAAACTTCCCATGATGAATGCATATCAGTTTGCACAGATTTCCAAAGAGGCACACGATAATGCCTATTATGACCTGCATCCGGGAGGTAATGATCCCAACGGATCACGCCCCGAGTCGTACAGTAACTATCCTATGGAGTTATATCCTTATCTTACAGGTGAGGAAGGACTTACAGACACAGACTGGCAGGATGAAATCTTCCGCGGGGGGTATACCACTAGTCATAATATTTCGATACAAGGGAAAAGCGATGCTGTGAACTATTTCATCTCAGCCAACTATTACGACAAGAACGGTATTATCATTGAGTCTGATTACCAGAAATACTCTTTCCGCATGAATCTTGACGGTAAGTATAAACGGTTCAACTACGGTATTAACGTATCACCATCCTATTCCGTATCCAATCGTGTCAATGCTTCCGGTTCATATGGAAATGAAGGAATCGTGCAGTCAGCCCTCGCATATTGTCCAATCTGGCCAGTATACGATGCCGATGGCTCTTTCAACTATCAGGGTAATGGTTTCTGGCGCATCGGTAATGACTATCAGCACAACGAAATACTAAACCCAGTGGCATTGGCAAAGTTACAAAGTGACAGGGTGGAGCGGATGACACTTGTTGGTCGTCTTTATGCAGGGTTCGATTTCGGGAAAGGTTTCTCCTTTCAAACCTCATTTGGAGGTAACTACTACGGTGCACAGAACGATACATATCGTGAATCATCTCTTCCTCTGTTGGGTAAAGCATACTACGATACACCCTCCAATCCGGTGGGAGAAAGTTCTCATGGATCATATTATAACTGGTTGTGGGAAAATCAGCTAAACTATAATGCCACCTTCGGTGAACACACTATCAATGCCGTTTTGGTGCAGTCAGCCCAAAATGAGACTTATCGTGGTGTAGATGTGAAAGCAACAGACTATCCTAACGATTACATACAAACAATTGATGGTGGTACAGTAACACAAGGTAGTTCTAAGAAAACACAATGGTCATTGGCTTCCTATCTTGCTCGTGTACAATATAGCTATATGGGACGATATATGCTTTCCGCTGCTATACGTGCTGATGGATCGTCTCGTTTTGGAAAGAATAACCGTTGGGGGTATTTCCCTTCTGCTTCTGTTGCATGGCGTTTCTCCGATGAGCGCTTTATAAAAGAGAAAAAAGCCTTTTCATGGATTGACGATGCAAAGATACGTTTCAGTTACGGTCAGACAGGTAATTTTGATATTGGAAACTATGAGCATCTTGCTACCATGGGAACTGAAGACTATGTCCTCGGAGAAGGTAGTGGAAGCCGTGCTAACGGCTACAAGCCTAATGGTGTAGAAAATCCAGATCTAACCTGGGAGAAAACATCCATGATGAATATAGGTCTTGACTTATTAGCTTTTGGTGGTTATTTTGGTGCTACTATAGAATATTACAACTCTATTACTACTGACATGTTGTTGAATGTTCCCATTCCTCGTCTTACAGGTTACCAGACCACCCGTATGAACATTGGTGAGGTTAAAAACAATGGATGGGAAATTACACTGACGTCACAACATTCCTATAAAAACGGACTAAAATATTCATTTAACGCTACTTACTCACGAAATGTCAATGAGGTCAAGGCGCTTGGTGCAAACGACACACCAATTATATCATCAGGCAGTGTGGCTCATGCATATTATATAACTAAGGTAGGAGAGCGTATTGGATCGTATTATTTACTCATACAAGATGGTATTTTCAAAAATGAGGATGAGCTCAAAGCATATCCACATGTAAGTAATGCGAAGGTTGGTGACTTCCGTTTCATTGACGTTGATGGTGATGGTGTTATTGATTTAGACAAAGATCGTACCATTGTAGGTAATTATATGCCTGATTTTACTTATGGCTTCGGAGGAACTTTGGGGTATAAAGGTATCGATCTCAGCTTTAATTTCCAAGGTGTCTATGGTAATGAGATTCTGAATCTGAACCGCCGTTATCTTGACAACATGGAAGGTAATGTCAATGGGACGACAATAGGACTCAACCGTTATGTAGACCCAAACAATATCGGTAATGGTAAAATCAATAGGGCAAATCGAAAAACAACCGGTAATAACAGCCGTACTTCAACATGGCATTTAGAAGACGGCTCGTATCTGCGCTTGCAGAACATAACACTGGGTTACACATTCCCAAAGAAATGGATTAACAAACTTCATCTCGACAAGTTACGTATTTACGTATCGGCAAACAATCTCAAGACCTGGACAAATTACACTGGCTACAATCCAGAAGTGAGCCTGCGCAATAGCGATGCTTTAACCCCAGGTGAAGACTACGGAACTTATCCACTTTCAAAAACCTTTATGGTTGGTCTAAATATCACTACATTCTAACTCATAAATGATATAACAATGAAAAAGCTAAAAATAATATTGGTTACAGCCATAGCCTTGACGCTATCCTCATGTGGTGACAGTTTCTTTGACTTATCCCCCAATAATCAAGTAACCGTAAACCAAATTTACCAAACAGAAAATGATTTTAAGATGGCCGTTAATGGTTGCTACTCGAAACTACAGACCCAGATGGACTATTATATCGAACTCTGTGAGTACCGTTCTGACGACCTCTATCTTAACGCTCCTACATCAGGAACGCAGGATCGTTATGACATTGACCAGTTTAAGGAAAATGCCGCAAATGGAATACTCAACGATCTTTGGGCAAACTTTAACAACGGTGTGTACCGTTGCAACATGGTACTAGATCGTATTGACGATGCCAATTTCGATGAGGTGAAAAAGAAACAATATAAGGCTGAGGCGATGTTTATTCGTGCCTATACTTATTTCAACATGTATCGTGCATGGGGTTGCGTCCCTATATCCAAGAAGGTTGTTAGCGTAGCAGAAGCTCTGAATATCGGACGCGCTACAGAAGAACAAATGTATGACATTATCTGTGGTGACTTGCAGACCATAGTGGATGAAAACATGCTTCCCACCAAATATACAGGTAAGGATATGGGAAGAGCTACGATGGGAGCCGTTAAAGCTCTGTTAGCCAAAGCTTATCTGACATTCAAAAAACCAAAAGAGGCTGCCGATATTCTAGCAACTTTGATAGAAACCTATTCTCTCATGCCAGATATTGCAGATGTCTTTAATGTAAATAACAAATTGAATAACGAGATCATTTTCGCCATCCATTACAATAAAGAAGTTGTTGGTGAAGGGCATGGGGCATGGTATTCTATCACTAATCTCTCTGACGAAACTAATCGCACAGCTTCTCTTAACAACCTTTATTCCGCTGATGATAAACGCTCCGCGATGTTAGAATATGTAGAAGTGCCAGGTGTTAAAGTCTGCCTAATGCGAAAGTTCTATGATACTCGTGACGCTACAACCTTACAATATGGTGCGGACAATATCATTCTCCGTTATGCTGATGTACTACTTATGTATGCAGAAGCACTGAATGAAATACAATATAATGGTAGTCAGACATCACCGGCTATGGTATCATTAAATGCGGTACATACCCGTGCGGGATTGCCAGCAATAGACATTTCTGAACTGCCTAATCAGGCAGCTTTCCGTAAAGCTATCCTGTTGGAGCGCCAAAAGGAATTCCCATACGAAGGACAGCGTTGGTTCGACTCTGTACGATTGGGTGGTGCCCAAGAGGCTGCATCCAACGAGGGACATACTATTCAGCAATACCAGATGCTTTTCCCCATCCCCACAACAGAACTGGAACGCATCAATGATGTATCGCTAATGTGGCAAAACCCAGGTTATTAACGTTTAAAACAATTGATATTATGAAAAAAATTATCTATCATATACCCTTTTTGTTGGCCGTACTGTTAGTCATTACAGCCTGCAAGGACGAATATTCGTTCCCCTCTGCATTTAACCGCTATCAGGCAGAGGGCCTAGAGGCAATATCGGGCGATGAGTCTGTTACACTTAACTGGAATCTACTGGCTGGCAAACCATTACCTAGTGACATCTATATTACATGGACAGCTGCTTCTGAAGGCATAGAAGATGGTTCAATGACGGTAGCGAACGATGTTACTCAAACTGTTATTACAGGACTTATCAACAATGTTGCCTATACATTCTCTGTTCAAGGTCGTTATGAAAATGGACTCTCTGGCAAAGTGACGGCTAGTTGTACTCCAAAGACAACTCGTATTCCTGCGTCCGACTTTAAGGCAATGGCTGGTGACAAACGAGTATATATCTCATGGACTGCTCCTGTGACTTCACTGACATATAAATACCAATTAGAGGTTTTCTCGGGTGAAAACCTCATCAAGACACTTGAGCCAGACATATCTGCTACTTCTTACCTGATCAGCGACCTAACCAATGGTACGGAATATACGTTCCGTCTAACTTGTCTCTATGGTCATGGATCATCGACAACTGTAGAAGCAACGGCCATGCCCGGTGAGGTATCACCATGCTCTATCCTGCCAGCATCACCACGTATAGCAGAGTTGACTCAACTCGATTTGAATCCGGCATATTTTGTAGCTGGAACAATAGCCACTGCTGTTTGGACTTTTGCCGATGGCAGTACAGCAATTGGCGAGTCGATAACTCACTGTTTCACAACCACAGGTGAGCAAGATATTAAGTTGGAAGTAACTTATGTCAGCGGCTCATCAGAATCTGTAACCCAAAAGGTTACTGTCCGGTCCTTTGCGTGGAATAAGATTTCAGATATGGGCTATCAAAAATCAAGTAACATCGTCTTCTCACCAGATGGACAGACTTTCTATACTGTGTCACAATCAACAAAAGTTCTATTTGCCGTCAATGCCATTACCGGTGACATTAAGTGGCAACAGACAATGGCTGCAGCAACATACGGTGCAGGACCTGTTGTAGGAACAGACGGAAAAATATTCTTAGGAACAGAAGACGGTGCAGGCACTCTGACTTGTTTCACACCAAACGGCACCATTGCTTGGACGACAACTCTTGGAAAAGCGGTCAAGGCAGCTCCCGCCGTCACTTCCGAAGGTGTGGTGTATGCATTGTCTGATGACGGAAAACTTCATGCATTAGATGGCGCGACGGGCAACACGAAATGGACTGTCGCTCAGTCTGGAAATGCAGGAGGTGTAGCTGTAGATGCAGAAGGTAATATCTATATGGGTACCAATGCCGGTATTTGGTCGTATACCAGCAGCGGCACATTGCGGTGGAGTTGCGATACCGGTCATAAAGTAACCGAGCGTGGTGGCTCTTTGGCATTATATGACGGAATACTGTACGCTACACTTAAAGCTAAGGGTGGGGTCGCTGCTGTCAATATGTCTAACGGTAAAACGTTATGGACCTATCCTACACCTCAGAACGACAGTTATCATCCTGTGGTAGATACCGAAGGTACGGTATATTTATGTGAGAAAAATGGTGGACTGTATGCTATAAAGAAAGACGGCACACTGAAATGGAATTACCTTGCTAATTTAAACTATATCTATAGTGGATTTGCTCTCGGTGCTGACGGCTATGCCTATATTTCACAGTATGCATCACCCTTTAACCTGTTGAAGATCTCAAGTAGTGGTTCGGTTGAAATAGAAAATGCTATTGGAAGTCAGACCATGTCTGCCGTTACAATTGGACCTGACGGTCGTATCTACTATGGTATGAACGGAAGCGTTGCAGCTTTTAACTCCGGGGTGCAGCTTGCCAAAGGCGGATGGCCAATGCGAGGAGGAAATCAACAAGGTTCTAACTCATTAAAGTAATAATTGATGAAAAGATGCAAGTCTTTGTTAATCCTTGTTCTCTGTTCTGTTGTATCTATGTTATCCATGGCATGCAGTAATGATGAGAACAACAAGGATCCAAAAGAATCTGTTTTGCCTTCAGCAGAAAATGATGCGCTTACCAAGTTGTGGGCTACATCACCATTCGATGTAGATATGACAGCACGTCAGGAAGTTTTCAAACAGTTACAGAAATATGCTGATGAATGCACGTCAACGATGTTCTCATCCTATCTGTCAGGATCTGAACAACTAGTAGCGTCGCAGCAAAAAACGATTCCCGCTATTTATTGCTATAACCAAGCATTTGAGCGTGTCCTTGAAGGATTAAAGAAAGACAAGCCTGCCTTTGGCGAGGCATATATCTATATGCTCTATAATATGGGGTATGTAGTAAAGACCGCATCGGGAGCTTTTTGTGTGGATATCTTCCACCGTCGTGGTGCTGAACTTGCTCCATATCTTGATTTCTGTGCAAGCACGCATATACACCAAGATCACCGTTGTCAACCCTTAGAAGAAGCGATGAAAGAACTGAGAAAGCCTGTACTGCAGAATTACCTTGACGCAAGTGAATATTCTTTTACTTCGTTAAGAGACAAAGATTATACAATAGGCGATTTTCAGATTCATACCTTCATCACAAATCATAATAATGGGTCAACAAACGTACCTGTGACGGTATTTAAAATTGATTGTGGCAGTACGGGCGGTGGTCTTGTCATTATGCACTCTGGTGACTCCAACTTCATACCGGAACAGTTTGCGTCTGTTAAGGACGATGATATTGATGTCTATATCCCACGATATGCTCCCAATGCGTTGACCGAGAACAATGTTATAGGAAACGTTTTTAAACCCAAGTATGTATTACTCTCTCATATTCTCGAACTAACGCATACTGATCCCAGCTCCTCACGATGGACGCTGGCACAGGGATTGGAGAGAGCCTCTAAGTTGAATTGTACCCAGACGTATATGCCGTTTTGGGGAGAAAAGATGATTTGGAAAAACAATCAACTAAGTAAGTAATGAAAAAAAATATCTCACTAACAACTATATTGCTGTACCTGTTTATTACTGGCACATCGGCTCAGACTGAAAGAGCTGAGTTACTAAGAAATAAAATTCTTAGCGGTGACACCTCAACGGTTATTGTGGTGGCTCATCGTGGTGACTGGCGCTATGCGCCGGAAAATTCCATCGCTGCCATAGAACATTCTATTAAGGTTGGAGTGGATGTTGTTGAGTTAGATCTTCAGTTGACTAAGGACAGTGTGCTCATTGTCATGCACGACAGACAGCTAGAACGTACGACAACAGGAATGGGCAGCGTACGGGAATGGACTATGGATTCCTTGCGAACCCTGAAACTTAAGAATGGTTGTGGCATTAAGACAAAACATCATATCCCTACGTTGGAAGAAGCACTATTAGCTGCAAAAGGGAAAGTGCTTGTCAACTTAGATAAAGCCGACCGATATTTTGACTTGCTATATCCTGTGCTGGTGAAGACCGGCACGGCTCGGCAAATTATTATGAAGGGAAAGCGTCCTGCTCAAGAGGTATTATCCTTGTGGGGGCAATATCTTGACCAGGTAATTTACATGCCCGTCGTTGATGTCTATAAAGATGACGCGAAGCAAAAAATGAAAGGTTATATGGAGATTTTGAAGCCTGCGGCATATGAACTTTGCTATCAGTCGGATGACCAAATAGATTATCCTTTACAGATTAAGGAGGATTTGAGAGGAAAGTCGCTTATATGGTATAATACACTTTGGGATACGCTCTGCGGCGGTCATGATGACGATTTGGCATTAGAGGATCCTGACGCTGCTTTTGGTTTTTTGATTGATACTCTTGGAGCACGTATAATCCAGACAGACCGTGCGGAACTATTATTAAATTACTTAAAAGGAAGAAACTTACACCCATAATGATGAATCTACTTCATTTCTTCAGTGTATCTCCTGATAAGTCTCCACTTACAGACATGTCAGAGATTAAACAGCGTTATAATCGACTTAGATGGTCTGTATTCTTGTCAGCTACGTTCGGCTATGGTATGTACTATGTTTGCCGTCTCAGCCTGAATGTCATTAAAAAACCGATAGTTGACGCAGGTGTCCTCTCTGAGACAGAACTGGGCATTATCGGTTCATCACTATTCATAACATATGCCGTAGGCAAGTTCGTTAATGGTTTTCTTGCTGACAGAAGTAATATACGACGTTTCCTATCTGTTGGCATCCTCATATCCGCACTTATAAATCTTGCGCTTGGCTTTATAAACTCATTCTACTTTTTTGTGGCTCTATGGGCTGTCAATGGATGGGTGCAATCGATGGGAGCCGCACCATGTGTTGTAGGTCTCTCTAGATGGTTTAGCGAAAAGGAACGTGGTACTTTCTACGGCCTGTGGTCTTCAAGCCATAACATCGGCGAAGCCTTAACATTTATTTTTACCGCATGGATTGTAAGTATCGCTGGCTGGCAATGGGGATTTAAGGGAGCGGGATTCATAGGCTTACTTGGTTTCTTCATCTTTGCCCTATTCATGCGAGACACACCTGGAAGTTATGGACTACCGCCTATCGCTCAGTTCAAAGGTGAAAAGCCAAAGGAGGCTAGCGTTGCTATAGACAAGGCGACTATTGCCAAAGCTCAGCGCGAGACTTTACAGAATCCTGCAATATGGATGCTGGCACTATCGGCAGCTTTCATGTATATATCCCGATATGCGGTTAACAGTTGGGGTATCTTCTTTCTGGAAGCCAACAAGGGATATAGTAATATCGAAGCTAGTTCCATCGTTTCTATCAGTTCAGTATGTGGCATCATAGGCACGATGTCTTGCGGATGGATCTCCGATCGTTTTTTCGGTGGAAGACGTAATTTACCGGCATTGATTTTTGGTATTATGAATGTTTTGGGACTGTCATTGTTCCTGTTTGGCCCTAAAGACAATATCATTATTGACAGTATCTCAATGATTATTTTTGGTTTAGCCATAGGAGCCTTGATTTGTTTCTTGGGAGGATTGATGGCAACAGACATTGCCTCGAAACTATCTTCTGGTGCTGCCTTGGGTATAGTAGGTGTGGCAAGTTATGTAGGTGCTGCTATACAGGATGTTGTAAGCGGTTTGACCATAGAAAGAAGTAAAGTGATAGTAAACGGTGTTGCTAATTACGACTTTTCATTTGTTTCTTGGTTTTGGGTAGGAGCTGCCATTTTATCTGTTATCTGTGCTCTGGCAGTATGGAACGCCAAACATAAGGATTAACAATAAAAGCATAGAGTCTCTCCCTTTCTTTCCGGAAAGGGAGAGACTTCTTATATTTACTCTCTCTAAACTGCATAACTGAATATAAACTATATCAATAAGGGATGGTTACCAAATGTTACAGCCACTTAGGTTTTACTAAGCTGCAAGAAAAATAGTTAAAAAAATTGTTTGGATACTAACAATTATATAACTTTGCATTATATATGTGTACACCTTACAAGGTGAAATTATTTTTGTACTATCTATAACCTGACATAGTTTGTTGATATAGAGAATGACATAGTATAAATATTTTAAAGCAAAGATAAGATGAAAAAACTATTAGTGTTGATTTTAATCGTTGCATTGGCTATATTTATGGTACTTACGTGTCCTGACAAGAAAGCCCATAAAAAGGCGATGATGAAGGCTGTAACGGAATATATTGATGAAGAGTCGGATGAGCGTGGCTTCGGAAAGAATATCCTCACTGACATCGGTAAGGGTGTTGTGCGCTCAGCTGCCAGCGCTGCCATCGATATGAAGTTGAAGGTGGACAACTACTACCTGTTCAACACCACTCACATTAACATGAATGGTGAGAAGAAACTTCTGTCAGTAGGACTCCTCGGCAAGGTTATTACTTTCGATAAAGAGATGTTACGCGAAGCACTCGAGAAAGGTGACAAAGCTACGGAAGACACTGATAAGGAAACTAAGAAAAAGAAGAAAAAGGATAAACAGGAGGATGATGAATAATGACTGCGAGCCTTACAAGCAGAAGATCTTACGGCTACAGGCAGAAGGCTTTTGGGCAGCAAGCAAAAACCTGTAAAAAAGTTTTGGCAATAATATAGCAGTTGGCACATGACGCTTTCAGCATCATATGCCAACTGCTATATCATTGCCATAGTTTTTTGTGCACAATCTTGTTAGTTGTTAGTGGTATTCGTGATGCTACGCTTTTTAATACGACTCTTATAGCTGCGCAGGGTACCTTCTCCAACGCCCATGATACGTGCAATCTTGTCCGTGGGAAATTGCATGTGATGCAGTACTTCTAAGAACATGTATCCTGGTTTAAGATTATGATAGTCATTCTCCAGATGCGTAACGAATTCAAAATCTAACACTTTATAATAAGCCATGAAACAAGTATAATCTTTTCCATGCCAATTACTGGTCGTTGCCCCATTCTTAATACTTTCATAGAGGTTCTTACCTGTTGCCAGCATAGCGTCTCTTTTGTTTTCCAGTTCGAAGATGTTTTTCTTCAATAATTGTATTTCCCGCTCATGTTTTTCGCTTTCCTCCTCCAGGATTTTCAGTTGATGGAGATATTGTGAAAGCAGTAACTGGTCTTCATTCAGTTGAGCCTGCTGAATGGAATGCCGCCTCTTCAAGAAGAAAATAACGATAAGGGAACAAACCAACAACAATAACAGTCCCACGACAATACGATAAATGCTTTTCTCTATTTCTCGATGATGCTGTTCCATCTGATAACGTTCTTGCTTCCCGCGAACGTCTTCTTTCAACTGTTTTTTTGAGAAACTGTCTTTCAGAGCGATTAATGAGTTTTGTATTTTGCTCATTTCCTCGTATTTGTGCATCTTCTCATACTCGTTTGACATTCTCTTTAAGACATCTATCTTCAGGTCTTTCTCTTTACTCTCAAAGGCCTTCTCCCAGTTTTGCAGAGCCAATTCATGTTTTCCTTCCTTGCTATACAACTGTGCCATATGATTGTAGGCATGATAACTTCCGAGCGTTATAGCCCGCTGATAATATGCCTTGGCACTGTCTGTATTCAAATTATCATAATATCCACCGATATTGACATAGAATGATGATCGGCGCTCCTCGGGAATAAACTTAAGCAGAGGGATTATTTTCTTTCTGAAATAAGAAGCGGAATCCCCTTTACCCATCTCATAATAATAAGCTCCAAGATTCATATAATCATATGCCAAGGCAACGCTGTCCTGCTGTTTTGCCGCACACTTGACAGCTTTCAACAGATAATTGACAGCCAGTGGATAATGCTTGATCTTTTCATTCACATTGGCTATTGCTTCATAAACACAGAGTTTATAATGATCGGAGTCATCAGCATCCTTAAGTAAGATCTCTGCTTTATTCAGATACGCAATAGCTTCGGGGGCATTTCCAAAATCATCACTGAGGCTTCCCTTGTAATAATAACACTTTATCAACTTGTCTGTATCATGCTTCTTCTCATAATATGCAATGCTTCTGTCAAGCATATCCGTAGTGTGTATCGTCCGGTTTAACCTATATTCCGCCTGTGTCATCAACAAAGTGTAATAAGCTAAATAAGCTGGATCATCAACACCCTCAATAGCAATGCTATTCAACAATTGATAAGCAGAATCATTTTTCTGCTCTGTCAACAACTGATCGATCATTTCCAACTGCTTCATCGATTCATGATGATGACAGCTGGAAATAACACATAAGAATACAATAAAAAACAAATAGTTAAATCGTTTCATGATAATAAGTAATTAGTTCAAACACATCTCCCATCGTCTATGTATGGGTGTGCATTATCTCAGAATAGCCACCCATCCTCCTCCAGGGGCAAGATGTATCTTCAACGTGTCATCACTGCTTACCTGACTTTTGATAATACGATAATCGGTCGCTTCCTTATCAGCATTGATACCATCGGCGAAAATTTCTGCATTCTGCGGTTTTTTGAGGAAAGACAGTGGAATCTCTATATCGCGGGCATCCCAATTATTTAATACGCCCACATACCACACATCACCTTTTCTTCTGGCGATGGCTGCATATTGTCCTATCTCACCGGCCAAGGCAATGGTCTCATCGAAAACAGTAGGTATCTGCGAGATAAAAGCGGTACACTCGGGATTGCGGAGATATTTGGTAGGACTGTCGGCTAACATCTGCAAGGGGGCTTCATACAACACATACATGGCCATCTGATGAACGCGCGTGCCCTGACTCATCGGCTGACGGTTATTACCTATAAAGAAATCTTTTGTGGCATTCAGCATAGCACCTGGCGTATAATCCATCGGTCCTAATAACATACGCAGGTAAGGAATCATCACATCGTAACGAGGGAAATCATGTTCTGGGGCATTACCCACTCTCCGTTCCCATTTTGTATTCTCTAATCCTCTCACACCCTCTATATTGAGGATATTGGGATAGGCACGCTGTAATCCTATCGGTTTATAGCCATGTAAATCTAATACCAAATGATATTGTGCTGCACAGGCTGCCATCCGCTCAACATCCCGTGCTACCCGCTGGTCGTCACGATCAAAGAAATCCACCTTGAAACCCTTGATACCCATAGCGGCATAGTGGCTCATGGTCTTCTCGATATCCTTAACCAAATTCCTCCATGTGCACCAGAGTATGATATCCACATGTTTTTGCTTCCCATAATCGATCAACGCGGGAAGATCGATCTCTTTGCTGACTGTGAAAAGATCATCGGCATCACTCCACCCCTCATCGATAATGATATATGGCAATTCGTATTTCTGTGCAAAGTCGATAAAATACTTATAAGTAGGGGTGTTCATACCTGATCTGAAATCAACACCGGTGATATTGGTGTAATTCCACCAATCCCAAGCCACCAATCCGGGTTTTATCCAAGACACATCATCAATCTTACAGGGTTCAGATAGACGCTGAGCCATATCATTATCAAGAAGTTGTGCATCCTTCTCCGTAACGAGAACCACACGCCATGGGAGCTTTCCATTACTGCCGTTAGCAATATAATCAGCACGTTTGGTAGGTATCAGATCACGACCCACACGACGATCTTCCAACACATAGGGAGCATGCTCACCAACAAAGGTGTTTCCTTTTCCTTTCTTTAAAAACAATCCGGGATAATCACGTACGCCCGCCTCCATAATCACCGCTTTCATGCCGTCAGGCAGACAGACGGCCAAGGGGAGGAATGCCAGCGAGTTGGGATACATCTCAGACAGACGTTGTTCATCATAAAGCGATTCGAAAGAAGTACCATAGCGATTATCTTCTCCACTGTTGACATAAGGTATGTAGGCTTGGTAATCGTCGGCAAAACAGAATTCCACCTGTTCATGATGGAGTTTATCAATGTATCTGTTCACTAAGAAACGATAGGCCGCTCCCTCATCGTATGCACGGAACTCTACGTTATAGCCATCCTTGCAGAAAAGCGTAAGTGATTGATAGTGGTCTTTGACACGTGATTTCTTATAGACAGGGGTATCGAACGACTGATTTACCTTTTTAATCTCAGCTTTTCTGACTTTCACATTCTCTCCCAGCACTGCAGAGTAGATATCTACAGACATGGCTGAGGGTGCCAATACGGTTCTTCCCTGATATTCTATCTCCCATGTCAATGTAGAGGCCGCATGCACCTTAATCATCAGCTTTCCATTGGGAGACTTTACACTGTAGTCTTTGCCGTTTACAGTCATCACCGTGAAGACCAGCAAGAATAAAACCCATAACTTTTTCATGACAAATCAATTTTTCTTTTTTGCAGTGTAAAGGTAAAAAGAAAAATCGAGAAAAACAATTAAATACTGATGAAAATAAAAACCCAGCATCACAAACACTTTCATGTCGGTAATGCTGGGTATAGGATACGGAAGAGTGTTAGTTATTGTTTTTCACACTTTCCACTACATTCTTTCTTCTCACCACACTCTTTCTTTTCTTTGCAGCATTCTGCCTTCTCTGCACCTTCTGCTTTGCATTTGTCACAGTTCTCTTTCTTCTCACAGCATTCTTTCTTTGCAGCTTCTTTCTTGGTTGCTTGATAACCGATCTTACCGAAAGCTTTCATGATAGCTTCCTCATTGGTCTTGTCAGCATCATACTGGATGGTAACAGCCTGTTCATCAACATTGGTTTCAATGTTCTTGATACCTTTCTCAAAGCGTAGGTTACCTTTAATTTTATTTTCACAACTCTCACAGTGCATCTGTGGTTGTGTGGTGAAGACAACAGTCTTGATGTCTTTAGCAAATGTAACGGCTGCCATAAGCAGCATCGTCAGCAATAATGTTGTTTTTTTCATTTTCAATAATTTTTTTAGTTCATTTATTTGTATCATCATATTTATTCATAGAAATCTATACGGACAATCGTAAGGATCAGAGTCGGCCAACGTTGATTCTTATACCGATGTAACCCATAGCTCCTTGCACAGGCCCCCATACCATGGTAGCATCGAACTTGTCGCTCCATGGGTCATGAGCATTGACGATAGGGTTCTTCTGCTTGAAGCTTGTCAGGTTCTCTCCTCCGATATAGATGGAGAAATTGCGGAACCAACGGGTGATCTGCGCACTTAGCTGTTCGTAGGAATGGAAGTTGGAAGGCCACATCTCCTGTCCGTTACTGTCAACAGCCGGTGTCGGTAAGCGTCCACCGCCATTGAACTGCAAGGTAGCATCAAACTGCCACAGACCAAGCGGTGTTTTATAGGACGCCGTAAGTAATCCCTTGTAACGGCTGGTAAGTGGTTTCGTCATGAGCTTATTCTCCTTACCATATGCACATTTCACATCATTCAGTCGATAAGCTGCTGTGACAGTCATTCCTTTGAAAACCGGATAGGTAGCATCTATCTGGAAGGTGTGACTGTACGACTTACCCTTAAGATTATGAATGATAATCCTCGAGAGATCCATCTCATAATCAACAACAGCCTGTTCCTTGAAGTCGGTGTAATAGTAATCCGCATTTAGCTTGAGCGTCTTGTCAAACAGAGGAATGAGCCATGCCATCGTAACACCATAGTTCCATGCTTCTTCCTGGTTCAGTGGTTCATCAACCAACAGATTACGTCCACTGGCCAGCAGATTGCTGTTTTCTGCATACGCAAACGGTGTACGATAACCCTTTCCTGCTGACAGGCGGAAACTGACAAGGTCGGAAGGCATATACTTGATATGTAAACGTGGGGTAATGAAAGTTCCATAAACATTGCTGTCATCTACACGTATGCCCGCCATCAGGATCAGTCGTTCGTTCTTATTGTATGTGTACTGCGCATAAACACCGGGAGTGTTTTCTTTATGATTCATATAAAGATAATGGTTAGAGAAGTCTACAAGCTCTCCAGTGAAGGAGTTCCAACTTAACAGACCATTAGCCCGCTGGTGCAGATAATCATGATTGAAACTCACTCCTGCCGACAGATTATGTTCTTTCGTGAAGTTTGTCTCGAACATCAACTGTGCATATGCATTTTTTTGATTCACATAATAACTTTTAGCGCCATAGTAACCATCCTGCTCATGCATCGAGGCATTGCCCATGAAGGCTATATTAGTGCCATGTTCCTTATTCAGTACAAAGGCATGCTTCATGTAACCCTCATAACGGTCGGTCTCGATATTAATCAGATAGGGGACTGCCGTATTGACATTATGACCTGTCTGTCCACCCTCTCGTTTCTCTTTCAGAAGACCTACTCCTGCATGGAAGATATAATGATCACCCACACTACGCCAACGGTTTTGTAAGTTGTACTGACGCACCTTCGGCATATCAATAAAACCATCATGGTTACGGTCATGCCCTCCCCAGTCGTTCTCATAGTGTGCCAACACCTCTGTTGCCAACGGTCCGTTGACATGGATATTCGCATCGGCATTAGCCTCGAATTTACTCATGGTATTGCCGAAGAGATTGACAGTAAGACCCTCATCATCATCTGGTTTGAGGTATTCTACATCTATCTGTCCGGTTATCGACTCGTAACCGTTACGCACGGAAGCACTTCCCTTCGACACCTGAATACTCTTCATCCACGGTCCTGGCACATAACCAAGAGAATAGGGGGCTGCTGCACCACGAAAATTTGGCAGGTTCTCTGTAAGCATCTGTACATAAGTACCAGAAAGGCCCAGTAACTTAATCTGTTTTGCACCCGTAGCGGCATCACTATAGTTAACATCTACAGAAGGGTTCGTCGTAAAACTTTCTCCTAAATTACAACAGGCAGCCTTGAAAAGTTCATCTCTGGTAATGACAGCACCATTGACAGCACCTGCCATACGACGTGTGCTGGAACCAGACACAACGGTAACCTCCTTCAGTTCTGACTCTTTCCAGATATCTGTGGTATCGTTGGTCTGAGCATTTGTTTGAGCAGCAGTGATCATCATCATTGCTGCAAAGATATATTTCCTAATAGACATTATCTTTCAGACTGTAATCTATTTTACTTCTCAACCTTATTATATTCTCCTTTAATCTTACGGATCTTCAACTGTAAATCCTGATAATGCATACGGTTGATACCATTAGCGTTGTCTGCAAGTTGACTTACCTTCTTCTCCACCTTATCGAGATGTTGCAGCAGATAGAGAATAGCATCGCTGTTTAAGGCATTATTTGCCGTTGCAGCTGACTGATTTTGGCTGTTACTTGTTGTCGTTGGTTGTTTCGGATTGATGGCTGCGCCAAGTAAGTTGACGTAAGAGCGCTGCATCTGACGGTTGAAATTGTTCAGCCTTTCGTTTGTACCGTCGAGAGGTTTCCATGCAGCTGCCAACACATCGTCAAGATATTCCTCAGCAGGGTAATTACCACGCTTAAGTTGGTTGGCTACCATCGTGCCACTGAGTAAGTATGCCAAAACGGTACGTGAGCGATTAACCATCTCATCATCTGCATCAGTGCCTAACTTATCAAGGATACTCTGCGGGTAGAGCCACAGCGGTGCATCCAACACATTACGGCCCATCCACTGAATAGCTTCTTTCTGGGTTTCCTTCGGAGTGTAATCGTAACGCTTCATACCTGGAATCGTATTTATCTGACGACCGAGGATATTGCGCTGCACATGGCCGCAGTAACGCTGGAACTGCTGGCGAACCGACTGATACATCTCGTTCAGATCATCATATTGTCCGTCTGGCTGTGCTGTCCATTTCTCCAGATTATCCATGATACGCTTCAGATTTTTGATACCGTAGTCGCTGGCTTTCATATTATTGTCGCCGATACTCTCGGTCTGACTGCGCGGATCCTGTCCACGACCCTCATCGCCACAGTAGGCTACATGGGGATTCTTGCGAAGCATGTCTGTCACTTCTTTGCGTAATGCCACACGCTCCTTGTAGGGATCCTTAAACTCTGGGCGATACTGGTAACCCCATTTGATAGCCCACTTGTCATAGTCGTTGATACGTGGGAATAATCCTTTCTCTGAGATATTATCCTCTGGTTGAGCCACATAATTGAAACGAGCATAGTCCATGATGCTGTAAGTATGTCCGTGAGCCTCCACCCATTTCTTGTCACGCAGTTTCTCCACGGGGGTGAAATGGCTGGAAATCATATTGTGTCGCAGACCTAACGTGTGTCCTACCTCATGCGAACTGACAAAACGGATGAGTTCACCCATCAGTTTATCATCGAGTTGCATCTTCTGTGCCCGTTTGTCAAGTGGACCACATTGGGTGATATACCACTTACGCACGAGATTCATCACATTATGATACCAGCAGACATGTGCCTCAATGATTTCTCCTGAACGGGGATCACTGACATGAGGACCATAGGCGTTTTCTGTTTCACTGGGTAAATAACGTAGGAAACTATAGCGGGCATCATCGGGACTGATATCACTGCCGACAGGTACTTCCTTGGCCACAATGGCATTCTTGAAACCAGCAGCCTCAAATGCCACATTCCAGTCGTTGACGCCTTTAATCAAGTAAGGTACCCATTTCTTGGGTGTTGCCGGGTCAATATAATAGACAATCTGTTTTTTCGGTTCAGTGAGTTTACCTGCGGCGTAAGCCTTCGGATCCTTCGGTTCCAAGCGGTAACGCTGTGTCATGGCATAATGTTTTGACGGCTCATCATCAGAGAATGTCGTGAAGCGTTCCACGAAAAAGCCGACACGATCATCTTCCAGACGTGGTTGCATCGGTACTTCAGGGAGAAGCACGATACTCGTATTCAAACTTAAGGTGATAGAACCTGTACGGGCTGCAATTGACCGTTGCATACGTTGTCCGGTTGGAGTGGGAGCATTACTGCCTGCTGTCGCCGCATAGGTACGCAAGGTAGCCACCTCTATATTGGTAGGAAAAGCCTTTATCGTATCAATAAAACTACGATCTTGCATAAGTCCTGCCACACCAATCATATTCTTATCACTCTGAGAAAAACTGCTGATATGATTATCCTGCATGAAGAGATTTGTCACATCAACCAGATGGTCGCCTGTGACAGAGTCTTTTCCGATGATATCAAACTTCATGATGATAGGATCAATGGTTGATTTATCAACCAATTGAGCCATATTATCCTTTGCATTAGCTACCTGTGTTTTTATATAGTTACGCATAAAGAGGGTCTTGTCATCACGACGCTCGAAATAAACCGTATTGTGGTTTACCTCCTCACCCGGTAATTTTGCAAATCCCTGTGGCACGTTTACAAAACGAGTCACCACAAGGAACATTCGGTTCATCATCTTTTCAGGAACCTCGAAATACCACTTCGTATCTATATGACGCACGGTAAATACACCTTTTTGCACCGAACCGCCTTTCTTAAGCAGTTCTTTATAATCATCTTTCTTTGGCGCACCGGCTCCTGGACGTCCACCTTTAGCAGCAGGACCGTCTTCACCTTTCTTCATTCGTGGGTGTTGTCCGTCAGCAGGTATATTTTTTACGGTGTCTTTCTTCACAGTATCATTCGAAAAGACAAATGATTCGTTACTTCGGTATAAGGAAGAAGCTGATACTTCACCCTGTATTAAAAACAAAGCAGCAATTGCTAAAAAAATGGTTCTCATACAATAAATTTTATTCATCTGTATTTAATGTTAGATTAGGATTTCTCTCGCGGGCACTCCGTGGGAACGGAATAATATAAAGCCTGGAGTCGGGACGCAAAGTATAAGTTTGGGGCTGCATACCCTCTGTCAACTGTGGATAAACATGTGTGACAGTCTTGGCATATTCTGGTTCTGTATTCAGTCGTTTCAGATCCCAGAAACGGTGGAAGCCAAACAGCAATTCCTTGCGCCGCTCAGTAATAATCTGTTCCATAGCCTCTTTTGTATTAGACGCACTGACGGTCGTAACGTCAAATCCTTTTATACGTTTCTCACGTATTTTAGACACTGTTGACATTGCACCGTTTATATCGCCTTGACGAGCCTGACATTCAGCCTTTATCAGATATACTTCGGCCGTGCGCAGACCGACAGTGGAATAATAGAAACGGTTAAGTGTGGCTCCTGAAAGCCAGCAAGAGGCACCTACCCCGGCATCAAAATAATAAGCATAAGCACCTGCCCCATTATTGTTTTGGAAGAATAGGGCATAACGCTGGTCATTCTTCTGATCGAAGAGATCCGTTAGTTCCTTGCTGATTTGTCCGTAGTTGTACATCAATGTTCCGGTAAAGCCTACCGATGAGGTTGTTGGATCGAGCACCTCCGGATTACCTGATTTACCACCAGTGTAGCGATAGTTTGTATTACTTGTCACTTTGCTGATTGTTGTGTAGTCAACCAACTCGCCATTCAGTCGCAAACTCTCGTCAGCAGCTTCTTCAGCTTCTTTCCAGTCGTGATGGAAAAGACAGACAAGAGCTTTCAGTCCGTAACCATAAGCCAGCGAGGGATGTCCTGCAATATCGGGAGTCTCCTGGAGATAGGGTAGTGCTGCATCGATATCATTCTTGATAAAGGTATACACTTCTTCGACGGAAGACTTACTCGGTGTTGCCTCCAAATCATATTTGTCCATGATAGCGATACCTCCGTCATTTGCTGCCGTAGCAGGATTGTAGGCTTTCGCATAGGTATTCACCACCACAAAGTGCTCCCAGGCTCTCAACAGTCGTGCCTCAGCCATTCCCAACTGCTTTATTCTTTCGTCACCGACACTGTTCATGATATTATCGATAACGATATTATAGCGCAGGATGTACTTATAAGCATTCTCATAAAGATTATTCTGGGCCAGTTGTGTGCGGTCGGCATTCTCGTTGAAGGTATAGTTGATACCATCGAGGGTTGTATTCTCATTACCCATGATTTTCGACTCCTTGCAATATTGTTCATCGGTAAGCAAGGCATAACAGGTGGGCCAATAGGTGCGGTTGGGCATAAGCACCAACTCATAGTAGGTATAAGCAGAATCGACAGTGACGGCTCCCTTAGGCGTAATGTCGATATAGTTGTCGCAAGCCGTAAATGATGCTACGACTGCAAACATGATGATATATATAATCTTTTTCATTTTGTATAGACTGTTTGAAGGGTGAGTTAGAAACTGGTTGAAAGTCCGATAGAGAATGTGCGTGGCTGGTTGACCACACGCGTACCAGTACCCAGACTGTAAGATTCGGGGTCGATATCACTACCTGCCTTGCTCCAATAGAACAGGTTATTAGCCTGAAGCGTCAAGCGCAGATTACTCAACCGCAGTTTTTTACAAACAGATTGCGGCAGATTGTATGCCAAATTGATGCTACGCAATTTCAGATAGTCTGCATCCTTAACCTGCTTGTCAGAATACTTCCACCATCCAGACAAATCACTGGCATACTGCTGTGCTGTCTCATCCATGTCGAGATACATACGCACACCGTTGTTGTTAGCTGTTGTCCAACGGTCCAGAATATGTGTGCTACGCATGTAATAACCACTCTCGCTAAGGTCAGCCACATCCATTCGCAGTTTGTTGCCACCGGCATATACAAGCAATGCATTCAGTTCGAATCCCTTGTAACGCAGATTCAAACCTAATGAGCCATTGTAGGTAGGTGTAATGGTTCCCATATTCACCAACGCATCTGTTCCCTTCAACGTCGTAGAATTGGTGAAACTCTTCATATTGCCGTTTTCATCAAACTCAGCCATCTCATGACCGTCGGCATCGAGAATAACAGGATATCCATTCACCACCCGTCCTAAACGATAAGCCCAAAGGGTGTTGTAACTCTCACCTTTCTTGAAATAGTTTGTGGGTGACAGGATATAGTTATTGGCTATCCAGTTGGGATCTTCATCAACAGCTATCACCTTATTCTTATTAACAGCATGTGTAAGTGTCACTGAGAAGCCCCAATCAGCAGTATTGATGATATTGCCGGTTATCGAGCACTCCAGACCGCGGTTGCGGATCTCACCATTGTTGACCACGCGGCTGTCAGTACCTAATGTTGAGTCCATGAAACGACGCACCAGCAGATCTTTTCCATGACGGTTGTAATACTCGATATTTCCACGGATGTAATTCTTGAAAAGGCGGAAGTCAACACCGATATTCGTTGTAGCTGTCTTCTCCCAGCGCAGTTTGGGATTGGGCAGATCATCACCGTCATACTCCAGATAATTCAATCCACCACCCATCGGTTGCAGACTGGTGCTCATCTTCTTATACTTGGCTACAAAATAGGTGGTGCTTGACTGATCCACATTACCGTTTACACCATAGGAAGCACGTAACTTCAAATAAGTCAACCATGACTCTGCTGACTTCAGGAATTTCTCTTCACTCAATGTCCATCCTGCACCAACCGACCATAACGGATGTTTCTGCTCGCGTGTGTCAAGTCCGAAAAGATCGGCCTCATCCCAACGAATACTGGCAGAGACATTGTATTTATAATTGTAAGAATAGTTTCCTGTAATATAGTACGATGCATAACGATGCTTAACATCAGTCTTTGTCACTGAAGGACTCGCCAGTTTTACTGTTGAACCTGTCAGCAGACTCTCAATGCCCGTTGTTGCCAAGGTTTCCCAATCCATACGACTACCTGTGAGTGACTGTGAATTGAAACCATAAATACGCTCTTCCATGGTGGGAGGTGTATGACTCTCACGGAATTCCAAACCTGTCGCTGCGTTTATCGTGTGTCCGCCTGACAGCGTTTTATCAAAACTCAACTGATTACGTAAGGTGTACCGTTTCGATGAAGAATTGAACTGATTGTAACGACTACCATCGGGCAGATGACTGACACCATTGGTATCAATCATCGCATTATGCGTCATGCGCATCATATAGCTGTCTTTATCACTCAATAATTCGCGCTTGAAATCTGTCCATTCATACTGATAAAGGAACGAATACTTGAACATATCCAAGAACTTGATGTCTGCACTCACGAACGGACGGATACGGATACGACGCTCATTCTCGATATTCTCGTTCAATACTTCTAACGGGTTGAAAGAAAAAGGTCTGAAGGATGGATGATCAGCAAAATTATTCACTACCGTACCGTTAACTGCTGAGCCGGCATACCCGGAATAATTGGCATAGGGTAATGCTACAGGGTTTCCTTGATCATCGCAAATAGCAGTATATGGGTCGAATGACTCCTGGGTGAATGTTGTCTCCGGTGATGAGGATTTCGACATACGCATGTCAATACCGGTATTCAGCGTCATCCATTTCTTCAGGTTGAAACTCGACTTGAAATAGAGGCTGAATACATTACTGTTATCATTCACCCTACGGTCTTTGCTATGCTCATAGTTGAACGACACATATTGGTTACTGCGTCCTGTATGACTGGTCATCGACACATTATAACGTTGTGTAAGAGCTGTGCGCCACATGTTATCGCGGAACTGATCGTAATAGTTTACGTTACGCCACTTGGCCAATGTCTGGTTTACATCAGCATCAGTTATCACACCCTCAAATTGATCACGATAGAGCTGATACAATGGCTTATAATAATTAGGTGTGGTGAAATAGTTGGCCTCACCACCAGCCTTAGCCACTGCTGCCCTGTACATTTCTGTTTGGAAGTCAATCACATCACCGGTCTCAGCATAGTGCATACTCTTGAAATCCGGTTTGGTGCTGATAAACCAGTCGGCATTCACATTCACACGAACACCATTTTCCTTGCCTTGCTTAGTACTGATCACAATGACACCATTGGCAGCCAATGCTCCGTAGATACTGCTGGCAGCAGCATCTTTTAAGACTGTCACTGACTCCACATCATAAGGATTGATCTCATCGAGTGTCATGCTTGTAGGAATATTGTCAATGACAATGAGCGGTTGTGTACCCACGTTGGTAGATAATGTTCCTACACCACGCAGTATCGGATTACTCTCACCTGTATTGGGGTTAATGTCAAATCGAAGACCAGCTACCTGTCCCTCTAAAGAACTGAGGAGGTCTTTATGCATCTGCTGTGTCAGTTTCTTACTGTCAACATATCCAAAAGAACCGGTGGCATTTGTGCGTTTGATGGTCTGATAACCCGTTACCACCACGTCACCAAGTACTGACTCATCATCCTCCATAATAAAATTCACCACGCCCTCCAATTCGCTTTTTGCTTCAAGGGTACGTTTTCCGATGAAAGACAATGTAATATCGTCGCCTGCACCCCGACATGGTAGCGTAAAACGTCCATCTCTGTCGGTCACTACATTTCGCTTGACCGTCAGATTGCGCACGACAACACCACTCATAGGGGCATTGGTTTCATCACATACATAACCACGCATTATTTTTGTCGGTGTCGTTTGCTGCGTGGTGGCTTTCTTTTGCGCATTCTGCGCAAATAGAGGTGTCACGCTAAGACATCCTAACAGTATGGCTATAACCATCACTGTCATCTTCATGTTATTAGTTGTAAGAAACATATAAAAGGTATTAGGTTAACAATTGTTTAAATAAGATTACAAAGTTACAAATATTATTTTATAAATGGGAATAAATCTATATGTTTTTGCGTTTCGTATAAAAAATAAATATAAAACTTTCAATATCCTTCCAAATACGATCTTCTCAGATGTCTAAAAACATTATCTTTATACGGATTTTTAGTGACCTTTTCTATCAGAAAACATATTGTTTTACCATAGAAAAGGTCACTTCTTCTATCAGTATTCATACCCTTTTCCAAAGAAGACAGTGACTGTTTTTCTATCCATACTGAAACCAATAGTAAAACCATAGGTTTCTGATAAATAAAAAGACGGAAGGATGACTCCTCCCGCCGTGTGACTTGACTAGGTCAAGGTATATGTCGATGCAACTAACGTGTTTCTTATTTCTATTGCAAAGATATACCTTTTACAACCTGTATCAAAGAGATTTTTCCTAAAGAAAAAAGGGAAATCCCTAAATGATCGGGGAATTTCCCTTATAACTGCCTTTCATATCTTATATCGCTGGTACGATAACTGTCTCTGTACCTGCCGGTGGCGGTTCTTTCTGTGAAGGTTCAGCAGGTGTCTCTGGGTTAACTTTCGGTTCCTCTACAGCAGGCTGATCTTCCACTTTAGGTTGATCTTGTGGGGTTTCAACCTTGGTGGTATCCCGACGTACAGCTTTCTTCTTTACCGGTTCTGGCTCCATTTCAAAAAGATTCATCGTCTTGGTGTTCAGACGATAACGCTTGAGAGGAACTTGTTCCTCTTTATTGGATGGTTTCGTGGTAACAACGGAAAGGATGATCGACTCCTCATCAGGAGTAAGTTGTGCCTGTTGAATACCTTGCAGATCTTCTCTGTCATCAAAATAAACCTGCACCTCACTGTTCAGTTGTGTAAGATCCACTTCTTCCAACATCTTGCTGGCAGCATTGAACTTCATCAAATGGCCACTGTTCAGATAGAACAACGAATGACGATCATCGGTAAAACGAGCCACCATCTGAGAACCTTGCGGCATAACGGCAACAAAGCTATCGAGCACCTCGTTCAATGCCAGTTTATGATAGGAGAAACTGTGATCTCCTGAGCTGCAACGTCCTACGGGCAGTCCTAATAAAAAACCCACTAAAGCAACAACGACATATTTTACCTGTGGATACTTGTCAAGAAATTGTTTTATTAGTTGTTTGATAGTCATATTATTCATTATTTAAAAGAAACTTACAAACTGATGCAAATATAACAAATATTACTGATATGTGATACTGATTATCCTAATTATTTACATTTCTTACTTAGGGATTTTGATAACCGCACACTGAATACGATGATCTCCGGAAAAGAACGACGGTTGTTCGTAATAGGAAGGTTGCAAAGGGGAAGCAACAAGGATGTGATCGATCTTCACGGGGATCAATTTAAAAGGACATATTCTTGCCAATTGAGTAGAGAGGGAAGATGTATGGTAGAAATATGAACCGCTAAAACCACGATAGGTATCATGAAGTCGGTGTGCCACCGTACGATAAGCGGATGATGTACGTATCGCATTAAAATCGCCACAAACAATAGTAGGGTAGGGTGACTTTGCGATATCTTGCGCTATCACATCTGCCTGCTGATTACGCAGATTCGTGTTCGCACGGAAAAGTTGCAGTTTTCGCTGCCACGTATCAGATGTCTTTTCCTGCTTAAGGTCATTGAGTCCTGTTGTCTGCAAATGGATATTAAACAACCGTATCAACGGTATTTTGACAGAGAGCTCCTGAGGCAGTTTCACATCAACCGACAAATATTTGTTGAACGTTCCTGTGAAATAATGAGGTAGGGGATTGGAAAGAGGATAACGTGAGAAGATAATCACGTTAAGTACTTCATCTTCACGATTGTTAGTTACCATGTAGGGATAATCGGCAAACACTTTCTTTATCTTCTCCATACTCA
>JAFZPF010000249.1 GCA_017550455.1 Prevotella sp.
GAAGATGCTGATGCTGATAGCCAGTAATGAGAAGGAAATTATGCTCATGCGACAAACCAACAACGGTAAGCTTTCCAGCCGACAGCAGGAGAACCGTGAGGTAGGTTTCAAGCATTTCATGAAAGAACATTATCCTAATGTGACGATCTCAGAAATGATCCTGCCCTTGGAAAAGGAAAGAGACTGCTATGATGCTATCATGGAAGACTTTTTCCGATCGCACCCACAGGTACACCATGGTATCACCATGTGCTCAAGAGCGTATATCGTCGGTGAATATTTACTTAAGAGTCACCATAAGGATATTCAGATCATGGGTTACGACATGGTGGCAAAGAATGCACAGTGCCTACAAGAAGGTTCTATCTCCTTCCTTATTGCTCAGCATGCTTACATGCAAGGTTTTTCATGCGTGGACTCCCTTTTTAAGTCAATCGTATTGAAAGAAGAACTGGAGCCCATCAATTACATGCCGATAGAACTGCTGTCAAAAGAAAATGTTCAATTTTACAGAAGAAAACAACTTTAATACTAATCATTATGCAACAACAATCATTTATTAAAATCAATCCCGCTGATTCTGTAGTGGTTTGTCTTCGTCCACTCAAGAAAGATGAAGTTATCAGTGTAGATCAAAAAGACATCGTTATCGCTCAAGATACACCAGCTGGTCACAAGATTCTTATCAAAGATACTCCCGCTGGTGAAAACATCATCAAATACGGCTATCCTATCGGTCACGCAAAAGAGGATCTGAAAGTAGGACAATGGGTGAATGAGAACAACCTGAAAACCAATTTAAAAGGTACGCTAACTTATACTTATCATCCTGTAAACGAGGCACTTGACATCGAAAAGGTAGACCGCACCTTTAACGGTTATGTCCGTAAGAATGGTGAGGTGGGTATCCGTAATGAAGTATGGATTGTTCCCACGGTAGGATGTGTCAACGGTATTGCCGAGCGACTGGCTGCACAATTGCAGGAAGAAACGAAGTTGGAGGGTATCGATGCTGTTCATGCTTGGCATCATAACTATGGTTGTTCACAACTCAGCGGTGACCATGAAAATACCCGTAAGGTACTCCGTGATATCGTTCTGCACCCGAATGCAGGAGCAGTACTTATCCTCAGTTTAGGATGTGAGAACAATCAGCCGGATGAGTTTGAAAAGATGTTGGGTGACTATGACCATGACCGAATCAAACTCCTGATAACTCAGAAAGTGGAAGATGAGATGGAAGAAGGTATGAAGATACTGCGTGAACTGTATCAGATTGCCAAGAATGACCATCGCACCCCTTGTCCGTTAAATGAGTTGCGTGTAGGACTGAAATGCGGTGGCTCTGATGGTTTCAGCGGTATTACTGCTAATCCGTTGGTTGGAGAATTCTCCGATTTCCTTGTTGCTCAGGGTGGTACTTCCATACTTACTGAAGTACCTGAGATGTTCGGCGCAGAGACCATTCTCATGAACCGCTGCAAGACACCGGAATTATTTGAGCAAACAGTCACTTTGATCAATGATTTCAAGGAGTATTTCCTCAGTCATGGCGAACCGGTAGGAGAAAACCCATCACCGGGAAATAAAGCCGGAGGTATCTCTACTTTGGAAGATAAGGCGTTGGGATGTACACAGAAATGCGGTCGTGCACCGGTAAGTGGTGTGTTAGGATATGGTGATCGTCTACAGGTAAAAGGACTGAATCTGCTCTCTGCTCCTGGTAACGACTTGGTAGCTTCTACGGCTTTGGCTGCTGCCGGTTGTCAGATCGTGCTCTTCACAACTGGCCGTGGAACTCCATTTGGTACCTTCATCCCCACCATGAAGATTTCCACGAACAGTACACTGTACAAGAACAAGCCGAATTGGATTGATTTCAACGCAGGACAGTTGGTGGAAGGCAGACCGATGAAAGAAGTATTGAATGACTTTATTGACAAGATTATCTCCATAGCCAATGGAGAACACTCTTGCAACGAAGCCAACGGTTACCGCGAGATTTCTATCTTCAAGAATGGAGTAACATTATAATTATTAATGAGCAATAAGAGAGGATTCATAGCCTTATCGCCTCTGTTCGTCTTTATCGTACTTTATCTCGTTACATCGATTATTGCCAACGACTTCTATAAAGTACCGATAACGGTGGCTTTCATGATATCCAGCATTTATGCGGTAGGCATATCATCAGGTCATGCATTGAAAAAACGGATAGAGATATACAGCAAAGGGGCAGGTACAAACAACCTCATGCTGATGCTATGGATCTTTGTCTTGGCAGGAGCATTCGCTCATTCTGCCAAGCAGATGGGAGCCATCGATGCCACGGTGAATCTCACACTTACTTGTCTGCCTGCCAATATGCTGATGGCCGGACTCTTTATTGCTTCATGTTTTATCTCTCTGAGTATAGGTACCAGTGTAGGCACAATCGTTGCACTGGTACCTATTGCCACTGGAATAGCCTCATCTACAGGAATAGATCTGGCTTTTATGACATCTATCGTCGTAGGTGGTTCTTTCTTCGGTGACAACCTCTCATTTATCAGTGATACCACCATTGTAGCCACAAGCACACAAGGGTGTAGAATGAGTGACAAGTTCCGGGTGAACCTATTTATTGCCTTGCCGGCAGCTATCCTTGTACTGATTATCTACGTTTTGTTAGGATCAGCTGTCAGCACCCCTACCCTCATTCCTAAGGTAGAGTTTATCAAGATTATTCCTTACCTTGTCGTTTTACTTGCCGCCATATTTGGAATGAATGTGATGGCAGTGCTGACCCTTGGCATTGCCCTTACCGGTATCATCGGTATTTGCGACCATTCTTATGATCTTTACGGATGGTTCAAGAGTATGGGCGATGGTATTCTCAACATGGGTGAACTGATCATAATTACTATGATGGCAGGTGGATTGTTGGAGATTATCCGTATCAATGGAGGTATTGATTTTATCATCTCCAAGTTGACAAGACATGTCTCCAGCAAACGAGGTGCAGAACTGTCGATAGCATCACTGGTATGTCTGACAGATATCTGTACTGCCAACAACACCGTTGCCATTCTAACCATTGGAGGTATAGCCAAACAGATTGGCGATAAATATGGGGTTGACAGCCGTAAGAGTGCAAGTATCCTGGATACCTTCTCCTGTTTTATGCAGGGACTGATACCTTACGGAGCACAGATGCTGATGGCGGCAGGATTGGCAAGTCTTAATCCTATAGAGATATTACCAACCCTTTATTATCCCTTCGCTTTAGGTATCGTCGCCCTATTGGCTATTTTATTCAGATATCCTAAAAGATACAGTTGATATGGATATCATTCATCGTAATCTATTCAGACTGTTAAGGTCGGGGGCTTTCGACGAATACGAAGAACTCGAACCGATGTCACCATTTAAATGGCGACGGCTGTTACAGATTGCGGAGATTCAGGGCATGGCATCATATATCCAATTGGGTGTTGTCAGTCAGCGGCGTACTAACAACAACCTCTGCATCCCCGAAACTATTATCAAACAACTTTACAGTGTGTCATCTGTCATTCCAAATGTGAACAACACGCTGATGAAGGTTATGCAACTCAACCCACACCTGTCTAACTATTTCCTCAACCGTCGTCTCAAGCGGATTAAATCGGAGGAAGAAAGTAGCAGCGATGGTTCGGTCGAGACCTTGCAATTATTGAATGTAATTATCTATAATGTCAACCAAACACTCAACAAAGGACTTGATATTCATGGCATTATTGAATTAGGTAGGTTCTTGCGCAACAGAGGTGACAGCGTTGACTTTATAAAGATTGAATCGTGGCTTAAACACCTCGGTTTATCACGTATGGCATCATTGCAAGGGACCGTCTTGATAGATGTGTTTCACTTCGAACTCGAAGAGATTCCTTATATGCAGAAGACAGAGCGACAGGCTTATGCATTGTTGATGCGTACCATGCAGCACACGGCTTTTGACACGGCTGAGACATGGCATTTCCGGACACGTAGCAACGGAATGGTGGAAAACAATGGAAAAATACTACGCAGGAACCTCCGCCGTTGCCTGAAATATTTCAAATATTGTCCGTGGGAAACCATCAGTAATTTTGTAAGAAATTTCTTTAAGAATCTTTCCGAAATAGAGGAATAAGAAAGATATCAATTCTTAAAAGAATCCAAAAAATGTAAGTTCTCCCTAAATCGAATCGCATTGTTGTCTATCTTGATTTTTATTTGTACCTTTGCAAGTATGATATCAAGATTGAAAGTAATACTTATTATATTCTTTAATATATCCACATTGAGTATGCTGGCACAATCCAGCTATATTCAGTGTGAGGACACATGCTCACATATCCATGGCATCGATCTGAGCCACTATCAAGGTAGTGTATTCTGGGAAACAGTAGGAGAAAACAGTAAGATGGCATATGTCTATCTGAAAGCAACAGAAGGAGGTGACCGTATTGACGACCGTTATGAACAGAATATTGAACTGGCACATCGTTACGGTTTGAAAGTTGGATCTTACCATTTCTTTCGTCCAAAAAGTAATCTCACCTTACAATTGGAGAATTTCAAGACACAGTGTCGCCCCGGTGACCAGGATCTTATACCCATGATTGATGTGGAGTCCACCGGTGGGTTGAAACCGGAAGTGTTTTGCGACTCTCTGTTGCTCTTCCTCAAAATGGTGGAGGACGCTTATCATCAAAAGCCATTGGTGTATTCCGGAAGGAATTTCTATAACAAATACCTGCAACATAAGCTCGACGATTACCCATTGATGATTGCCATGTATGGTGATGAAGAGCCCGAACTGGAAGACGGGCGTGACTATCTTATCTGGCAATACACATCAAAGGGACGTATCAACGGCGTAAACGGTCATATCGACAAGAGCAGGTTTATGGGAAGACACAGTATGCGTGAGATACGCTACCGACACCGATAATTGAAGAATTCTATTAACAAAGATATAAGACATGGCCATCATTAAATGTCCGGAATGCGGACATCAGGTTAGCGAAAAGGCACCCACATGCCCAAGTTGTGGCGTAGAGATAGCAGGAAATCTTGTCTGCTGTCCAAACTGTAACAGAATATACCTTCGCAGCGAGGATTTTTGTCCACACTGTTATCATCCCAACATACATCGAAAGAATGAAAAGCAGGCTGAACCGGCTCTTACTCCACCGATTACTGCATTGGCAGAGATCCATCCGAGAGAAGACAATCAGAACAAAAACGGCCAGGAGCCTGTCACACCCAAGAAGAAGAAACATGGGGGTGCTCTGTTGTTGGCTTTTATCATTACCATGATTGTTTGCGGTGCTTCTTTCTATCTTTACAATAAAGCACAGATGGACAAGGAAAACGAAGAATACGAGTTTGCCATCAAGAGTGATAACCCCTTGATATTGCAGGAATTCCTCGACACCTTCAAGAATGCCACCCAAGAGCACAAAGACAGTATTTCTGCTCATCTGCAAATGATCAGACAGGCAGAAACCGACTGGAACAATGCTGTTGTTACACATACCAAGGCAGCCATCATGGATTACCTTGACAAGTATCCCAACACCTCACATCGCATGGAATCAAAGAATATCATTGACTCCATCGATTGGCAACAATGTTGTGACCTTAATACAATAGAAGGATACGAGCGTTATATGACAGAGCATCCTGATGGTAATTTCTACGATGAGGCAGAACAGACAATGAAAAAGATAAAGGCAAAAGATGTGACTCCGGAAGAACAAGAAATGGTTGCAAATATTCTCCATCGGTTCTTTGTAAGCATCAACTCACGTGATGAAGCATCTATACAAGAGACTGTTGCCAATGTCTTTACCTTACTTGACAAGACGAATGCTACCAAGGAAGATGCAGTAGCATTCATGCGTAAACTATATAAGGAGGATATCAGTAGTATGACTTGGCAGCTGCCGGGAACCTACGATATCAAAAAACGAGAGATCGGTGATGGTAAGTATGAGTATAATGTGGTGTTCTCTGCCAATCAGAAAGTGGAACACACAGATAAGTCAAAAGCTGCCGTCAACAACTATCGTATTACTTCAACAATTAATCCTGAAGGAAAAATCGGTCTGCTGAAATTAGTCAGACTGCTCTCCGACTGACAAACATAATCATTTACCACCATGAAAAGAATAATTATCGTAATCCTGGCTGTTATGTGCCTGCAAGGAACAATTATGGCAAAGACTAAGACAGTGAAACTGAGGATCATAGAAACAAGTGACGTACACGGATGTTTCTTCCCCTACGACTTCATCAACCGCCGCCCTATGAAGGGTTCAATGGCTCGCGTGAGCAGCTATGTCAAAGAACTTCGTAAGACATACGGAGAAAACCTGTTGCTCTTCGATAACGGAGATATTCTTCAGGGACAACCCACTTGCTATTACTGCAATTATGTGAATACCGATCTCGAGAATGTTGCAGCAAAAGTTATCAACTACCTTGGCTACAATGCACAGATCTTCGGAAATCACGATGTAGAGACAGGACATGCCGTATATGATAAGTGGATAAGAGATATCAAATGTCCGGTGCTCGGAGCTAATATGATTGTGACAGGCACTAGCAAATCATACGTCCCACCTTATACTATCATTGTCCGTGAGGGGGTAAAGATTGCGGTATTAGGTATGATCACACCCGCCATACCAAACTGGCTCAATGAGTCGTTATGGGAAGGTATGCATTTTCAGGAGATGACATCCTGTGCACGTTACTGGGTGGAAGAACTGAAGAAAACAGAAAAGCCCGATGTGATCATCGGTGTGTTCCACTCCGGTAAGGATGGAGGTATCAAGACTCCCGAATATGAGGAAGATGCTTCCGTGAGAGTAGCGCAGGAGGTACCTGGCTTCGACTTGGTATTATATGGGCATGACCATACCACGCATCGTGATTTCGTAGATAACGTTGAAGGAAAGAAAGTACTCTGTTTAGACCCTTCCAGCAATGCTATTAATGTGTGCGATGCTGAGATAACACTGACGATGAAGAGAGGAAAAGTGCAGTTCAAACAAGTTCGAGGTGAGATTGTTAATGTTCAGGACCTACCTATCGATGAGGAATATATGGATTATTTCAAGGCAGATATCGACA
>JAFZPF010000032.1 GCA_017550455.1 Prevotella sp.
GAGCATGGAAAAATTATTCAAGCATCTGAGTATTGGCTTGAAGAAGACTACTCTGGTTTTATGTGTGTCAGCGCTCTTCGGCATGCCGGCAATGGCCAATGCCGACAACAGCGTGACAGAGAATCAGAGTGTTCAGCAAGCGCGCTCTATCAAGGGACATGTCGTTGATGAGAACGGAGAGCCTATGATTGGTGTTACTGTTATCATTAAAGGTGTGAACGGTGGTGCTATCACCGACCTTGATGGCAACTTCACTATTAACGTACCAGCAGGCAAAAACGCCCTGGAGTTAAGTTACACCGGTTACAAATCTCAGTCGGTCAACATCTCTGGTAAAAACAACGTAACTGTCAAGATGGAACCCGACATGATGGGCCTTGATGACGTGGTGGTCATCGGTTACGGTACAATGAAGAAACGTGACCTGACCGGTAGTGTATCATCCGTCAAGAGTGAGGAGATCGTGAAGACACCTACTGTGAACGTCATGGAAGCAATCCAGGGTCAGGTAGCCGGTTTCGACATCACCCGTACGATGGGTGAGTTGGGCGACCACACAACCCTGACCATTCGTGGTAACCGTTCTATCTACGGACAGAACGATCCGCTGTTTATCATTGACGGAATGGAAGGATCATTTGATGCTGTCAACCCAAATGACATCGAATCGGTAGAGGTTTTGAAAGATGCCTCTTCAACAGCAATCTACGGTTCTGCAGGTGCTAACGGTGTTGTGTTAATCACCACCAAGAACCCGCAGAAGGGAAGATTCCAGGTAAACCTTGATGCATATTATGGTGTGAACAAAGCCACATCATTCCCAAAACTGAATACTGGCGATGATTACATCAACTTCCGTCGTGAGGCAGCAAAGACTGCTGGAATATGGAGCAGTCCTGCTGATGATGAGAAAATCTGGCCTGCTTACATGTGGCCACTCATCCAGAACAACCAATGGGTAGATTGGTTTGACCTTGCAACACAGACTGGTACCACCCAGAACTACAATGTATCAACAAACTACTCAAATGACAAGGTAAGCTCTTATTTCTCATTGGGTTATAATAACACAGAGGGTATCACTCGTGACGAGCAGATGAAACGTTACTCTGCACGTGCCAAGATTGACTTCACTCCTAACCGCTACGTTAATTACGGTTTGAATCTCTATGCACTGTATCAAGATTACGACCACATGAACGGTCGTCTGTGGAATCGTGTTATCTGTACTCCTCCATTAGGAACACCGTATGATGAGGACGGCAACATGGTGCTTTTCCCTGTAGGTGGCAACACGTCAGATATCAACCCATTACTTGACCTTAACAAGGGTGAATATGTAAGTAACACGAAGACACTCACTGTGATGCCTCAGGCATACTTTGAGGTGAAACCATTCACCGGTCTTTCTTTGAAGACAATACTCGGTGGAACATTCAGCAACTCAGATAAGGGAGTATTTGCAGGTAAAGATTCTTTCGTAGGTCGTGAGTCAAAGACTGAAGGTTCTAAGAGTAATACCTTTACCTACAACTACCAGTGGCAGAATATCCTGACATATAGCTTCAAGCTCGGTGACATTCATGATTTTGTTATTACCGGCATTACAGACTGGCAGAAGAACCGTCGTCAGTTCGGGGAAGCCAAAGTTAACGGATTTGACGAAAGTAGTTTCTCTTTCCACAACTTAGGTGCAGGAACAGGCACGCCAACAGTCTCCTCAAACTATGTACAGAGTCAAACCATGAGCTACGCTTTACGTCTGAACTATAGTCTTTTAAACCGTTATCTCTTCACCTTAAGTGGACGTTGGGACGGATCATCAATGTTGGCAGAAGGCAAGAAGTGGGACTTCTTCCCCGCAGCAGCTTTCGCTTGGCGTATCAGCGACGAGGCATTCATGGAAAACACAAAGGACTGGTTGTCTAACCTGAAACTCCGTCTGAGTTATGGTGTTACCGGTAATGCAGGTGCAGCAGAGTATGCCACACTCGACTACTCTCGTTCAGGGAATATCGGTTTCCAGGATGTAAGTACTCCTTACAGCGGCTATTCACAGTATATCGCTAACCTCGAACTGGGTTGGGAGAAATCAACCATGATTGACGTAGGTCTTGATATAGGTCTTTTCAACGGACGTGTAGAGATTGTTGCCGACTGGTATAAGACCAAGACCAAGGATCTGCTCTTCGAGCGCAGTCTTCCTTATGCTACTGGTGGTTACGGTAGCAGTCCGTTCAAGATCTGGACTAACATCGGTCAAACACAAAACACCGGTTTTGAATTGGCCATTAACAGCCGCAACATCGTAACCAAGGATTTCACTTGGACGACAGCCTTCACCTTCGCTACAAACAAGGAGAAAATCGTCAAGACCACCAGCGATTCCCCTCTGACATTCGGTGACTATTATCTTGTTATCGGTGAGCCGATTCACACCTATTACATGTATAAATATGATGGAATCTGGGGTACAGCACAAGCAGAGGAAGCAGCCAAATACGGTGCAAAACCCGGACAGATCCGCGTGGTGGATAAGCCAGATGAAAATGGAGAGATTGATGGTAAGATCAATGCCAATGATTATTTCGTGATTGGTCACACCGATCCAGATTGGACCGCAGGTATGACAAATACCTTCTCCTTCATGAATTTCGATTTCAGTTTCCAGCTGATTGCCCGCTGGGGACAGATCTTCCGTAACGGACTTACCGGATGGTATCGTCTGGACGGTCTAACTCCGCAGCCATCTGTTTGCGATTATTGGACTCCCGAGAATCAAAATGCCCGTTATCCGAGACCTGACTATAACGGCAGCCAAGACACCTATCAGGGCAATGGAACCTCATCTCTCAACTATTTCGACGGTTCTTATCTGAAAGTGAAGAATATTACATTGGGATACACTCTGCCTAAGAGCGTGATAAGACCTGCACACATACAAAATGCACGTATCTATGCAACTATCAGCAACCCGTTCATCTTTGCTAAGGACAGCTATCTGAAAGACTACGACCTGGAGAAGGGTGGTGATGACGATAATGCTCCACTGACCAAGCAGTTCGTCATTGGTGTAAACGTAACATTCTAACATCATAACAAGACAAACAATATGAAAAAGATATATTTATATATGGCCATCACAGCATGCACCGTTGTTGGAACAATGAGCAGCTGTAGTCTTGAAGAAGAGAATCCCTCTGCCATCTCTACCTCACAGGAGTGGGCAACGGCAGCTGGATATGAGAAGCTTGTCAACGGATGCTACTTCGACTTGGTACGTATCGTTTATGGACAGGCTGAGGACACCTATATTATTTCTTCCGAAGCCGGTACTGATATCTGGCAGGATGTAAGAGGTGGCAGCAACGGTAACTGGAGCCGTGCCCTGATCTATTCCAATGATTTCGGTGCAAACACCTCAATGTTCCAGGAGGCATACAGTGGATTCTATGGAACCCTGAGCCAGTGTAACGCTGCCATTGCCTACGCTGATAAGGTGCAGGGACTAAAAGAAGATGTTAAAAATGCGCTTGCTGCCGAGGCACACTTCCTCCGCGCACATGTACTCTTTAATATCGTAGAATACTGGGGTGGTAAATATCTGCCATTGGAGCCGACAAGTTCTGCCGTTACCTCATTGCCTATGAGTACTGTGAATGAGTTTTATGATGCAATTTTAGCCGACCTCGACTTCGCTAAGCAGCATCTGCCCGTATCACAGGCTGTTTACGGTCATGTGACACGCGCTGCCGCTTATCACCTCGATGCAAAGGCTGCCCTCACCTATTCCACCTATACTGATGGTTTAGGCAACTGCGAGGCAATCGACAATGCCAAGAAGAATGAACTGCTACAAAGAGCAAAGCAGTCTGCTGACTACCTAATCAACAATGCCTCTTCTTTAGGTGTACGCCTTTACAGTAATATCGATGAGGTGTTCGACGAGAAAAACAACAAGACTAATGCCGAGGCACTCTTCGTGATCACCCACAGTAGCATTCAGGCTTTGAATCCACGTGGTAACTATTATAACCGCTCATGGAAACACTGGGATAGCTACAACAATGCCAACGATGGTATTGGAATGTCAGGAATGACTCCTACCTACGATCCTGTGAAGACTGTCAACGGTGACAATTACAGACTGGCAAAGGGTAACTGTTATATGACACCCTCCAAGTATATGTTCGATCTCTATGGTGAGAAAGACGGCCGTTACAAAGCATTCTTCATCGACACATGGTATATCAACAAACCTAACGATGGAAATGTTTATAAATGGACATCAACGGATGCCAATCGTTTCGGTCTAAGTGAAAGCCGTGTAGGCAATGCTGCCTATAACATCAACAAGGGTGACACAGCTATTTACATTGCTCGCGGAAAGAATCTGACACAGGAACAGCGTGAAGCTCTCCGTTATGGCTCTTACAACTTAGAGGATAACTTCAAAGATCCTGCGAACCCAGGTAAGTGCTTCCCCACTCTGAAGAAGAATCTCTGCACGAACCTGTTCTGCGGAACCAATGCCTCTAAACCTTACTCTTCAGCCGACTGTATTATCTACCGTCTGGCAGAAACCTATCTGCTCTCAGCTGAGATTGCATGGAGAATGGGTGACAATGCGACAGCCGCACAGCGTATCAACACGATACGTAACCGTGCATGTATCGGTCACGACGGCAGTATGAACGTAACAGTCAATGACATCAATGCCAACTTCCTACTCGACGAGAATGCTCGTGAGATGATTGGTGAGTGGCAGCGCTGGCAGACTCTGAAGCGTTTCCGCCTGTTACTCGAGCGTCTGCAGTTGAATCCGCAGATTGTTCAGAGAGATCAGCATCTGTATCTCCGTCCAATCATGCAGCAGGAACTCAATGTCATCGAGAATCCTGAGGAGTACCAAAACCCGGGCTATTAATAGACTATTCAGTTTCTGTCAATGAAATGGGGCCGCATTTTTTGCGACCCCATTATTGTTCATGAATAGCTATCATTGCAGATCTTTGATCACCGTTGCCTTAATGATATTGATATCGGTCAGCGGACGGTTATTTTCATCCCCCGGCATACGCTGTATTTTCTCTACCACGTCCATGCCTTCGAGCACTTCTCCAAACACAGTATACTGGGTATCCAGATGGGGCGTACCACCTATTTTATAATAAGCCTCCCTAATCTCTTGTGGGAAGGAGAAAAGTGTCTTGGTAGCTCTTGAAACTCTTTCCTCCATATCGTCTAGCCCATTACTGTTAAAACGTCTTCCCCAAACGATATAAAACTGTCCCATGGAAGAAGCACGTTCCGGGTTTACATCATCCCCTTCTCGTGCAGCCGCCACGGATCCCCGTTTATGAAAGATCTGTGGGAAACGGATTTCTGCTGGTATGGTATAGTTCTCATAAGGAGCCTCACCTAACAATTCCCCTGGCTTGGCATGACGGGTAGTACTGTCACCAGTCTGAATCATGAAATTCTCAATTACACGATGAAAGAGCACACCGTCATAGAACCCCTCTTTCACCAATTTCAGGAAATTATCCCGGTGTTTCGGCGTTTCATTATACAATGCTATACGGATCTTCCCACTATCTGTTTCCAGCAACACCTCTGCACAGGTTGATAAATCCTGAGCAGAAGCATGAATAGCAAAGAACAAAGCAATGACTATCAGAATTTTTTTCATTTTATTCTGTTTAATAAGCCTCACCTTTTTTAATCTCATCACTGGTAAGTTTCTTCTTATCCATACTGTACCAAGCATAAACGATATAGGCCAGTACAAACGGAATGAAGATACTCACTATCGCCATTGTCTTCAAGGTAAACTCACTGCTGCATGAGTTGACGATCGTAAGAGAACTCTGAAGATCTGCGTTTGATGGATAGTAAGCCGTGTTGTTCCAACCTGCTATCAGGAACAACACCAGCGCAACAAGTACTGTTCCTATTCCGGCGGGCCATATACCTTTAATATATGTCTTACTCGTTATCGTTCGGTAAATAGCATACAGTAACAGCACGACACCGACAAGGAAGATAATCAACAAAGGCCACATTGTTAATAAATTATGCAGATATTTATAAGGCTCCATAAAGATCACTCCTGTCTCTGGTTGATAAGCATATCCCTCTTTCAGCAAGGTACGTATGAAGAAAGCCAGGAAGAATATGAGGAAAGCGACCGTATTACCCACCAGTCGTACACTTCCCCGAGAACGTATATCCTCATCGTTAACGTTGTTCATCACATAAAGGATGCCGAGAATACGTGCAAGGAAAAGCACGGCAAAACCAAAAATCAGGTTCCAGGGATCTAACACGGCATCCAATCCGTTGGAAGCATTGGCCCACTTAGAGATGATGGGGGCCACCTGATCCGTCAGACTTGCTTTCTCAATAAGGAAGTTACTACCGTTGAAGAATGTTGCCACGGCACAACCAATCAGGAAAGGACCTAATACACCATTAAGTACCAGAAACCATCTGAAAGTCTTGGGACCTAGGAAATTACCGATCTTATTCTGAAACTCATAACTAACAGCCTGTAACACGAATGTCAGCAAGATAAGCATCCATACCCAATAAGCGCCACCGAAGCTTGTGCTGTAAAACAGCGGGAATGAGGCGAAGAAGGCGCCGCCGAACGTCACCAGCGTGGTGAATGTCAGTTCCCATTTCCTGCCTGTGGAGTTCAGAACGAGACGTTTCCCTTCAGGAGTTCTTCCCAAGGAATTGATCTGTGAGTTAGCTCCCTGTACAAACATTAAGAAAACCAGTAAGGCACCCAGAAGACTTACCAGGAACCACCAATATTGTTGTAAAAAAGCGTATGTCATAATAAACTATTTCTTTAACTATTTGTTATTGATATCTTATGAATTACTGACGAAAAGAGTTACTCGGTATATTCCGGACCTTTTTTGATCTGTTTGAAAAGAATACTCAACTCTACAGCCAGCATGGTGGTGAACAATACCAAGAAGATAAAGAAGGTAAGTGCCACACTACCCGATGGGATATCGGAAATGGATGCACTTACAGGCAACATATC
>JAFZPF010000250.1 GCA_017550455.1 Prevotella sp.
ATAATTAATAATTAATAATTCTATTTTTTAGCAAGCAAATCCATGTGATGCAGAGAAACAAAAGACGAAGAGACCGAAAGACCAAGATACCAATAAACTAATTAACGTATTTACTAATACCAAAAGACGGAGAGACCGAGAGACCGAAAAGACCATGTTGTTAAATTTGGTTAAACCCACTCCATAGCCTTGCAAGATACAGCAATTATTTGTATCTTTGTATGCCAACCATAAAATAATAAATTATGAGAAATTACAATTACAATGATTATCTTTGCAGGAAGATAAACAAAACAATAGGGTTACAGATGATGAGAAAACAGACAATCATTACCGTTTGCCTGCTGATAATGGCTATGGCTTGCAATATCCAGGTTTTTGGACAGCGGAAGCAACAGCGGGAACTGTCGGGCACCACCCGGCTAGTGGTGACTGAGTCCAACGGCATGGACGACCGTAGTGTGTGGATCAGGCAGTTGACTAAGATTGCCTCTCCCGTGCTGGAAAACCTGGCTGCCGGTACGCTGAAGAAGAACATGCCCTTCGAGTCGCTCAGCACCGATCCCCTGCGCAAGGAAGTGTCATACCTCGAGGCTGTAGGACGGACGATCTGCGGCATCTCCCCTTGGCTGGAGCTCGGAGCGGATGATAGCGAGGAGGGAAAACTGCGGGCACATTACATCGACCTCGTGGTAAGAGGATTGCGAAACGCTGTCAACCCGCAGTCACCCGATCATCTGATGTTTGACAACCGTCACACCCAACCGTTGGTGGATGCAGCCTTCTTGGCAGAGGGGATCCTCCGGGCACCGACACAGCTATGGGGACGACTCGACAAGCAGACACAGCAATGGCTCATCCACGAGTGGAAAGTATCCCGCAGCATCAAACCCTATGAGAGCAACTGGCTGCTCTTCGCCTCCATCATCGAGGCGGCACTCCTGGAGTTTACAGGCGAGTGTGACATGGACCGACTGATGTATGGTGTGAACCGCTTCCGTCATGAGTGGTACAAGGGTGACGGATGGTATGGTGACGGTGCCGACTTCCATCTCGACTACTACAACAGTCTTGTGATCCATCCGATGCTCACCGAGACGCTGGAGATCCTGAAGAGGCACCAGCTCGGTGATGACGACTTCACCAAGAAACAACGGGCACGCCACGGGCGGATGGCGGCACAGTTGGAACGGATGATCTCTCCCGAAGGCACCTATCCCGTGACCGGTCGCAGCATCGTCTATCGCTTCGGATCGTTCCATGCCCTTTCATCTGCCGCCCTCTATCATATGCTGCCTTCCAAGGTCAGTCCCGCCCAGGTACGATGCGCCCTGACAGCGGTTATCCAACGACAGATCAGTCAGCCCGGCACCTTCGACCCCAACGGTTGGCTCCGCATCGGATACGCAGGGAGTCAGATACACATGTCGGAAGACTATATCAACACCGGCAGTCTCTATCTCTGCACAGCCGCCTTCCTTCCTCTCGGTCTTCCTGCTGATGATATATTCTGGTCTTCCCCACCCCAGGAGTGGACTGCGAAGAAAGCCTGGAAGGGTGTGGATGTAGGTGCTGATCATGCCATCAAATAACCGGTCATGAAACCCACCACGGATGATCTGCAACAGCGGTTTGACGCACTGAACAACCAGTGTTTCGGTGGACAGTTGCCCAAGGTACGCTTACAACTGAGCAAGGCTCGTACCTATCTGGGGCAGTTGGGGTATAAACGACGGCGTAAGCTGCTTGGCGGATGGGAGTATTACGACTATGTCATACGGATCAGCATCCGACTCGAGCATACCGAAGATGAGATCATCGACACGTTGTTGCACGAGATGATCCACCTCTTCATCAGTGTGAACCACCTGAAAGACACCTCCACCCACGGGGTGCTGTTCCGAAAGATCATGAACGAGCTGAACACCCGTTATGGACGACATATCACCGTCTCACACCACCGTACGAAAGAAGAACTGGAACAGGACACCCAGCAACGCCTCCATCTCCTCTGTGTGTCCACCTTCAACAACGGGGAGCGCGGCATCACGATAGCAGCCCGCAGTCGATTCTTCGAGTTATGGGACCGGATGAAACGGTTCCCGAAGGTCACCGCCACCCGCTGGTATGTGTCCAACGATCCTTTCTTCAACCGTTATCCCCGTTCGCTTACCCCCAAAATATACCGTATCAGCGGTAGCGATCTGGAGACACATCTCAAAGATGCCAAGCCACTGATACGGCAAGAAGGTAAGATTTTTGTCAGTAAACGAGTAGACAAGTAAACGAGTAGACGAGTAAACGAGTAGACGAGTAAACGAGTTATTTGTCTTATTTTGACTGTTCTGCAATGATGGCATCCAGTTGTTGGATGATGTCTGATGCAGAAGGACGGATAGCATTGGCACTGCGTATGGTGCCATCAGCATTCAGAATAATAAAACGTGGGATTGCCGTGATGCCCCAGTCATTGGACAACTTTACATGCTGGGGTCCTTCAGCTATATACTGCGGCCATGAAGGTTTATCTTTTGTAACCATCTTTTTCCATGCCTCCACATCGGTATCAATAGAGATACTGATAATCGCAATCTTTGGATTATCTTTATAATGCTCGTACAACTTTGCCATGTGAGGAATCTCTTTTTTACACGGACCACACCAGGTTGCCCAGAAATCCACATACAGCACTTTTCCTTCGAAGTCGCTCGACTTATGCGTGTTACCATCAATATCATTGAACTCACCGACAGGAGCTTTCATATCCTTCTCTGTAGCTTTTAGTGCATTAACCTTGGTCTCAAGTGCCTTCACCACATCAGCGTCGCCGAACTCTTTGAAAGCATTCCAGAAAGTGTCGATATCCTTGTTCTCTTCAGTAAGCACTTCCTGTGCTACAACTGACTGCAGCCGTAAACGTATGTTACGATCCTTCACATAAGTCTGAATGGCTCGCATCGCCTCTATACCATAGTTGGAAAGACCTTTCTCACGTGCATCGACAGGAATCTTACCCATAACATATATATTGATCAGACCATAACGCTGCTCATAATATGGATTAGAAATATCAATCATGTCCAGGTATTTCTGATACTCTGCATTCTTAGAGTAATCAATACCTTTCTGTTTCATCTCTACACGCATCACGCCCAAACGGAAACGAAGATACTCACAGCGATTGTCGAGCAACATCTGGTTACGAATGGCTTCATCTTTTATCATCTCCGCATCGGCATTAATCTCAGCAAAGGCAGCATCCAGACTAGACAATTTCTGCTCATAGGTAGTCTTTGCTGCCGGATCTTCGTCTGTACGTGCAAAATAGTTTGGATAACTATACTTTTTACGGTATTTATACATTGTCTTGCTGGCATTTACAATGTCAGCATCACCCTCAAAGTCAATCATGTACTTATCACCATCCTTCGAGAATCTTGCAATAAGCATCTTATCATGACTCAGGAAACAAGAAAACTCCTCATCATCCACATAAATATATACGACGTTAAAATTTTTGTTTGTCACACCACTATAGGTACCTAAATCATTATCGTCATAAAGCAGTTGAGACAATGATCCTTTCTCGCCGTCATTATTTCCAAATTTGTAGATATAGGTGGATTTCTTCATCTTATCATCGCAGGCTATCACCTTCAGTTGTGCCTTTGGTGCCTCTAACTGACGGATCTTATACCCTTTCTTACGTAGATCGGCAAGTAGTCCTTTGGAGTCACGATAGGGATACAAATGAGCGATACCGACAACAAACAAAGTAGGTTCAGCTTTCATTAATGTGGGTATTTTCTTCATCCACAAAGCATTACGCTCTTTTACAGCCATCAAATTCACAGACTCGTCATTACTAAAACCGTTCATGATAGTTTTCGTCACATTACGAAGATAATCTGAATTGCTCACCGTGTTCTGTACAATTTGAAGTCCTTGTCCACGCGAATAGAGCATTCTGTTTTGCAAAGAATTGTCTATACGCAGGGCTGTTGTTTTACATAATACATAAAAGCTCATCATCTGGTCTCGGAGTGTGGCGCTTTTAGAAGCATTTGCTGCACGCATCCTTGCGATAATAGAATCTTGCAACGATCGTGGTTCCAATGAATGAATTGTCTTCCCTGCTTGCTGTGACTTTTCATGAACATAATAATCAATAGAGACAAAAGGACTACCAATTCCCGTAAGACTCATCTGGTGCACCTGTGTAACAGTCCGAAGGATGGAAGAAGCGTACACCGGGCGCATATTCGGTACATAAGAGGGGAATAAATCCGACATGATCTTATCTATCTCTGCAGCCTTCTCACTTCCGAGTAAAGCGGCATATGTACTGTCAGCGGGAAGAAGCAACTGTTTTGCTATATCCGATTGTTGTTGCTGTTGCAGACTGACCACCGCATCGCCGGCTGCAGCCGTTGCCGAATCAGTACCATCATCCAAATCTGTCTCGAAACAGGTTTGCTTTACCTTGTCAAATATAGTATTAAATTGAGGAATCTGGTGCACGAAGGTGCCATTTACCTCATGATTGCTTCCCAGAATATAACTGGGTGACTTTAAGCCATTACCCGATATCTCAAAGAAGATACCATTGAGGTTACTCTTTTGTGCAGACACCTGAGTGGCCAGTAACATGCCTGCTAATAGGTATACGATTTTTTTCATGATATAAATGTGTAATCTTAAAATGCTTATTCTACATTCCCATTAACGCAACGTATGGGAAAAGGGACAACGAGAACTATGCAATTAAAGATTTTTTGCACTTCTAAGGGTGATCATCAGAATAAAGATTGGTAGTAATATAGGAGATGGCCCATGTATGTAGTTAATAACCGCATGCGTTTACCGCTCAATAGCCATGGGTCGTAAGACCTACGGACAAGGTGTTGTAACAGTTATCCAACCCTGAATGGGTTGCCCATCAAATTGATGGGGCACACTTTCAGCGTGCATATTTATTGTTGATACATTCTCCGCAGGTCGTTGACCTGCGGCTACTGAGCGTTGACGCTTTCAGCGTCATGTGCCAACAGCAATATCATTACAAAAAAATTGGATGTCACACACTGGTAAGGTTACACAAGATAGCAATCAGGATCAGTACCTTTTCATCCTTTGAGAAACGTTCACGCAGCAACTGGATCATCTTTGCTTTCTTTTTCTTGGCTCCACTTTCGGAGATTCCCATCAGTTTACCAACCTCAGCATTCTTCATTCCACGTTCAAAGCTGAGATGGAACACTTGTCGTAAATCATTTGGCAAATATTGCAAGGCATCATATAACAGATCCATGGTCTCCTGTTCTATGATGGTATGGTTAATATCATCTTCAAAATGATTCTGTTCCAAGACATAGTTCTTCTGACTATTGTATTTCCGCTGATACGAAACCGCATCATTATGGATACATATATATAAAAAGGATTTCAACTGTGCTACGCTATGGAAATCATTACTCTTTCGAAAAGCCTGATAGATGGAATCCTGTACACAATCCTCCGCCAGATACCCATAGGTACTTGTCAGGCACCTGACAGCATAAGTCAGTAAAGAGGGATATACCTCTTTATAAAAGCCATTGAAAATACCTAACTTGAACTCGTTGAATATCTGCTCTGATAGAATCATACTGATTAGTTAAAACAGTTGCAAAAATAGTAATTTTTTTTCAATATGCAATTATTTTTAAAATTTATTTATAAAATTGTGTCCGAAAACGGATAGGTTGCGTTTAAGAAAAAAAACAAATAATAATATGAATCGTATATCACAACTGATTTACAAATATATCATCGACGACATCAGAGAAGATGAACGTGTAGAGTTAGGCCAATGGTTACAAGATCAGAAGAACAGAGAACTCTTCGACCGTTTGACCAATCCAGAAACATTCGAAAAGGAGATCTTCATGCGCGAGTCAATTAATACGGAAAGACCCTTGAGGGATATGCAATCCAGACTCGGTTATGATATCACTCCCCATGAGAACCGAACACATACGATTTGGTCTTTACGTCGATGGGTCAGTGCTGCCGCTATCTTACTATTAGTCATTGGTGTCGGTTATCAGTCCTATAAATATGGTATAGGACAGATCAACAAGACGTCCGATAAAGAGATTGCACTCTCCTCACCCATCACTCACGGACAAACAAAGGCTGTGCTTACTCTTAATAACGGTGAACGGATAGAACTCGGTGCCGACACTAAAAGAAATGAGCATATTATTAAGAAGATACTTTCTGATGCAGAAATGATTCAAGAAAAAGAGGGTCAGAAACAGCGAATCAGTCTGAAGACACCTCGTGGCGGAGAGTTTAAGATTACTCTGGAAGATGGCACTGAGGTGTGGTTGAACGCAGAATCACAACTACAATATCCTGAATCGTTTGATACTTCAGAGCGTCGTGTTGCAGTCTCGGGTGAGGCATATTTTAAAGTAGCAAAAGATGCCGCCCGACCTTTTTATGTAGAGACTGCCGGACAGTTGGTACGCGTTTATGGTACAGAGTTTAACATCAACTCCTACCAAGAAGATACCAATGTATATACCACCCTAGTAAACGGCCGTATCTCACTGAGTCCGCTTAACGGGAACGGCAGCGAGCTGGTGTTGACACCCGGTCATCAGGCAGTGTTCGACAAACAAGATGTGTCCTCATCTGTGAGAACAGTAGATACGAGTATCGTTACCAGTTGGCGCAACGGTAAGTTCGTGTTTGAGAACCAAACGTTGGAGCAGATCATGATAACCCTTAGCAGATGGTATGACTTCGATTATGAGTTCAAGGATATTCGTCTGAGGAATACCATTTTCATGGGTAGTGTTCCACGTTATGGAGAATTCAGCGAAGTGCTGTCAATCCTCGAGAAGAGTGGTGGCATATCATTCACACAAAACGGAAAAACTATTATTATTAATCATAAATAACTATTGCTTATGAACAGAAGGAGAGTACTCCTCGTATTGTTATTTGCCGCAGTATTTCTCTTGATTCCATCAAGGGGATTGGCGCAACAGACATATGATGTGAGCTATGACAACCAATCGTTGGAACAAGTCATCAAAGACTTGCGGAAAAAAACTGGTTATGAGTTTGTTTACCAGAAACAACTTTTAGAGCACGCGCCTAGAATCAGTTGTCACTATCAAAAAGTATCACTACTTCAGATGCTCGACCGGATTTTCTATCAGGAGGCTGCTATCGACTACGATATCGTTGACAAGACGATCGTTCTGAAAAAAGCAGAGGTGAACAAAGGAAAAGGAATATACACTGTGAGCGGTCGTATCACTGACGGAAAAGGAGATCCTTTACAGTGGGCAACGGTTCTTGTTGAAGGAACTACCTATGGTACGACGACCGATGAAAACGGAAACTTCAAGGTGAACGTACCTGCTGGAGAGAGAGTTACTGTACTGTATTCTTTTTTAGGTTACAAACCTATCAGAAAGGTATATGAAATCAACAAAAATACGACTGGCGTGAAAATTATCCTTCATGAAGATGCATCTCAACTTGATGAGGTAGTAGTAACCGGTTATCAGGTGCTTGACAAGCGTTCCCTCACATCCGCTGTCTCATCCGTGAAGGCTGAAGATATCCTGCGAAGTGATGTGAGCAGCATCGACCAGATGTTGGAAGGTAAGATCACCGACTTGATGGTTATGAACAACTCAGGAGAGATCGGTGTGGCACCGAAGATCCGTATTCGTGGTACGAGTACCGTCATCGGTAACCGTGAACCACTGTGGGTTGTTGACGGTATTATTGTAAGAGACCCCGTGGATATCGCTCCCGAAGAGCTTAACGATCCTGACTATGTGAACCGTATCGGTAACGCTATCTCTGGTATCAACCCGCAGGATATAGAGCGTATTGATGTATTGAAAGATGCTGCCGCTACTGCTATCTATGGTACCCGTGCTGCCAATGGTGTAATCGTAATTACCACCAAACGCGGATCGGTTGGAAAACCTCAGGTGAGCTATAACGTTAACGTGAACTACAAACGTCGTCCCCGGTACAGCGACCGTTCGGTAGATGTGATGACTTCCAAGGAACGTGTACAGTTCTCACGCGAGTTATTAGAGAGTCAGTATCTCTATTACATTAATCAGACATTCGTTGGGTACGAAGGATTATTACGTCAGTTATATAATCACGAAATCACCAATGATGAGTTTAATGAATCGGTGGCATGCCTGGAAAGTCAGAACACTGACTGGTTTAAGGCACTGACAAACGACAGTTGGAGCACACAGCATACCGCCAGCATCAGCGGTGGTTCTCAAACATCCCGTTACTATGCTTCGTTAGGCTATGATAAACAGAACGACGTTGTGAAAACGAACAACAGTGAGCGTTATACCGCATCTCTGAATTTTGACAATACATTCAGCAAATTACTTACTGCCTCATTGTCATTTAACGCATACAGCAACCGCCGTCATTACTATCAGGACGAGATCGCCCCGTTACAGTATGCTTATACCACATCAAGGACAATCCCGCTTTATGATAATGAAGGTAATTATTACATGTACAACCGTAAATATGGATCCGGAGATCTTGATCTTGCAAAGTTCAATATACTGAACGAACTGGAAAACAGCAACAAGACACAGAATACTTCATCATTTACTATTACCAGTAATCTGAAATTCACCTTCACTGACTGGTTGAATGCCAACTTCGTTCTCTCATATACGGAGCAAAGTACCGATCAGGAAGGTTATTGGGGTGATAAGACATACTATGTGGCCACTCTTCGTGGTTGTAATTTCGGAGAGCCTATTCCAATAGAGAGTGCCTCACTACTACCTCAAGGTGGTGAACTGTCTGTGAATAATATTCACGACCGTAATGTAATGGGACGTATTCAGTTAAATGCCAATAAGTATTTTGGCACGAACGAAGTACATAACATTGATGCTACTGTGGGTTTTGAAGCCAGTCATGATAAATACCGTGGAAATGCTTCTGTATCCCGTGGATACTTCCCAGACAGAGGTTTGTCGTTTATTGAAGGACTTGACCTTACCCGCTATACCGCATATCGTGACTGGTTAGCATATAACACTCCGAGCATCACCAACAATCTTACCAATACCGTCTCAGGATATGCATCATTCACTTATGCCTATGCACAACTGTTCCGTTTGAATATCAACGGACGTGTCGATGGAAGTAATAAGTTTGGTGATCGGTCGAATGAGCGTTTCTTGCCGATATGGTCTGCTTCCGGCTCTTTGAACCTGAAAGATCTTGGCTTGATTCCTGTCAACTGGGTGGACTATGCAACATTAAAGGCATCATACGGTTCGCAAGGAAACATGCTCAGCACCGAATATCCTGTAATGACCATACGCAAGGGTACCCTCGACACCGCTTGGAATGAGTTTACCTCCAGTATCAACAAATATCCAAACCCGGATTTGGAATGGGAGACGACAAAGAGTTACAACCTTGGTCTCGATGCATCTTTCTTCAAAAGACGATTAATGTTCGAGGCTTCGGTATTCTACAAAAAAACCAAGAATGCATTTATGAACAAAGCCATTTCAACAGTAAATGGCATTGGCTCTTATATAATCAACGGCGGTGATATAACCAATAAGGGATATAGTCTTGATATTACTGCAACACCCATTCAGACAAAGGACTTCAGATGGACGATGTCAACCTCAATCTCAAAAATCATCAATACGATGGATTCCCGTCCGGAAGCTCAGACGTATGATCTGAATGAGTTCCTTTCCGGCGCAGCCTTAGTAAAGGGAAAGAGCGTCAACACTTTCTATAGCTACAGATTCCTTGGACTGAGTCCTGCCGATGGAGGACCGATGTTCGACGATTTCATCAACCGTCAGCAGGAACTTACCGGACTGAGCAAATATGATACCTATACAATGGTACTTACCCCGTCAGGAAAGCGTGATCCAGATATTCAGGGAAGTCTTATCAATACCTTCCGTTATAAAAACTGGCGCGCCAATATCAGCTTTGCATATAGTTTAGGAGCCAAGACCCGTCTGTTTGCCATGTACGGTGCATCCAACAACTGGGCATACAGTACGAATATCCAACCTGAGCGCAACTATAGTCGTGACTATATCAACCGCTGGAAACATCCCGGCGACGAGAGGTACACGAATATCCCCGCTATCATCAGCTCTAATAGTGAATATTATATTAAGTATCAGAATCATTTCTCTTCTTATAGCAGTTACACTAACAATGCTCAGGCATTTGCCAATAATCCATGGGTGATGTATGACTATTCTGATATCCGTGTTGTCAGCGCTGATTATCTGAAATTCCAAAGTGGTAGTATCACCTACGAGTTTGATAGTGAGACACTCAGGAAAATGCATCTGCAGCGACTGGCTCTTACCTTGTCAGCATATAACCTCTTTACAATAGCAGACAAGAAACTCAAAGGACAGACACCGACGCAGGGTGGTTTTTCAACCATCCAGCTGTCTGACCGTCCCAGTTTCTCATTCGGTCTTAATATAAACTTTTAAAAACGACAGAATATGAAAAGAATAATATATTTCTTTGTTACCGCCTGTATACTGCTGACTTCTTCATGCAGTGATTTTTTGGAAGAGTATTCACAAGATCTCTCCCGGGTAAGAAGCTACGAAGACCTAAATGAGATTCTCATAGGCAACGCCTATCTTTCTTCCGGTCTGGTTGTCAACGAGGGATATTATATCAATGTGTATAACCCCAACTATATGATATTGCATCTGATGACTGATGAATTGTCAGAAAACTCATTCTCCTACGATCTGAATAGCTATGGCGGTCTGATGAGAGACGAAATGTTCCCTTATTTCACCTGGCAACAGAACGTATGTCTGAACTATGAGAATCGTAGTGTCTATGAGAGTCAGGAAGCATGGTTCTTCAACAAGGCATATTCTTCAATAGCTACCTGTAATATGGTGCTTTATGAAGTGGATAACCTTACTCCAAGTAATGCCGATGAGGAATTTCAGCGTGATAAGATAAAAGGAGAAGCATATTTCCTAAGAGCACTCTATTATCAACTGCTCGTTAACCTTTATGCTGAGCCTTACAATCCTTCAACAGCAGCACAAACTCCGGGTGTTCCTTTGAAGGTATCTGAAAAAATCGAGGATATGGAATATGAACGTAATTCTGTACAAGATGTTTACAATCAAGTTGTTTCCGATTTGGAAAAAGCAGAACAATACCTTAAAAACGTTCACAAACCAAATTCCATCCAACATGCAGGAATCAATGCCGTATATATTCTCCGCAGCAGAGTGGCACTGTTTATGCAAGATTGGCAGAATGCCAAGAAATATGCAGAATTGTCAATTCAGGAGAATAGCTATCTGCGTGATATCTCAAAAGGGTCTTTCGAAGGAAGTTTCATAGAGCCGAAGAACGAGGAGATTACCTTTGTTATGGGTGGAGCTGCATTCGGAAACATCAACTTTACACGTCCGGGAGAAACTTATTATGGTACTATATATTCACCCAACTGGATTATCTCAGACCATCTTTATAATCTCTATGAAGAGGGTGATGCCCGCAGAGATATTTTCTTCGGACGTGAATATGGTGAGAACAATCTTCCATACTACCAAAAGATTGATATCAGTTTCAGCAATCTTGGAATTTACAAAACAGTCAGTGATCAGTTCTGTTACCGCTCAGCAGAGGCATATCTTAATGCGGCAGAGGCGGAGGCACAGTTGGGTAACGATCAAGCAGCTCTTCAACATCTGAACAAACTTCGTGCAGCTCGAATCAAGAATAACAGTAATTTGAGTGCATCCGGAGCCCAGCTCATACAGATTATCCGTGATGAGCGCCAGCGTGAGTTGTGTCTGGAGGGTGTACGGTGGTTTGACATGCGTCGTTACACGGTAGATCCTAAATATAAGCAAGTGGAAACCGTCAAACATTCTTACTCTGTTTACAAACTAGAACGCTATTCTACTGTAAAAAGCGAAATGGCAACCTACGAGTTGAAATCCGATGACGGTGGCATGGTTCTCGATATTCCGAAGAGTGTTCGTGAGTTCCAGAACACTATCGGTGGTAATGCTCGTCCTGAACGAAAAGCAGATATCATTACTTATTAATTCATGAAAGGAAGAAAATATGAAAAAGTATTATATAATCACAGCAATTGCACTGGTAGGGTTGTTATTTGTCACCGCCTGTGGTGAAGAAGAAGACACCACACCCAGTGAATACGAGCAGAATCTGTACTATCCTGCTGACAGTGACCATAGTCAGACCGCACAGCTGCGTCGTCAATTTAAAGATGAGATAGGATGTTACCTGCTGTTCAATGACACGCTGAAACATGAACAGAACGGTACGGATACTTATGGTAATATTCTGTGGAATACACAATTGGTAAATCTTACCTATCAGTTTATCGGTTCACCCCAGAAGAATATAAAGTACACATTTGATTATCTGAAAGACTACGATTTGCAAGTAAAAGCAACCACTTTGCTAAAAGAGAAACTGGCCCTACGACTGGGGAAGGCACTACCCTATTCCATCCTTCTTGTTGACAACATCATGGAGTGGACTAATAAAAATGGTGTATGGGAACCGAATACAGGGACCACATACAGTCCAAGGGATCCTTATCCAAAGTTTTTGCTTGGCACTCGCTGCTACGCCTTTGCCATCCACGGGAATGAAGCGTTCGAAAATGATAGTTACTTCAACGACATCTTGGTAAGCATTGTCATTGATAAGATAGGAAATCTTCCCAGCAGCAAGTTGGAGAAATTCCTCAGCTATGTAGCTCAGTGCTGGGATGCAAATGGTAATCCCATACAGAAGAGTCAATTGGGATATGATGACTATGTGACCAACGACGATGCCGCACGGACACTGGGCTTCTGGCAGGATAGAGGTTATTACTATTTCGACTATGGTAATGAAGACCGTGACCATTATATCGAGGCTGTACTCACCTATTCGGTAGCTGAAGTGGAACAGATGATGGCAGGCTATCCTATTGTCATCGAAAGATTTAAGATTATGCGTCAACTCATTATCGACGAATTTGGTATCAAATTGAAATAATCATAAATGAATGAAGATATGAAAAAACTTATATATTTATTATGCCTCACAATGGCAATGTGTTTTACTGCATGCAGTGATGAGGAGGAGAAGATTCCCAGTGTTAAACCATCGAATACGGGTACCATGACTGACAAAGACGGTAACGAATACCATTGGGTTCGCTTGGGTAATCTTGATTGGATGGCAGAAAACATGAAAGGTGGAAAACCGTTCTATGAATATACCTACTGGTATCTGGGCTATTATGAATATGCTACAGTAAAGTTCTCTATGGTTGACGATAGATATGAATACTGGAATACTTTTGGTAATGTTTATACGTTTGATCAGGCTTTAGAGAACTGCCCTGACGGGTGGCGACTTCCTACTGATGATGATTGGAAGAATCTCGAATCGGCACTCGGCATGAACAACAAAGAACTGGATAAGTTAGGTTGGCGCAAAGGAGCTGGTCTGCTGATGACACAAACATTAGAACAAGGAACCGGTTTGAAACTTCTCTTCGGTGGACAGATGGGATTTAGTCCAACACAAAACATCTACAATATCAATGATGAATCTGTTACTCCTATGGGCATTAAGGAATACGGAATGTATTGGTCATCTACCGTTGATAAGGCCTACGAAATGCAGTGTGTATATTGTCGCCGCATTATGCCCTATCTGAATGAGGTGGAACGTACGAGCAGTACGACACAAAATCGTTGGCTTAGTGTTCGTTACGTACGTGATGCTAAATAAAAGATAAACTTTATGGTACTAAATAATCCGATGTTTTCAACATCGGATTATTTGTTATTTTATTCAAGTATCTCCTGAGGAGAACAGACAAACGTAGTAGCACCGTGAACGAGCAGGAAGTCACGGTCGCGGAATCCCCAGAGTACGCTGATGCACGGCAAACCGCTGTTGCGAGCAGTCTCGATATCCACATCACTGTCACCGATATAGACGGCGGACAAAGCCTCATCACGAGTGACGCCCAACTCCCGGAAAGCCTCGTTGACAAGATCGGGAGCCGGTTTCTTACGGATACCCTCGCGCTCACCCACTGCCACATCGATCAAGTCACCGAAGTAATTCCTGCACAGGGAGCGGGTGGCATCATAAAACTTATTACTCACAACGACTATCTTCTTGCCACGCTCTTTCAACATCGTCAGCAGGGACATGATTCCCGGATAAGGTCGGGTATTGTCAGCACCATGTTCGAGATAATGCTGACGGAAAAAGTCAAACACCTGATCAAAGAGTGGATGCGTGGCACCACCGGGTACTGAACGCTCTATCAGCAGTCGTACGCCATTGCCTACGAAACTGCGTATTTCCTCACGGGTATGAACAGGAAGGGCGGCATGCTCCAAAGCCGCATTCACGCTGTTGGTCAGATCATCCAACGTATCGAGAAGTGTTCCATCAAGATCGAACACATAAATATCATATGCTTTCATCGTCTTCTGTTTTGAGTTCGCGAAGGTAACACAAAAATAATAAAAGTCCAAATAAATTTGGCTTTTCTCGCATTAATTAGTAACTTTGCATCTTAAAATATAAGGAAATGAAAAAAAAGACAAATTTAAAATACCTCTTACCCATACTCATCTGTCTGATATTGATCGTATCGGTATTGTATTATTTCTTTTTCTGTTCTTTGTCTAAAAACAACGAGACGTGTTATCTCTATGTAGATGAAGACGATAACATTGATTCTGTATTGGTGAAGATAAAACCCATCACCACACCCCACGGGTTCACCGGCTTCAGCACCCTGCTCCGCCATACCGGTTCAGAAAAGAGTCTGTATACCGGCAGATATGCCATAGAGGAAAGTGACGGTGCCGTGAACCTATTCCGCAGGTTGAGAAACGGCATGCAGACACCTGTTCACCTGACCATTCCTACGGTGAGAACTATGGATAAGATGGCAGCCTATCTCGGTGAGAAACTGATGATCGACAGTACCACGGTGATAGAAGCCCTGACGGATGCGGAGCGTTGCCAGGCGTTAGGATTTGACACGCTGACGATTCCGGCCCTCTTCATTCCCAACACATACGATATCTATTGGAATATCTCTCTGGACAATTTTCTGGAAAGGATGAAGAAAGAGAATGATACCTTCTGGAATGAAGAAAGAACGAGAAAAGCCAGTCAACTGAAGTTGACACCTACGGAAGTTGTCACCCTGGCAAGTATCATCGATGAGGAGACATCCAACGATGGTGAGAAACCCATGATTGCCGGTATGTATTACAACCGTTTGCAGACAGACATGCCGCTGCAGGCCGATCCTACCATTAAGTTCGCCATCGGTGATTTCTCCCTCAAACGGATATACCATAATATGTTGTTTGTCAACAGTCCATATAACACCTATAAGAATACCGGTCTTCCCCCGGGTCCCATCCGCGTTCCTACCATAGCAGGTATTGATGCCGTGCTTAACATGGTGCATCACAACTACCTGTATATGTGTGCAAAAGAGGACTTTAGCGGTACTCACCGTTTTGCACACACCTATCAGGAGCACCTGAAGAATGCGGAGCTTTATAGCAAGGCGCTGAATGAGAGGGGGATTCAGTGAGAGTGAAGAGTTTAGAGTGAAGAGTGAAAAATTTAGAGTTTAGAGTGTAAAGTTTAGAGTTTAGAGTATAAAGAAAAATATAATCCCATGACAGAGATAACAGAGAATATCAATGAAGAGAAGAAAAGTCTCAGTTTCGTTGAGCAGTTAGTAGAGAAAGACCTCGCAGAAGGTAAGAATGACGGAAGGATACAGACACGTTTTCCACCGGAGCCAAATGGTTACCTCCATATCGGACATGCCAAGGCTATTTGCATGGACTTCGGTGTGGCAGAGCATTATAACGGTGTTTGCAACCTCCGTTTCGATGATACCAACCCCAGTAAGGAAGATACCGAATATGTGGACTCTATCCTCCATGATATCCAATGGCTCGGGTTCCATTGGGGTAATGTGTATTATGCCAGTGATTACTTCCAGCAGTTGTGGGACTTTGCCATCTGGTTGATCGAACAAGGTAAGGCTTATGTCGATGAGCAGAGCAGTGAGGAGATCGCCGCACAGAAAGGTACCCCCACACAACCCGGTGTAGCCTCACCCTACCGTGACCGTCCGATAGAAGAGAACCTCCGTCTCTTCCAACTGATGAACACTCCCGAGGCAGTGGAAGGCAGTATGGTGCTCCGCGCCAAACTCGATATGGCCAACCCCAACATGCATTTCCGTGATCCGATCATCTATCGTATCATCCACACACCGCATCACCGTACCGGTACACAGTGGCATGCCTACCCGATGTACGACTTCGCACATGGTCAGAGTGATTATTTCGAAGGTGTCACCCATTCTATCTGCACATTGGAGTTTGTACCTCACCGTCCACTCTACGATCATTTCGTGGATGAGCTGCAGAAGATGCAGAATCAGTATGATTACCGTCCCCGTCAGATAGAGTTTAACCGTCTGAACATGACATACACCGTGATGAGCAAGCGTAAGCTCAAGGCATTGGTGGATGAGCACCTCGTCAGTGGATGGGATGATCCCCGTATGCCTACAGTATGCGGTATGCGTCGTCGTGGATATTCTCCCGAGAGTATCCGTAAGTTTATCGACAGCATCGGATACACCAAGTTTGATGCCCTTAACGACGTGGCTTTGTTGGAGGCAGCCGTCAGAGAAGACCTTAACGCTCGCTCATGCCGCGTGTCAGCCGTGCTGAATCCCGTAAAACTGGTGATCACCAACTATCCCGAGGATATGAGTGAAGAGATGGTGGCCGTCAACAATCCTGAGAATGAAGCCGACGGCACACATACCATCACCTTCAGCAGGAACCTGTGGATTGAGCGTGATGACTTCATGGAAGATGCCCCGAAGAAATTCTTCCGTATGACACCCGGTAAGGAAGTTCGTCTGAAGAACGCCTATATCGTGATGTGTACGGGTTGTACAAAGGATGAGAACGGTAATATCATCGAGATACAGGCAGAATACGACCCGATGAGTAAGAGCGGCATGGAAGGGGCTAACAGAAAGGTGAAAGGAACCCTTCACTGGGTATCCGCCGACCATTGCAAGCAGGCTGAGGTACGTATCTACGACCGGCTCTTCAATGTGGAGAACCCCAGTGCTGATGAGCGTGACTTCCGTGAGTTGCTCAACCCCACCTCATTGTCCGTCATCAACAACTGTTATGTTGAAGAATATGCCGCTAAGAAGGTGGCCGGTGACTATCTGCAGTTCCAGCGTATCGGTTACTTCATGGCAGATCCCGACGCTACCGAGGAGCATCCGGTATTCAACAAGACCGTTGGACTGAAGGATACCTGGGCAAAAATCAACAAGTAAATGAGCGACAACCGATCGTATTTCAAGAGTAAACGTTTTCGGGCTATCCTTCAGGATTATGAAGAGACAGACCGACAAGGGGTACCGTGTATCATCAGTTCCTACGACTATGTCGATGTGGCAGAGTATTACCAGGATGTGAAGAACGATACAGAGAAAGCCGAGAGAGCCATCGACAAGGCGCTGAGGCTGTACCCCGGTGAGACCGCCCCCCTGATCTTCAAGGGGCGGTTGATGCTCTTGGTACATCATGATATCGAACAAGCCCGTTATTACCTGTCATGCATCGAAGACAAACGGGATCTCGACTATTACTATCTCACGGCAGAGATCCTCCTGAATGAAGAGAAGGTGGATGAAGCCAACGACTATCTGAAAGAGATGTTGGAAGAGGTGGATGAAGAGGAGCAGCAGGATTATATCTACGATGTTGCCAACATCTTCTTAGATTACTTCTACCATGAGACAGCCGATGAGTGGATCCAAATGATTGAGGATAAGGAAGGAACGGATTACAAGGAGCTGATGAGTAAGTCACTCGTCTGCAAAGGACGATACGAAGAGAGTGAAGAGACGCTGAACCGCCTCATCGACAAGGATCCTTTCTCTACCGACTACTGGAACCTCTTGACGCTGACACAGTTGAGAAGTGAAAAAAACGAAGAAGCCCTCAACAGCAGTGAGTTCTCCATCGCACTGAATCCCGATGATGACGAAGCGATCCTCAACAAAGCCTATGCACTGTTTCAGATGGGTAACACCGAGGATTCCCTGCATTTCTTCCAGCGTTATACCGCACTGTGCCCCGATGATGAGTTAGGATATTTCAATGTCGGCTCCTGCCTGATCATGCTCAACCGTTATGAGGAGGCATGGGAAAACCTTAAAAAGTCGGAAGAACTGGCTTCTGATGATTCCCCCCGAAGCTTGGATATCCTACAGAACCTGCTTTTCATCGCTGACAAGTTGGGGAAAGAAAACGATAAAACCCTATATCTCAAGAAGATAGAAGACTATCCTGATGATGATATCCAGGTTCTGATAGAGAAAGGTGGTATCTTCCTCTACCATGGTTTGTTAGATCAGGCACAATCATATTTTAATGAGGCGGTCGAAAAGAGCGACTACTCCACCGATGTCATCATGCAGATAGGGATGATGGTCACCGATAACGACTATACCTTTAGTGATGACGGCAGACTGGTCAAGATGCGTCATCAGTGATATCATAAGATTATTTACTACAATGAATTGGATCACAACACTGCTCAATAACCTCAACTACCCGGCCATCTTTATCCTGATGACGCTGGAGAGCACCGTCGTTCCCGTACCCTCAGAACTGGTAGTCAGTCCTGCTGCCTACCATGCTGCCAACGGGGATTTGAATATCTTCCTGATCATCCTGTATGCCACGCTGGGTGCCGACCTCGGTGCGAGCATCAACTATTTCGTATCCTATTATGTGGGCAGACCGGTCATCTACCGTTTTGCCAACAGCCGACTGGGGCGTCTCTGTCTGCTTAACCAACAGAAGGTGGAGCGTAGTGAGCATTATTTCAACGACCATGGCAAGGTGGCTACACTGACCGGACGACTGATACCCGGAATCCGCCATCTGATCAGTATTCCAGCAGGATTGGCTAAGATGCCTTATCATGTGTTCCTGCTATACACAACCATCGGTGCTTTTGCCTGGCATTGTGTCCTGGCAGCCTTAGGCTGGTATCTCAGCACCGTAGTGCCCGAGGATCAGTTACACGACAAGATTGTGGAGTACAGTGAATACATTAAGATTGCCATCATCGTCATCATCCTCGCGGTGATTGCTTATTTCATCATTAAATATTTTATAAAGAGAAAGAAATAAGTACAATTTAGTCCTTTTATCGTCAACTATTAAAACAAATCATATAATGAAAGAACAGAAAAAATACCATGGCATCGTTGTTCCCATGGTGACACCAATTACGAAAGAAGGTATCGTAGATACCGAGGCAGTAGAAAGAATCGTTGACTTTTTCGCAAAGAATGAGGTAGCCCCCTTGATCATGGGTACTACCGGCGAGGGAAACTCTGTAAGCACCGAGCAAGGTGTGCGTATGATAAGCGCTGCAAAGAAAGCAGCTCAGGGAAGGATCCTGATTTACTCAGGACTGGTAGGTAACTGTATCAGTGATCAGTATGAGGCAGCCAAACAGTTTATCGCTGCCGGTGCTGATGTCATCGCTGCCACCCTGCCCTCTTACTACGCACTGACACCTGAGCAGATGTATGAGTATTATGAGCAGTTGGCCGACTTCCTGACCGTACCCCTAATGCTGTACAATATCACCATCACCACCCATATGAGCATTCCTATGGATGTGATTGAGCGACTGAGTCATCATCCGAATATCGTGGGTCTGAAAGACTCTGAGAACAATGTCCCACGTCTGGAAGAGGCGCTCAAACTGTTTGCCGACAGGGAAGATTTCAGTTATTTCTGTGGATGTACCGCCAACTCTGCCGTTGCCATGCGCCATGGTGCCGACGGTATCGTCCCCAGTGTTGCCAACTATCTGCCGCAGCTTTACAGGGATATCTACCTGGCTGGTTTGAGAGGTGATGAGAAGGAACTCGACCGTCTGCAGGAAGCCTGCGACCGTATCGGAAAGATCAATGCTGCCGGACTGACGCTCGGACAGAGCCTTGCCGGACTGAAGGTGATCATGAAACAGCGCGGACTCTGTGAGGAATATATGTTACCGCCACTCACCATGTTGGATGAAGCAACAGCAGCACGTATACGTAAAGAAGCTGAGAATATTACATACTAACAGATAACATATGGAAACGACAATTCATTGGATAGACATGGTCATCGTTGTTATCTCCCTGATAGCAGCAGTGGGTGTCGGTGTCTATTTCTCACGTAAACAGAACTCCACAGAAGCTTATTACGCAGCTAACGGCTCTGTTCCTGCATGGGCTGTGGGCATGTCGATGTTTGCAACCATCATCAGTAGTGTCACTTTCCTCGCTTACCCGGGAGCCGCTTACCAGGGCAACTGGATACTTTTGGTACAAGGACTGATGGTGCCCATCGTCTTGTTGGGCATGATATGGTTCATCGTACCACTTTTCAGAAGAGTGATCCGGCTCAGTACCTATGAGTATTTCGAGCGTCGCTTCGGTCCGTTGGCCCGTCTCTACAGTAGTCTGGCCTTCGTATTGGAGCATTTCTCAAAGATGGGAACGATCCTCTATCTGATGGGTATCGCCATGGCTACATTCACGGGCATCGACATCGTATATATCATCGTCATCATCGGAGTGGTGGTCATCCTGCTTACCTACCTCGGTGGTATGGAGGCTATCATCTGGATGGATGTGGTTCAGGGCTTCCTGCTGATCTTAGGTGGTGTGCTGACCGTAGGTATGCTCTTCTATCTGACCGACGGTGGACCATCAACCATCTTCAGTGTGGCCAAGGAATACAACAAGATAGACTTCGGTCCATACGACTGGGATCTCACACAGATGACCTTCATCGTTCTGGTGCTCAACGGTATCTTCTACGCTGTACAGAAATATGGTACCGACCAGAGTATCGTTCAGCGTTACCTGGCAGCCAAAGATGAGAAGAGTGCGAAGAAAGCTTCCTATATGGGTGTGCTGATGAGTGTTCCTGCATGGGCACTGTTCATGTTCGTGGGTACCTGTCTGTTCGTTTATTACCATATCAACAGTGGTTCACTGCCGGCAGGCACCAAGAGTGATGAGGTATTCCCCTTCTTCATCGCTACGGAGTTGCCGGTAGGTATCACAGGATTTATCATTGCTGCGCTCGTGGCCGGTGCTATCTCCTCTATTGACAGCGATGTGAACTGTATCTCCGCTATCGTGGTGGAAGACTATTACGGCAAGTTGAAGAAGAATGCCACCGACAAGCAGAAGCTGCGCGTGGGACGTATCGCCGTATTGGTCATCGGTATCCTCAGTATCTTTATCGCCTTGCTGTATGTAGCCTGGGGCGGTGAGGGCGTACTCGGTACGCTCTTCGGACTCTACGCCATTGTGTCTGCCGGTATCGTGGGTATCTTCCTCTTAGGACTGTTTTCACGCCGTGCCAACTGGCAGGGACTGTATATCGGTATCGCAGCAGCTATCCTCTTTACCGCATACGCAGTGCTCACCTCCAGTAAGTTCGCTACCTCCACCGGTGAGAAAGCCTTACTGCTCGACTTAGGCGATTGGAACTTTACACATCATAAATATATGTTGGGTGTGTACAGTCATCTCATCGTTCTGATCGTGGGTTATGTCGCCAGTCTGTTCTTCAAGACACCATTGGCTGACAAGGAACTGACCGTGTATGCTTTCTTGGAGGAAAGGAAAAAGAATAAGAAGAATATCAAAACGGAAGAAGCATGAAACCGATCACTCTGATACAACCAGCCAAGATACAGTTCGGTACCGGTTGTCTGGAAATATTCTGTAAGGATTTCCTCGCTTCCGGAAAGAAACGACTCTTTATCCTCACAGCCCCGATACTCCGTCCGCTACTTAAGAAGATGGACGAGACACTGCAAGACGGTGGTGTAGAACTGTGTTATTTCGATGATATCCGTCAGGAGCCGACAGTTAATGATTTCCATACGATCATCGCGCAGGCAAGCTCATTCAAAGCCGACAGTGTGATCGGTGTGGGTGGTGGCAGTGTGCTCGACCTGGCAAAACTCATCGCTACGTTGTTGTACAGCGATCAGCAGGTAGAACAACTCTTCGGCATCGGACTGATCAAAGAAAGGGGTGTATGGTTTGCCTGCATCCCCACCACATCAGGAACCGGCAGTGAGGTATCACCCAATGCCATCCTCCTCGATGAGAACGACAACCTGAAGAAAGGTATCGTCAGTCCCTATCTCATGGCAGATGCTGCATATATCGACCCGCAACTGACATGGACCGTTCCTGCCAAGGTTACGGCAGAGACAGGTATGGATGCCCTCACCCATTGTATCGAGGCATATACGAATAAGTTTGCCCACCCACTGGTCGATGTGTATGCCCTTACCGGTATACGACTGATTGCTGCCAACCTGCTGAAGGCCGTGAAAGACGGTAAGGATCAGGAAGCCCGTGAGGCACTGTCATTAGGTAGTATGTATGGTGGTATGTGCTTAGGCCCTGTCAACACAGCAGCGGTACATGCCCTCTCTTATCCTCTCGGCGGAATGTTCCATCTGTCACACGGACTGTCAAACGCTATTCTCTTACCTACCGTGATGCGCTTCAACCGTCCTGCCTGTGTAGAGCGTTATGCACAGGTAGCCATAGCCTGTGGTGTTCA
>JAFZPF010000251.1 GCA_017550455.1 Prevotella sp.
CCGCGGTAGTTATACGCTGAGGAATGCGTCACCGCCCCACTGTTGTAATAGAGGGCATCACTCGCCCAGATACAACAGTATGCATCGTACAGCCCGTCATCATCGGGATCGAAATTACGTTTCTCCCACGCCAGATGCCGTTGCAGCACCGGCCACATCCTGCGCATATACGCCGTGTCGGCATCATACTCGAAATGCCACAGCAGCTCATCGATATAGTTCAGGTTCATGTCGTAATGATGCATCTGGTCATTACGGTGGGGATTCCGGCAGATATAACCGTTGCTGTACATCGGTGTGCCCCATTGCTTGACAGAGCGTGCCAAGGCCTTGTCAGGGTCTTGGGCAGGATGCGGAAGGACAGGTGCTTTGTCAGTCACCTGACTGGCGGCATAGGCAGAGAAATGAGAACGGGCACGTTCGGGCATTCCTAACACATCACCTAAATACCCGGCACGCCATCCGTTGAGCGGCATCCTCCACGCCACGGCGCCATGCATCCACACCTCACCGCCCCACGTGCCGTCGGCGGCAGCCATCAACGCTCCTCCCAAGGTATTGATATAAGGGTCGGGGGTTTCGAAGACGATCCTGCCGGCCAGCCACTCATGATGCTTCCGCGCCTTCTTCCACAAAGGCTGTCCGATGGCGCCATTAACCGTCGTAAAGGTATATTGCCCTTCAGATTCGGCAGAGAAGACCACATACGTAGCATCCTTCCCTACGCGCCATCTCACCGTCTGCCGATGGTTCTCATCCGGTGCTGGATCGAAGCAGTCTGACGGATTGACATTCATATCACCGCTGCGGTTAAGCTTGGGATGTTTGATGCCATACATCACCCCTTCCAGGATAGCATCGAGAGGGATATCCTTGGAAGAAAACTGCCAGAGAGCCGTCTCACTGTCAGGCATCATCAAGACCGTGATGATCAGCTGCCCATTACCCATGAGCGGGTCTTTCAGAGAATAGGTACGGCATCCCGCCTGATAACGGGCTTCGCAATGAACCGTCTCTTCCAGCGGCATCACCCTCCCGTTGAGGAGCAGACGGAAACGGATATTACGATGCTCCTTACCTCGGTAGATACCGAAGATCGGACGGTCGCTCGTCTCCACCCGGAATTCGGTATAACTGCCGTACAGCGCACGGGTATAACGGTTGTCTCCGTTGACACAGACGATATCCCGCCCATCCGGATAATACTGCAGCTTACGCGGTTGACTCACTACATCCACCGTGACAAGACACCAAAGGATGACAACAAAGACTATGTATTTTATTCTCATCAGCTCCTCATTTTTCCTAAGACCATACAAAGATACATTTTTTATTTGATTATTCCTCCAAAATATTGTATCTTTACCGCAAAACATTCGGGATTAGTTTAGAATTATGTATAAGATCATTATTATATTATCATCATTGGCCATCATGATGAGTTGCGGTGGGAAGGACAGCACGCCGCAAACGAATCATTCCGTGCCCGACAGTGTCATGGTTTTACAAGGTTACGAAGCATTGGATCTTCTCATCACCCCCACCGGACATATCACCGTGGCAATCCCTGTCAACAGCAAACCCTGTCTGTTTATGATCGACACAGGGGCAGGGGCCACCGTCATCGACCGTTCGAAGCAAGACCGTTTCGGACTGAAGACCACTCGCACGGCTGACTATGCCGCCGGCATCGGTTCTTTCTCCAGGCTTACCGCCACCACCGCTGTCATGAACATCCACGGGCATGAGATCAAGGCAGACAGCCTCTATCTCATGGATATCTCCTTCGTCAATGCAGAACTGAAGAAGCATCACTCCAGGAAGGTTGACGGATTGCTGGGCGCTGACTTCCTGAAGCAACATCACGCCGTCATCGACTACCACGGAAAGAAACTATATGTGAAGGTAGAACCGCCAAAAGACATAGCGGATCACCGTTAATACGATGACGATAAGAATGGCGATGCCGGCATAACCACCCAACTTCATACGCCACCGCTCCCATCTCGTCAGCGACCGCTCCACGGGATATGGCACACGGATGGAGTCGCGCCGGATCACCGTATCCGTATGATGACGGTCATACCATCTGTCTTTATACACAATCTGGTATTTCTCTTTATACACCGTATCGCCACGCTTCCATAAGGTAACGGAGTCGTGCACGATGATCGAATCCCGATGTGTATAAGTGGGGATTGACTTCGTCTTCAAATGACAAAAAAATCGTATCGACCCTCACGGGCGGATACAATTGAAAAGCAAAAGTCTCTTTCATGGGCTTAGTCCACTAAAATCAGCTTAACCATTTGTTAATCAATGTGATACAGAAAATATCACCCCACCTAAACCTCTACTAAACCCCACCTAAACCTCTACTAAACCCCACCTAATCCCCACTTATACCCCAACTAAACCCCTACTGATTTTGCGCCCGCCTCTTTTCGTGTAGGGATATCCCACCTACCCCTATAAATGGTGTGAGCATTAGTGCTTAAATCGATGAGAAAAGGGTACTACAGGTCTGGTCTGTGATACCCTTTTCCCCGGCTTTTAGGTACTAATACTCCACTAATTAAGTACTAATTAGTCGGCTTTTATTAATCAATACTCAAGCCTCAGCGCATATATTGACAGCGTACAAAGAAATAGTGATGAAATATTTGAGCTAATTATCAATTATCAATTGTCAATTATCAATTTTTATTAGGTGGGGGTTAGGTGGGGGTTAGGTGGACTATAAAATGATGTATATTATTGATTACAAATGATTTATTGGAATTCAGGTGGACTAAGGGAGCCAAACTACTTTTTCGGCAGACAATTTCGAGCAGCGGCATGTAGACATTGTCCCGCTATATGCATAAGCTTCTTGATGCTTGGGGCACTACCACACGTTGATCAAAGGCCGAAGGCCTGAAGAGATTACAGGCAGGCGGTGGAGCGCAGCGAAACCCCTGCAATGATACATATGACAAACAGAACCCTGACGGGGTGACAGATTTCTGTCATACCTTCGGCATTCAATGAATTGCGTACCTTTTCGCAGGGGTTCACGCTTCGCTTCACCCCTGCCTATGCTCTGACGCACTTTCAGTGCTTTAGGTCATCTCCTATATCATTCCCTTATTTTATTCTTCACTCTTCACTTAATTTTAAGTAATGATATAGCAGTTGGCAACAGACGCTGAAAGCGTCAACGCTCAGTAGCCGCAGGTTGACAACCTGCGGAAAGAAAGGATCAAAAAAAACATGCACGCTGAAGGCGTGCCCCAATGTATTTGATGGGCAACCCATTCAGGGTTGAATAATTGTTACCATAACACGTCCGTGGGTCGTCACGACCCACGGCTATTGAGCGGTAACCGCGTTGCGGTTATTGTGCCAGCTGATATATCATTACCCCCAAAAAAAGGTTTCGGTAAATCACTTTTTATTTCCATAAACCATTTATTATCAAGCGTTTTTAAAAAGTGATTGGTGATTTGACACCTATTGTAAATGTAGTGTCTGCAACAACACCATGCCGTTACGGACAATAAACTCATTTGTCATAAAAAATCAAACTTCCCTTTTCGTCATAATCTAAATGATAGAAGTGTAATTTCTGAATTCCCCTCAGGAGGGAGTTGCACAAACAAAAAAGAGGAAAATCTTGCATATTCCTCTTTTTATGTCTATTTTTGCAGCATAACGAGAAGGAGGCTGTCAAACAGATGAAAACAAAGAATTACCTTTTCTGGCTGCTGATGATGCTGCTGTACGCTGTCACCAACAACGTGCTGGGAGACAATAAGAGCCATGCCCCTATGACCGGATATCTGCTCTATGACAACACCACATCACCGATACCCTACCGCATACCCGCCATCGCCTGCACGAGAAACGGCGATCTGATAGCCCTGAGTGACTATCGCCAAGGGAAAAGGGATATCGGCTATGGGGCGGTGGATGTGTATGCACGCATCAGCCGTGACAACGGCAATACCTGGGGCGCTCCGTTCTGTCTTGCCGGCAGCAAGGCGGTGAGCGGCAGCGACAACCGGTATTATGGGGATGCCTCCATCATCGCTGACCGGGAGCATGATGAGGTGCTGGTGATGTTGGTGTCGGGCACCGTCGGCTTTCCACGCTCCACACGTGAAGAGCCTGTCCGCATGGCCAGCATGAGAGGTCATTACGATCGTGTGACCGGTGAGTGGAAATGGACCAGGCCCATGGATATCACCACCGTGATCTATGACAAACTACCGCAAGTAAAGGCTTTGTTCTTCTCCTCCGGGAGGATCTGTCAGAGCACCAGGATAAAGGTGGGCAGTCATTACCGTCTCTATGCAGGACTATGCGTGCGGACGATGACAGAAAAGATGAATGCCAACTACGTGATGTACTCCGACGATTTCGGAAAGAGCTGGAACGTGCTGGGAGGCGAAGACCGTCCTGCCCTCAGAAACGGTGACGAGTGTAAGTGCGAGGAACTGCCTGACGGGAACGTGCTGCTGAGCAGTAGGGTGAACAAAGGTCGTACGTGGAATATCTTCACCTACGAGGACCGGTCGGCAGCCACGGGCCACTGGGGCATCGGTCAGATGCCTGATGATACGAACAGCGGTATCTACAACGCTGATGACCAGAACGCGTGCAACGGGGAGATCCTCATCGTGGATGCCATACGCCTCAGTGATCATACCCAGGTGAAACTGGCCTTACAGTCGGTAGCGACCAACAGGACAAACGTGACCATCTGGTATAAGCCGCTGACGGAAACGTCCGACTATGACACACCCCAGCACTTCGCCAGGGCATGGGAAGGGAAATACCAGGTAAGCAACACATCATCCTGCTATTCCACGATGATCAGGCAGCCACAAGGGTTCATCGGTTTCTTTTTCGAGGAGAACGCCCATAACAGTGGTTACGACATGATCTATCTGCGTATGCCGTTGGAGACCATCACCCACGGGCAATACGGTATCAAAGAATGATTATTAAAGGTGAAGAAGATGGCAAAGACTGCGATTATAGGAGGTGGGGCGGCAGGATTCTTCCTGGCCGTGTGTCTGAAAGAGAGGATGCCGGATATGGGTGTCACGATCTTCGAGCGTGGCAATGAGGTGCTGCGTAAAGTAAAGGTGTCGGGCGGCGGACGCTGTAACTGCACGAACACCTTTGAGGGGGTACGCGACCTGAAAGAGGTATATCCCCGTGGTCACCGACTCATGAAACGACTCATGAAAGGGTTCAGTGAGCGGGATGCCTATGCGTGGTTTGAACGGCATGGCGTGCGGCTGACCATTCAAGAGGATCACTGTGTGTTTCCCCAGTCACAGGATTCCCAGACCATCATCAACTGTTTCCTGCATTACTGCAAGCGTTATGGCGTGGAGATACGAACGGGCGTGAAGATTCAGTCGCTCGAGGAGTTATCCGACTACGACCATATCTGTGTCACCACAGGTGGACAACCACGTGCAGAAGGGTTACGATGGTTGGCAGAGATGGGACACGAGATCGTTGATCCTGTGCCCTCACTGTTCACCTTTAATATCGAAGATACGGCTGTACGCGCCTTGATGGGTACGGTGGTTGACAACGCCACGGTGATGATCCCGGGCACTGCCTTCCGTGCGTCAGGGCCTTTGTTGCTCACCCATTGGGGCATGAGCGGACCGGCCATCCTCCGACTGTCGAGTTATGCTGCCCGTCATCTGGCTGAGCAGCACTACCGGTCACCGCTGAGTATCAACTGGATCAGTAAGAAGGAGAACGAGGTGAGTGAGGAATTGCAACGCCTCTCTATACAGTATCCCCAAAAGATGCTCGCCAACATACGGCCCTACGATCTGCCGAGCAGATTGTGGAGTCATCTGTTATCGAAGAGTTTGGGAGAGAAGGTTGATAAACGATGGAATGAGTTAGGAAAGAAAGATCTCAACCGGCTGGTGAACACGCTCACCAATGATGACTATGTGATCCATGGGCGCTCAGCGTTTAAGGATGAGTTTGTGACCTGTGGCGGTGTTGCTCTCAGTAGTGTGAACAGTAAGACGTTGGAGAGCCGTGTTGTGCCCCATCTGTATTTTGCCGGTGAGGTGCTCGACATCGATGGGGTGACAGGGGGATTTAACTTCCAGGCCGCCTGGACCACAGCTCATACCGTTGCAGAAGCTATTGTTTAATAATCTTGGTGAGCAGCTCCGACAAGCGGATGTTGAGTTCACGGCAGTCGGAGAGAACGTTCCAAAGTCCGTCTTCCGAGAGGACACCACGTTTCAGATCGGGTGGTAACAGTCCGGCTTCATCATCGGCAAAATCTTTCTTCCACGCTTCGCTGCCATAGTATTGACTGAGGATATCTTTATCCTCCAGCGCCGTTTCGTACTTATCGAGAGCTGTCGATAATTCCATCACAGCCACCGACAATCTGTCGAGCCGCTGTTCCATCTGAGTAATTCTTTCTGTCTGTTTCATGTTTTATTAGTTGACGAGTAGACAAGTTGACGAGTAAACGAGTTGACGAGGAGAACTATGAACTCTAAACTCTAAACCCTAAACCCTAAACTCTCCTGCATCAGGGCCCGGCTATATCATAGGCTTTGTTTCGTCGGTATTTCCTGCGTAGTACGATGCCGATGATCAGGAGGATGACGGCAAGGATCAATAAGGGCAACGCCATTAATCCGCCGAAGATGACAGCGAAGCCGCCCTGACGGATATTCGGTTGTGGGTAACGCTCCTGGATAATGGAGTCAGGAACACCGGCCTCATAGAGTGAGTCGATCACGGGAAGATTGGCGTTATACTGCTCCCACTCGGCAGTATTCTTATCTTCCCCTTCTTTTTCCAGCACGAAACTGAGCACCACCGTCAGCAGGGCCAAGGCGGCGATGAGGGTACCGATCATCACGAGGAAGCATCCGCATCCTCGTTGAAAAGATCCTTTATTCTCTGTTTTTGGAGTTGACTGTCGTTGTTCCATATTTTTATCAGTAAACGAGTTGACAAGTAAACGAGTTGACAAGTTGACGAGCTGACAAGTAAACGAGTTGACAAGTAAACGAGTTGATAGTCTGTAAGCACTATAAAGATACATTAGTTAGCAAATTGACGGAAAGATGCGTGACGAACCGAACACCCCACCCCCAGCCTTGGGGGCGGGGACGGGGGCGGGGGAAACTCTCGCTATTGCAACCAATTATCAATTATCAATTTTCAATTATCAATTATCAATTTCCCACTTCAAAGACGAGGGCCTTGTCACGGGCAGAGAAGGCGGGTGCATAGACACATTGGAGGGTAGCACTGCCACTCTGATAGGTTCCTGCACGGTCCACGTAATACTCCGTCTCCATCTGGTGCTTACCTTTACGCATCTGATCAAAGAAGTAGTTGGTGGAGTGATCCGTCGGCGATACGTAACAGCCGTTGCGATAACCGCTGAGCTGGTTGACCGGCTCCAGACATGCGGCCCGTTTGTCAATGATCTGCACGAAGTCGTAGTCACGGTCAGAGACGATCGACAACCGTACCTTGACACGGTCACCTACCTTCACCTTGACGGGTGACGATGATGCGCTGACAGCCTTATCGTTGATGCTCACCACCTCCCGACGTATGGAGATACCCATCTGTGTCGCCTCTATCTCATCGACGGGCTGGAAGAACTGTGCATAGACAGCGCCCCAGGAGGTACCTTCCGAGGCTTTCCTGACGTTGAGCATCTTCTTATCGGTAGCATCCACCGAGGTGTTGACATAACCGATGCCTGCTGACGGTGTTGAGAATGCGAGTGGTTTGCCGTCGATGCTTATCTGTGTCGGCACCTCCGCAGGTTTTAGAGACTGAATGTTGTCTTTCAGGAAAGCATGCACCGCATTCACCGTGTTCACCGGCGTATCCCATGCCTGTGTACGTTTCTCCTGCAACAGCCAGCGCTGCATCTCCTCGATATACTTCTCGTTGGCTTTCGCATCCACCATCTTCATCGCTTCTATACATGCCACAGAGGTAGGAATCTTATAGTCGAACCATGAGCTATAGGCTTTCTTCGTATCGAAATAACGCCCCATCTCCTCGGTATATACCGAATACTCGATCATACTCTCGAGGAACTCGATGGCTTTCTCACGCTCACCGTAGGTGGCGAGCACCACTGCTGCCGTAGCCTTTCCGTAGATAGTCAGGTCGCCGGTGATGTCCTTCAGTCGCTCCACGACAAACCGTGAGAGATCGCTTGCCGGTGCCTTGGTGAGGGCAAGCATATAGAGATAGTCGATGAGGAACTCAGAGGGATGGCATTTCACACCTTTTTCCTTCTCGTACGTCTTCATATACTCCACCTCCTTGACAGCTGCCTCAGCCAGATGACCCACAGCCTGATGATACATCTCATTCAATGACTTATCCCCACCGGTCAGCGCCTTCTGTCGGGCCAGCATATGAGCTACGGCTACTGTCGTGTAAATGGATGAGTACATACCGGGCATCCACGAGAATCCGCCATCCGGTTGCTGCAACTTCTTCAGTCTTTCTATCGTGGTCTTGAGTTTTCCGTTCAGCATCTCCTCATCGAGGTAATCGGAGAGGTTCTGAATACGCTCGTTCTCCCCTGCTGCATCCAGGGCCCAAGGCGTCTCGTCGAGCAAGAGCGATTTCAGTTGTTCGTTCTTCTCCAACTCTGAGACGAGTGATTTCTTCTGTTCTGTGTTACTTTGCTTCTGCCATTCCTTAACGGTAGAGGCGATCACCGGTGAAGACTTGAGCAACCACCCTGCCACTGAGTTAGCATAACAGGTGGCGGCTAAGGAGATGGCGTTGTCTGCAGGATCGGCTGCCAAGGCCGGCAGTGTCTGTATCATCATCCATGCCGGATTCTCCGCATATTCCACCGTAAGGGTGGATGGGATGCCTTCCGTAGGACGGTTTCCTGCAAAGAGCTTTGTCAGATCGACCTTCACCTCACCGGGATGATGCTGGGTGATTGCCTTGGTGTTAACCACCTGCTCCACATCCGGGAGGATAGGCAGATAATGCTGTTCTCCGTCGCTGTAACCCTTACCCTGTGCCACGACACGGCAGATGAGCGGCCGGATTGCCATGGTGCTCTTACCATCACGTGTCAGTGAAGAGATATTATGGGTGACGGTGGAAGAAGCGTTAGGGGCAATGGTATATGGTTGTTTCTGGGAGAACACCACCTGATCGGTGGCTGGATCCACCAACTCCAACAGAGCTGTTCCTGTCACCGTGTTTGCGGAAGTGTTGACGATCCGTGATACGATGGCTGCCTGGTCATTCTGTCGCACGAAACGCGGCATGTTCGGTTGTACCATGACGGTCTTGCTGGCTATAGCCTCATCCTCGAGCAATGCCGTATTCAGATCCTTATCGTGTGCCAAGCCCAAGAACCGCCAGGTGGTAAGTGCCTCCGGGAGGGTGAACTTCAGTGCCACCATTCCTTTCGCATCGGTGACAAGTGTAGGATAAAAGAAGGCCGTCTCATTCAGATTCTCACGTACCTGGGTGTTACCCGATGCCTGTTCGCCTTGCGTATCATCCGTCACTGCAGCAACCGGTCTTTCTCTCACACCTTCCGTAAGTGCTACTCCTCTGCCACCGATACGCCTGTCAAGTGTATAATACACGCGCAATCCTCTGAGGTTGAAGACATTTTCGCAGAATCTGTCATACTGCATCTCCGTCACCTTTATAGGCTCCAGCTTCGGTTGTTCGATATCACTGATATTGTAGATATATCCCATGCTCCATCTGGTTTCGGGCTTATCCTGTTGCATCCGGTGGTCAAAGCTCCAACTGTGTTTCCTCAGTTGTTCGAGCGACTTATCATAGAGGGTGGCCATCACCTGTGCCTTGGCGGGTTTACCGTCAGCCTGCTTGACACGCAGTGTCCATGTCTCCTGTTGTCCGGGTGTCAGTTTATCACGGAACGTGGCCCATTCCATCTGCAGTTTCTTCTCCGGCAGCGGACGACTGATGACCGTATGATGCTGGTAGAACACCGTATCTTTCACCCAGCATACAGCCACATTGATGCCTTCCTGATATTCCTCTTTATAATTAAAGGAGAAGGTCTTCACCTCATTACTCAGATCCAGGTGGCCCATATCGATGACCTTATCTCCGGTCGTTACCGTATATAAGATATGTGTGTCGGCATCGCTGCTGCCTACCTGCACATAAACCGGTCTGCCGTCACGCGGGAACTCGTTATCGCTCACGTAGAACCAATCATGGGTGACGGTTGCAGGACGGGTGTCTTTGATATCGAAGACCACGAACCGTTGTGTCAAGGTATCTGTACCGCAGACAGCTGTCAGTAGGTAAGCACCTGAGGGGATACCGTTCTTGAATACTGGTAATGAAGCGATGTCTATCGGTTTGTTGGCATCGACGACACCGTTTGCTGACACCTTCCTGTCACTCTTCGACGCTATCGTGTACTTCACCTGTTCGTCGACAGGTTCTCTCATGGCATTGAGCACGTTAACGGTAATCGTCTTCAGACTGTCGCGCTGGACACGCTCGGGGATATCCACAAACAACATCCTTGGACGGGAGCCTAACTGTAAGACGCAATCGCCATGCTGTGTCTCACCACCCTGATCGGTTACCTGGGCAGTGATATTAAAACGATAGTAATAGAAACTCTTACTCTCATAAGAAGGTAATGTGAGGGGAACCCGCATCTTGAAAGTACCGTCAGCAGCGGTAGTGACCGTCTCTTCCTGCAAGGTGGTGCCTCGACTGTTGTTATCATAATCACGGAACCTGGAGAAGAAATAGATCCTGTTGCGCTCCACCTTATAAGCCACCTTGGCACCCTGCACGGGAACACCGTTATATCCCATGGCCTTACCGGTAATTGTCAGGGTATCCCCGCTCTTATAAGCCGTTTTCGGTTTGTCGATCTCCACATAGAAGGTGGGACGCTTATACTCCTCCACCCTGAAGGATATCTGATCATCACCGGCCCGGATGCAATAAACACCCTTCAGTCCTTTCTCCGCCAGACGGAAGTCGGCATGGGCCGTTCCATAATCATCTGTCGTCACCTTCTTCGTCTCAAGCGTCTTCCCCATCGGGTTGAGCAACTTAAACTCCACGATCTTATGACCGTTGACTGTGGTGGTGATGCCGTCGCTGTTGTTCACGGCAATAGCCGCTACACTGACGGTTTGTCCCGGGCGGTAGATGCTCCTGTCGGTAAAGAGATTGAAGAAATTCCTGGAGGATACCGCTCCATCATAGCCGAAACGGGTTTTCAGCTCCTGCTCCCTGTAACCCCAGTCAGTATCGGTATAGGCAAAGAATTTCTTTCCTGATTCAGCTTTCTTTGCGATATACTCACCATCCTTGTTACAATCACCCGTCACCACCTTAACGTCTTTAGCAGCATACGTATCTTTCACATCGACATGCGCATCCGGCATCGGCTGACCGGTGGTGGAATTGACAACAGCCAGTCGTACATCCCTGTCAGGCAACGGTTGCATCAGCAAGGCGATATCCGTGACATGGAAATAGTTATGGATCGTCTCAAGTTGTGGATTGTCCGTGATATAATCGATGAAATACACACCTGCCGGCATGCCCTCTATCCATACAGAGTCGCTGAACACCTCATGGGGCTCATGAGCAGGGTATTCTTTATCTATCAATACCTTATGAGAACCGGGAACGCCATATTGGGCAAGCATCTTCTTATAGGTAGCTTCCAGGAGAGAATATTGTGTCTCCTTACCGATATTGACTTTCGTGATCTCCACCTTCAGACGGTTCACACCCTTGATCTCAGGCAGTCTGACGAGCTTGGGTTTGTTGGGAAGGATATATTCATACCCCTGTACCACCTTCAGCCTCGGTCGTACCAGTTCGCTCAGCTCATTCTTCAAGACGGCGCACCGCTCATAGCTATCCCATCGGGCAACAGCCTGTTTCAGGAATTCATATTTCTCCTGATCGGTAATGTTTTTCGTCCTGTCCATCATCTTATACCTGACGATGGCTGCCTCGCAACATTCGGGTATATCACCGTAGATGCCGACCAGGGAATCGATCTGTGCAAACAAAGGATTCTTCTTCCCTGACGTGTAATAATAGTACACGGCATCATGCTGAATGGTCTCTATCGTAGCCATCATCGCTGCCTTACGCCGTTTTGATTGTTTATTATAACAATCTCGCATCACCTGGGGCCTATTCGCCTCATGGGCTATGACACTCAGCAAGTCATGGTTGTAGATATCCCCATCAGCACCTGCCACAACCAACGGTTCATAACCGGATGCCTTGGTCTTGCTCAACAAGAGAGGATCAGACAGTGCGATATCGAAGTAATGACTCGACGAATGAGGGGCGAACTGCGACACATTGTATTCGCTGTTGAGAATCTTCCCGAGCACTGCATGATAGACAGCCTTCGGTACGGGTTTTGTCTGTCGTTCGGTCTTCTGCAGCAGACGTTTGAATGCCGGCTCCAGGGAATCCGGCGAGATGACATTCTTTGCCTGGATGATCATCAGCTCAGCTTTCATCAGATGACCGTAAGCCTTCTCTTTCTCAGCCTTTGCCACAATCTTTTCCAGACAGGCTATCTCTGTCTTGGGCTTATCTGCTTTCTGTGCTTCCTGAACGTCATCCCACAATTGTTTAAAGCTCTGTGCCTTACCTGGTAAGGAGAACATTGACAGGAGGATACTGGTTACAACAAGCAACGACAGTTGTCGGAAACCGGAATATCGAATGATAGATTTGCGCATAATTCTCACAGGATTTGATTATAAGCGCAAATATAGTTTTTATTTTTGTGTTTTCAAAGTTTTTACAAGAGAAAAGTTATATTTGATCTTTGTCTTTATCATACAGACTATCTGTAACACACACTATAGACATATCTCTGATCAGGACTGACCATCGTGGTGATGGCTAAAGAAGAGTCAGTAAGCACCTCCTTCATGTTATTACGGATCCCCTCCCCCGAGCATTTCAGCACCGCCTCTTTCATCGTCCACAGTCGGGTAAAAGCCACGTCGGGGCGCTCAGCATGTAAGATCTCTTCCACTTCCTGATCGTTCATCGTATAGCGCATCACATTCTCACGGTAATGGGAAACCGACTCGATATCTACCCCCACCTCACGGTCGCTGAGGGCGCAGATGACAGCATCACGGCAATGACTCATGTTAAAGCGGATTTCGGGATGCCCCACGATGATGGGTTTGCCATGAGGACCATATTCGAAGAGAGGTTTTTCCTCTATGCCATACTCTTTCCGCACCCCCTCACACAACAGCAGATAAGCAATGGCACAGGTCTTACGTCCTAACTCATGACGGTAGCGCAAGGCAACCTCGCGCCGCTGCTCACTGAGCAACGGCAACGATGCCTCGAAATCAAAATCCCCGATATGGTCGTTGATGTAGATCATCTGCGATTGTGGTGAGCTCCCTGGTGAGATGCCGGTTCCTTATCGATATCCACCAACGTGTATTTCTTCGATCCCAAACCGATCTTCTCAGCATAGTCGGTGATATATGTGCCATGCTGGCGGTTGATACGCTCAATCAGCGGTTTGTTGTCATCGCCGGGCTTTCCCTGATAGTTGAACACCTTATCCAGACAAGCCTGATCGACAGCCACAGGATCCAAGCTGGCCATGATACCCATATCCAGCAACTCGGGTTTTGCCGGATGACCGTCGCAATCACAATCCACCGACATGTTGTTCATCACGTTGATATACAATACATGACCTTGCATATAGTCATGCACAGCCTGTGCGGCAGCA
>JAFZPF010000033.1 GCA_017550455.1 Prevotella sp.
CTATCGGTATGACACCCCATGAGTTCCGTATGTTGTTAGCCGATGGCAGAAACAATATGGAGCGCGGCGTATAATTCTTAGAAAGATTTATTCATCCTCCTCATCCCAGTCGTCATCGAAGCCGAACATGACAGGTTCTGTAAAGGCTTCCATGGCGCGGCGGTCTTTCTTGGTGGGGCGACCGGTGCCTCGGGCACGATCGATAAAACCGCTGATACGACTCATCTCCAAGAGCTCGTATTGTTTGGGATCAGTGACATTCTCGTAAATCTCTGGAACGAGTTTGGCACCTACACGCTGCTCAATACATTTCAATACCTTGAAAGAATAGGTGACAGGGGGCTTCTTCACATCCACCACCTCACCGACTTTCAAGGGTCTGCTGGGTTTTACATTCACACCATTGATGGTGACGCGCCCATTCTTACAAGCATCCGCGGCGATGGTACGTGTCTTGAATATACGTGCTGCCCACAGCCACTTGTCTATTCTTGCCTGATTGATGTCTGCCATAACCCTGTTTATTCTTCCGGCTTTTGAGGTTGCTTCTTGGCAACACCCCGCTTGTTATACTGGTTCATGGTGATATCGATGCCTGCCAGTACAAAACTCTTGATAATCTCCACCGCAGTATCGATGGCCGGCTGTAATATCTCTTTCTCCTCTTCAGAGAAATTTCCTAAAACCCAATCGACCTGATGTCCCTGACCAAAGGTGTTGCCGATACCCATCCTCAACCGCGGATACTGGGTGCCTATCAACTGCTGGATATGTCCTAAACCATTGTGTCCGCCGTTGCTTCCATTACCCTTCAGGCGGAAAGTACCTAACGGCAATGCCAACTCATCCACGATGACAAGCAGATGCTGCTGGTCGATATTCTCTTTCTGCAGCCAGTAACGCACGGCATTACCACTGAGGTTCATGTAGGTGGTGGGTTTCAGCAAAAACAGTTTCCTTCCTTTCAGCGATGTCTCTGCAACGTACCCGTAACGCTTGTCTTCAAAAACAGTATTGGACGCCTTAGCAAAAGCGTCCAATACCATATATCCTGTGTTGTGACGGTTACCGGCGTATTGGGCACCGGGATTACCTAAACCAACAATCAGATATTTTTCCATCTGTACCTCTTCCTTTTGGGAAAATAAAGAGTGTAACAGATTACTCAGCTGCCTCAGCATCCTGTGCAGCAGCGTTAGACTTACGGGTAGCCTTGATGGTGCAAACCACTACCTCCTTGCTGGTAGCCATCTCGAGGTTGTCGAACTTCAGCTCGCCTACCTTGATGCTCTTACCGATGGTCAGGTTGGTAACGTCGATGTCGAGAACTTCAGGAATGTCAGTGTACTTAGCGGTAACGTTAACCTTACGTACAATAAGACTCAGACGTCCACCGTCGCGAACACCCTGTGCCAGACCGTTCAGCTTAACAGGAATACCAATGGTGATCGGCTTCTCTTCGTTGATCTCATAGAAGTCAGCGTGCAACAGCTGATCAGATACTGGATGGAACTGCAACTCCTTGATAACAGCCTTGTGCATCTCACCGTCGATGTCGAGGTTAACCACATAAACAGTAGGAGAATAGATAGCCTTGCGGATCTCTGTTGCAGAAACAGCAAATGCCATAGCTTCTGGCAGACCATTCTCACCTCTCTTCTCACCATAGAGATTACATGGGATCATACCCTCTTTTCTTAACTCACGTGTAGCCTTCTTACCGGTCTCGTTTCTTTTCTGACCTTTTACAGCAATTTCTTTCATAATAAATGTGTTACTCTAAATTAAGTTATTAAACAAAAAATGCTTAATTCACCATCACACGAAAATGTGCTTCGGAAAAAGCGGTGCAAAATTACAACATTTCTGCGAAAAAACAAAATATTTGCAAATGAAAATCTTTATGTTACCTGTTTTTGACATGCGTATCATAAAAATCACTTCTTTTTCTTGCAAATCTATTATATTTTCTATAATTTTGCAAACGAAATACACATCGATTACTATAAGGAACGACAAACGAAATGATAAATAGAGAACTTATAAGGATCAAAATTGTCCAACTTACGTATGCCTACTATCAGAATGGCAGTAAGAATATGGATAATGCTGAGAAGGAGTTGCTGTTCAGCCTCGCTAAATCATACGACTTATATAACTACCTGCTATCGCTCATCGTGGCTATCACCAAAGAGGCGCGCCACTTTGTCGAGGTGGGAACGGCTCGTGCCAAACGTGAGGGACTGCCAATACCTTCCGATAAGTTTGCTTATAACAAGTTCGCCCTCCAACTGGAAGAGAATAAGATGCTCAACGAGTTTGAGGAGAGCCAGAAGCAGACGTGGGATAATGATATTGAGTTCGTACGTAAGTTATACCTGTTGATTCAACAGTCACAGATATATATCGACTACATGGAGAGTGATGACGACTCTTATGAGGCCGACCGTGAGTTGTGGCGAAAACTATACAAAGCCTTTATCATGGAGAATGATGACCTTGATGCGGTGCTGGAGGAGAAGAGTCTCTACTGGAATGATGATAAGGATGTGGTGGATACCTTCGTGCTGAAGACTATCAAGCGTTTTGATCAGAAGAACAAATCAAAGCAGGAGCTCTTGCCGGAATATAAAGATCTTGAAGAGAAAGATTTTGCCCGTAAGCTCTTCCGTGCTACAATCCTCAATGCTGACCAGTATCAGCGATATATGAGCGAGACCAGCCGCAACTGGGATTTCTCCCGCTTGGCGTATATGGATGTGGTGATCATGCAGATTGCTATCGCTGAGATGCTCACCTTCCCATTGATACCCGTCAACGTAACCATCAATGAGTACGTCAGTCTGGCTAGATTGTACAGCACTCCCAAGAGTGCCGGGTATATCAACGGTATGCTCGATGCCATCGCCCGTTATCTGATCCATACAGGTAAGATGATGAAGACGATGCCGGAGCGGACTGGTGAAAAGACAAACAAAGAATAATCATCAAACATTTATAATATATGACAACAATTATCTTAGCTGCTCAAGCAGGTCAAGGACAAGGCGGCGGCATGAGTTTCCTGATCTTGATGATCGCGATGCTCGCTATCATGTGGTTTTTCATGATTCGTCCACAACAGAAGAAGCAAAAGGAGATCCGCACATTCCAGAATGCACTGCAGGAAGGTGCCAAGGTGGTTACCGGTGGTGGCATCTATGGTACTGTTAAGCGTATTGATGCAAATACGAACATCGTAGAGGTGGAGATAGCTCGTGGCGTAGTGATCCGTGTTGACCGCGGATATGTCTTTGCAGATGCTACTTCTTCTGCTCAGGTACAGCCTAAATAACTATGTTTTCGCGTCTCACCCAATTTATCAGGAATCTCTTATTCAGTTGGATGAATAAGGAATTTCTGATTTTCTTGTTTTTCCTTCTGCTCAGTGGCGTGTTTTGGCTGATGATGGCCATGAACGATACTTATGAGCGAGAGGTGAAGATTCCTGTGTATCTGGATAAGATACCGAAGAAAGTGGTGGTGACGAGTAATACCGAAGACACCCTGCGTGTAACATTAAGAGACAGAGGCTTCTCGCTGGCTCCTTATGTCTATGGTGGAGTCATGCCCATGGCTATTAACTTCAGTACATACGACAAGGGGGATGGCAAGGGTACGGTAACTTCATCGGAGTTGCAGAAACTGATAAACCAGAATATCTTTAAGTCAACAAAGATCGTTTCACTGAAACCCGACCGTTTTGACTTTACCTATAATTATGGTGAGAGTAAGAAAGTGGGACTGCGGCTGCAAGGCACGGTCATACCCAGTCAGAGTTACTACATCGCCAAGGTGAAGTTCAATCCGGAGCAGGTGACAGTGTATTCGCAGAGGAAAAGACTTGACAGTATACGATATATCTACACGGAAAAAATGGATTTACGCAACCTCTCCGATACGATTATCAAGACTGTGAAACTGGCAAAGATAAAGGGCGTGAAATGTGTGCCGCCGGAAGTGGAAGTGTCTATCTTCCCGGATATCCTCACAGAGGCAAGTATCGAAGTGCCAATCACCACCATCAATACACCTGAAGGAAAAGTGCTGCGCACCTTCCCGTCACGTATCAAGGTGATTTTCGTGGCTGGAGCATCTACCTTCCGAAATATCCATCCGGAACAGTTCCTGGTGGTAGCCGACTACAATGATATCGTGGCACACCCCTCGGAGAAATGCAAGCTTCATGTTAAAACAGCTCCACAAAGTGCTAGAAATGCAAGGCCGGAGATCGATCAAGTGGATTATCTGATAGAAGGTGAGTAAGATGGAGAAACGTAAGATTGCTATTACAGGTGGCATCGGAAGCGGCAAGAGTTATGTCTGTAAGCTATTGGCAAAACGCGGTATCGAAGTTTACGACTGTGACGCGAATGCCAAGCGGTTGATGGTCGAGTCGGAGGATATCCGAGAGAAACTGCAGCAGCTGATCGGTGAACAGGCATATATCGGCAGACAACTGAACAAAGCGGTGATCGCTGCTTTTATGATGGAGTCGGAAAAGCACACACTGGCAGTCAACGCTATTGTCCATCCCGCCGTATATAACGACTACCTCTCCCGTGATACCGAGTGGATGGAGAGTGCTATCCTGTTCGATTGCGGGCTATACCGTTATTTCGATATCATCATATGTGTGAGTGCTCCCGAGGAAGTGCGGATACAACGTGTGATGCAGCGTGACCATATCACCTGGGAGAAAACCTTGGAGTGGATTCATAAGCAGTGGCCGCAGGATGATGTTATAGCAGGCAGTGACTACGAGATTATCAATGACGGCGTAGCCGATTTGGATCAACAAATAGATCATATTTTACATCAATTAAAAGATAAATAAAACAATGGTACAGACAATTCTTTCTATTGCCGGAAAACCGGGACTTTATAAACTGGTGTCAAGAGGAAAGGCAAACCTGATCGTAGAGGCACTCGATGATACACGTAAGCGTATGCCGGTGTTCGCAAGCGACCGCGTCACCTCATTGGCAGACATCGCTATGTACACCGATGCAGAGGATGTGCCCCTGATGACCATCCTGGCAAATCTGCGCGACAAGGAAAACAGTAAAGAGATATCGCTCAACTTCAAGAAGTGTAAGAGCGAGGAACTGCGTAAGTATTTCGCTGAAATCTTACCTGATTTCGACCGTGATCGTGTACACGACAGCGATATTCGTAAACTCTTCTCTTGGTATAACATCCTCATCAAGAACGGTATCACCGACTTCGAGGAGGAGATGCGCCCAACGGAAGGTGAGAATATCGACGACCGGAAGGAAATGGAATAACAACAGACGATTGACAAATTGTCTTATAAGAGTGTCATTTTGGCACTCTTTTTTATTTGGTACATAACTTGTATCTCATGTAGGTGAACATCCGAAACAATCCGATGGATGGCGACGGATAAAGAAATGTTTAATCATTAAAATATAAATAGGAGGTAAAAATTATGTTGTATCCAACATTTTCAAGAAGAAGTAATTGGTTGCCGGAAGTGTTTAACGATTTCTTTGATAATGATATCGTATCAAAGGTAAATGTAACGGCTCCAGCCATTAATGTGAAGGAGAGTAAGACAGAGTATACCGTTGAGTTGGCTGCCCCAGGCATGAAGAAGGAGGATTTCTCAGTAAACATCAACCATGAGGGTAACCTGAACATCAAGATGGAGAGTAAGAAGGAGGTTAATGAGGAGGATAAAAACGTGCACTATCTGCGTCGCGAGTTTTCTTACTCTACCTACGAGCAGACACTGATACTGCCGGAGGATGTAGACCGCGATAAGATTGCCGCAAACGTAAACGATGGAGTCTTGACAGTCGTATTACCTAAAATTGTAAAGGAGGAGGTAAAAGTCGCTCGTCAGATCACCGTCGGTTGATAGACACAAGGTATCAATAGTATGGGGGCAGCATTGCCCCCTTTTTTTATATCCCCGCCAGTTTGGTTTAGGGACAATAAACAATAACCAATAAACAATAACCAATAAACAATAACCAATAAACAATAACCAATAACCAATAAACAATAACCAATAACCAGGATGTTGCAAGCCTCGCCCCACGCCTATCTCTTATCTATTAACTAAAGAGAGCATGTACCAAAGAATGGTACATGCTCTCTTTGTATCTATTGGATAGGGTAGGGGTTATCTCAGCGTCTGGAGATAACGCTCTGCTTCCAAGGCTGCCTTACATCCTGTACCTGCTGCTACGATGGCCTGACGATAGTTCGGGTCGCATACATCACCGGCAACGAA
>JAFZPF010000252.1 GCA_017550455.1 Prevotella sp.
AATGGAATACTCCTTCACGGTCCATCCCTCAGCGGCAGAAATGGTAAATGTTCCGTCATAGAGATAATACCAACTGCCGGATTTATAGAAGGCATATTCGTTGGAACCAGAGATGGTCAGATTACCGTCAGTCGTCTTCCATGTCTTATAATAAGTTGTACTACCATAAACAGTTTCCTCGCTAAAACTACCGTCAGAGGGGAAATTGTATGTTTTTTCATCAGCATGCACGCTCATAGCTGTCCAAGCGAAGAGGGCAAATAACAAGTAAAATTTTTTCATAAGCATTTATCTTTAATTATTAATTATAGTGTTATTTCTAAAGACTAGGATGTAGGGGGCAAGGGATATACCCGTATAATCCCCCTACATAAGTATTATCAATCCCTATGTGCCTTGTCGAACGTCTTAAACTCATCGACAGTAGGCACACGTCCCTCACCCAGTAAGATCGTTCGCAGATAGATCGCATAACGTGAAGGAGCATTGAAACGCACATCCCCCTGAGTATCACGCATGATACTGTTTTCCGTGGCACGCCAATAACCGGCCCTGTAGTAGTTGGCCCCTTCATAGAAACCCAGATGCTCACTGGCATAGTCAGGGTCATCCATGAATGCTTTCCATGGCAGATCATCACTCTGAGTATTCGTTCCAGCAATGTTATAATACCAATACTTCGGCCAGTAAATATTCTTTACCTGATTACGGGCAGATGTGGTTGCCGAGGCATAACTGCTGGTTGTATAAACGTATTCGTCGGCCAGTTTTGCAAAAGCATGTCCCACCGTTTCATGTTGGAGTGTATTCTTGAATTCCTGTCCGTCGATGCCCTCCTCATGAAGTGTCGAATAAGCATATGAGATGAGATTATCGTAATTCGTCTCCTCATCAGCATGCCAAGGATAATATGTAACCCCACCGTAGTTATGAGAGTTGATGATGATACAGGCAAAAGTATTTTTCTCATCGTAGTTAGGGAGTTTCTTAACATACTTCTTTGCCCGCTGGGTCATTACACTGCCCGAAGGATTACCATTGACACTACTGTTATAGACGATACATCCCAATGCACTCATACCGTCAAGTGCAGAGCTCATGGATACCGTTGTGATCAGATAGATATTAAAAAACTCCTTGAGTGACTTCATGGGTTGAAGCAGAAACAGATAGTCGGACGCCTTACGCATCACCTCCTCATAAGACCCGTCTGCAATATCAGAAGCCAGATACCCGTCGCCCATCATGACGATATTGATACCGGAGCCTTTAGAGGCTTTCTGTATCTCTACAATCTTACCGTCGTACTCGTGACGCAGGTCAACACCTTCAATGACATCGTCCCCCGGCCCGTCATCCTTCTCATTACATGCTGTAAGTGTCAATGCGAGCAAAACAGAAAATATGATGTATTTCTTCATGATCGTTTATTTAAAAGTTTATAAATGCAAGTTATCAAATGATGATGAGAAATCAGGGTTTGATGATAACCGGGTCCACGCCATCGGCTGTCGGACGGATATACATATACACATAACTCTTTGCACTGGCATCTGCCGTGGTCTGGAAGCTGCCGAGTGTCAGCACGAAGTACTCACCGGTTGTAGCCGTCTGCTCATGGTATTGACCATACGATCTGTAGTTTCCTGCTCCATTGAAGATTGTCATCGTTGTGACATTAACGTCAAAGTCATCACCCCATGGGTTGAACACATTAGCCGTTCGGTCACTCCAATAATGGAGATAGATAAAGTCACCGTAATCGGCCGTATAGAGATAAGGACTACAGTTGTACGGACTGACCACCACGTAGTTATCTTTATCGACGGTCAGCAACAGGTTGACACTCGAGCGCATGAAATCGTTGATCAGGAAGGTTCCGCCTCCTAAATCATAAAGATCCTCTGCCCAGCGGCCCAGTACCCTGTCATACCCGGAGATATATACCTGTGCACGACGGTGTTTGGCAAAGCTGATAAATCCCTTGTAATAACTTGTTCCATCGAGATCTGCATATGGGTCAACATCGTCGCCCTCCAGTTTCAGTTCAAAGTTAAAACTGTCACCGGTAGTGGCCGTGGCAGGCACCTGAATATTCAGATAGGCCTCGTCACTCCCGTCGTTGAAGGTAACGCTCGGGGGGATTATGACACCCTCAGAGGCAGAGATCACCTTCACGGGCACAGTCAGATTACCCGTGGTAATCGTACGTTTCACGATCACATCAAAACCGTCGGCACTCGCAAAGGCAATCGACGGATTCTCTCCCGAGAAATGTACCTGTTGGCATCCATCCTTTGTTTTGGGTCCTGGTTTCCATGTTTCTTCATCCGAAGAACAGGAGATGAACAAAGGTAAAGAAATGAGCAAGCATAATGGTAATATGCTGTTGACCGTTTTTCTTACTATGTGAAAAAATATTGTATTCATAATTCTTTTGTTTTACAATTCTTCAACATTCCAATTCTTACTCATGGTATCCCGACGGATCGGGGTTGTTATGGTTCACCAATGCCGTATTGTATTTTTCCTCAGCCTGGGCAATGACGATGGTCAACCAAGGAGCAGAATAACCCTCCTTGGAATGGAAACGGAAGGCAGAGGGATGGTTCGTTCCGGAATAGTCGCGTTCTATCGAACGGCAACAGCGTTTATAATCCCATATCGCAACACTCTCTCCCCAGAACTCGATTCGTTTCTGGTCAAGCACCTCGATGATGAAATCACTGAGTGTTGTGGATTTGCTCATGTACGACTCATCGGTATAGCGATAGGTATTGAGGAAATCCTCCAAGATGATTCTTCCCTTAGCCACTCCGTATGCACGAGCTGTTGCCTCGGCATTGATCAGATACATTTCCTCTACGCGCATCAGTGGGATATCAACGGCACACCCAGCCTTGTAATCATCCATATTACCAGAGCCGGGACGGAACTTAAATCCTGTCAGGGCGTTGAAACCTACCCATTTATCAGCGGAGTAAAGGGTTTTGTAATTAGAATAGCCCTGTGTCTTTCCCGCATCCTCCTTGGCAATCCACGTATAATAACGCCAGTCGCTTTTCGGAACTTTCTTGTATAGCTGTGCATCGATCATACGGTTGGCAAAATAGTTAGTGCTTGCCAAGCCGAACGTGGCCTCAGGGGCAAGGAATCCCGTAAAACTCTTCCAACTCTCTGTCACATCCTCCGTACCATACTGGATAGCCCACATCCACGCATCGTTGGCCGTGTTGAAACCGGTCTTCGTATCATACCACTGGTCTTCGGTGACAGGAGTATAGTTAAGAGCCAACGCCCAACGGGCATATTTGGCGGCATTCTCATAACATTGCTTTGCCGTGGTGACACCCAACGGATCATATCCACTCAGTTCGGGATCGTTCTCGTGAGAGATCATCTCAGCCAGATCGGCCGGTTTCTGCTCAAAGCGACATCCCATCTCCAACCACATACGGGCTTTCAAGCCATAAGCCACTCCGATGCCGGCATCGTTCTTGCGGTCAGGCATCCAACCCTGAAGATATAACTCCGCGTCGTTCAGATCGTTCATGATAAAACGATACATCTTATAAAACGGAGCCCTGGGATTGTTACGGGCCATTTCCTCCGTGGAATGCTCATCGATAATCGGAACAGTGATATTATACTCCGCCGCATCATCGAGCTCAGGGTATCCTGTTGCCTTAAACTCATAAAGACGGGTCATGTCCATATAGGCCATTGCCCTGTAACACAGAGCACTACCCAAATAATGCAGGTCGCTCAACGGTGAGTTGAGTTGGGGATTGGCCACGGCGATGGCCAGATTGGATTTCTGTATAAGATTAAAATAGAAATGCCAAGGCTCGGCACTTACGGCATATGACTTACCCAAATACGTGTTTTGTTCCCACCAACTCAGATAATCATAACCGGTGGCTTGGACAGGTAACTCTGCACACATGGCATCGTTGATGATCATCATACTGGGATAACCGAAATTGTATCTCAACGAGGAAGAATAGCTATAGAACATCGCTCTTTTGATAGCAGCACAAAGCAAAGGCAGTCGGGTGTCTGACTCATTGAGCTGCTCTTGGGTAAAACCTTGCGATGGCTGGTATTCCTCGAGACAACTTGTCATTGT
>JAFZPF010000253.1 GCA_017550455.1 Prevotella sp.
AATGTCTATGCTCCTGTCGTTGAGGGACAGTATAGGGATCTGACCGACTTCCACAATACCGTACGTCAGCAGTACCAGCGTTATATAGGACACGTGACACGTAATATCGCCGGACGTTTCGAGAACAGCCTGCCGACACAGAGTCCTTACGGCTATGTACCTAAGGCACGTCAGAAGGAAGCTATCGACTGGGTGGGCCGTAACATCTTCGATACTCCGATGTGGCTCTATCCCGAGGAGATCAGCATCAAGACCGGTTTCGATGCAGAGTCAGAGATTATCAGTCGTCAGAATTCTGCTCTTTCACAGGAGTTGTCACCAATGACACTGACAACGCAATATAAGCAGAATGTGTATCCGCTGAACGAATACCTCGATGATGTCTTCGCTACCGTATGGAAGCCCCTTGACAACAAAGATGAAAAACTCAACAACTATCGTCGTCAACTGGAGCGTTCGTATGTGAACTACATTGCCAATTGCATCAATCCAAGACCGGCTGCAGCCGCATCCGCTAATACACAACAGCGGACAGGCACTCCTACAGCTGCCCCGAGTACAAGTCTTGGACAGTCAGATGCTCTGCTGTACGTTCTTCAGCATATTGAAAAACTTGAGAACTACCTCAAGCAACAAGTTGAAAGTGCACCGAAGGGCTCTGTCAACCAACTGCATTACAAAGACCTCCTGCTGAAGGTTCAGAAGGTGATGGGTGAATACAACAAGATAGAGAAGTAACTTCTCATACACTATATCAATAAAGGGGTGCCCGAATGAGCACCCCTTTATATTTTTTTAGATGTTTAGTATCATTCCAAGAGAATATTGATACCGGATTCTTTCATCTTCTCCAACTGCTCCTCAGTGATCATACTGTCGGTGATGAAGAAGTTAGCTAAGGAGATGGGGCCTAAGCTGGCGAAAGCACTGACACCGATCTTCGAAGAGTCGGCCACCAAGAATACCTGGTCAGAACTCTCTATCATCGACTGCTTCACTACCAAGTCACTCAGACTGGGATAGGTAAGTTGCAGATCTGAAGAGATTCCTGCTGTAGCCAGGAAGAGCTTGTTGGCATGCAGTGTCTTGATGATATCAGCCGACATCTGTCCGGTAAGAGAGAGCGTCGGTGCTTTAAACTCACCACCCGTCACCACCAGGTTGATACCGGGGTTCTCACCTAAGATCAAGGCGATATTCAAGGCATTGGTGATAACGGTAAGATTCTTGTAGTTCAGCAAAAGCTTCGCTATCTCCGTCGTGGTAGAACCAGAGTCGAGGATGATGATATCATTCTCATGGATGAAGGCGACAGCCTTGCGGGCAATCTCACGTTTCTCATCCATACGTGTCTGGTTGAACAGTTTTCCTGTCTTGGCAAAAGAGCCTACATCTTTCAGGAAAGCACCACCATGCTCACGCTGGATATACCCAAGCTGGTCGAGCATCTCCAAGTCCTGACGGATGGTTACTTCCGTCACACCGAATATCTTACTCAGTTGTTGCACCTTCGCATGTCCATCCTCACGGATCAGCTCCAGTATCTTAATTCTTCTCTGGTTAAGTGCCATAAATAAACGCTCTTAATATCTCTAAACTCTAAACTCTAAACCCTAAACTCTAAACCAAATTACTTCACGTACTCAGCATAGTCGGTGAGACGCATGTCACCCTTACGTGCCAATGTATCATGCATAGCGAAGGCAGCCGGCAGGTTGTGACGTGTCTGGCCCATCTTTGCAATCTTCAGGTAATCCCACAACAACTGCTTGTAGTCGGGATGAGCACACTTCTCGATGATCTCCTGAGCACGCTGATATGGGCTCTTTCCACGGAGGTCGGCAACACCCTGCTCAGTAGCGATGATGTTCACATCATGCTCTGTATGATCGAGGTGGCTGCAGAATGGAACGATAGAACTGATCAGACCGCCCTTGGCTACTGACGGACAGGTGAAGATACTCAGATAAGCGTTACGCTCGAAGTCACCGGAACCACCGATACCGTTCATCATCTTCACACCACTGATATGGGTAGAATTAGCATTACCGAAGAGGTCAACCTCAATAGCGGTATTGATGGCGATGACACCTAATCGACGGATAATCTCAGGACTGTTACTGATCTCACTCTGGCGCAGTGTCAGATGATGCTTGCAGTAGTCCATATTATCATAGATCTGCATCAGACAGTCGTTAGATACGGTCAAAGAACAAGCGGAAGCATCCTTTACACGTCCGTTGAGCAGCATCTCAACCACTGAATCCTGAATCACCTCGGTATATACGTTGAAGTCGGGCACATGCTTGTCCTGACCAAGTGCACCAAGGATGGCGTTAGCGGTAGAGCCCACACCACTCTGCAATGGCAGGAAAGATGGTGGGATGATGCCACGATGCATATCCTCTACGAGAAACTCTGCCACATTGAAACCGATCTGATCGGTAATAGGATCATTATCTTTGAAGGCACGGGCCTCATCCGGGATATTACACTCTACAACACCTGTCAGCTTGCTGGCGGGGAACTCGATATACGGAGTACCGATACGGTCGCCCACATGCTCGATAGGAATAGCCTTGCGGTAAGGAGGATCCAATGGCTCATAAACGTCGTGCATAAACTTAGCGTTCGGGTTATGGAAGCTGTTCAGCTCCAGGATAACACCTTTCTTAGCCAGACGGATCACTGTCGGAGAGATACCACCGGCAGCAGTCAGATAACAACGGATCTTATCGCCTACCTCTTCGATATCACAAACCTCGATGATAGCCCAGTCCACATCACCCATGAAACCATAGCGCAACTCCTGTGCCATCTGTGAGAGATGAATGTCATTATACGCAATCTCACCCAGGTTAACATGCTTACGATAGTCGGGGTTGGTGGTGTAAGGAGCACGGTATTTGATAGCCTGCTCATTAGCCAGCACACCGTCAGTACTCTGACCGGTGGAAGCACCTGTAAAAATACTTACCTGGAAAGGACGACCGGCTGCATGCTCTGCAGCGGCAATCTTTGCCAACTCACGTGTTACAGCTTTTGCGGTTCCTGCAGGAGTAAAACCACTAAGTCCCAGACTGTCATCATGCTTTATCAACGATGCAGCCTCCATTGCTGTCAAGCGATTATATGCCATAATTGATAATTAGTTATGTTATTATTTGCAATTTATTTCGTGAGTGCAAAGGTAAACATTATTTTTCAGATTAAACATAAAAGAACGAAAAAAAAGTAAAATAAATAAATGTATTCACGAAAATTTCTCATACTATGCTTCAGAAGATATATCCAGAATCCCGAATCATTAAATGAAGAGGGGGACGGTCTTCTGTTCATAAATAAAGGCTTATGAAGGCAAATCGTTTGCCTTCATCGTCGCAAGATGTTGATTACAAACACATTAGGCAAATAATGAAGGCAAACGCATTTTTTAGCAAAAAATATAGGCTAACTACATACGTGAAGTCTCACTATTATCATGCTTAGCCTTGTTGATCCTTGCCC